>JALNYR010000209.1:2056-3668 GCA_023229725.1 Dehalococcoidia bacterium | reverse complement strand
GAGAATCTACGCCCAGACGCCGTCGCCCAAGGTCGTGATGGTCATCGGCAACTGCGGAGTTGAGGGCGACGTGTTCCACGAATCGTACAACCTCGTGGGGCCGGTGGACCAGATAATCCCCGTCGACGTATATGTTCACGGCTGCCCTCCGCGGCCGGAAGCCATCATCGACGGCGTCGTGAAAGCGTGGCTCAAGCTGGAAGGTGCGGTCAAGGAGAAGGCAGCCTGACATATGGACACACCCGGGGCAAGAGAGGTCATCGAGAGCTTCAAGACCGCCCTGAACGGGGCGCTGGTCGACAGCCGCGTCTATGAGCGGGAACTGGCGCTGAAGAAGAACGTCTACACCTCGGTGTGGCTGGACATCAACCGCGAGGGCTTCCGCACCGCGGTACTCCACGTCTGCCAGCTGCAGGAGAACCCGCATTTCACGGTCATCACGCCGGTCGATCGAGGGGACACCGTGGAGCTCATCTACCACTTCTCCCTGTTCTGCGGCCGGCACCTGAAGGCGCTGGCTCTCGCCATTCGCGTTACCCTCTCTAAGGCCGATCTCACCATTCCCACGATAACGGACGTCATCCCCGGAGCCATCTTCTCCGAGCGAGAAGTGCAGGAGATGATGGGAATCCGGGTAACGGGCATCCCTGACGCCCGTCGCCTCTTCATCCCCGAGGACTTCCCGCAGGGAGTTTATCCCTGGCGCCGGGATGAGACCGGGCCCCAGAAGATGTTGAAGGTGCTTCCCGGCAAGCAGGGGATACAACATGAGTGATTCCGTCGAGAGGACGAGCTTCACGATTCCAGTCGGGCCGGTACATCCGGCCCTGCACGAACCGATCCGTTTCGACCTGACGATTGACGGCGAAGAGGTACTGGACGCCGACGTCTTTGCCGGCCAAGTGCATCGAGGCATCGAGTGGATCGGCATGAACAGGAACAACCCGGTGCAGACGGTCTACCTGGCCGAGCGCGTCTGCGGCATCTGTTCCGCGTGCCACCCGTTCGCCTTCGTGCAGGCGGTAGAGATGGCCGCGGGCATCGAGGTACCCGCCAGAGCGGAGTACATCCGGGTCATCATCGCTGAGATAGAGCGCATCCACTCCCATCTGCTGTGGGCCGGCGTTGCCGGACACGAAATCGGATTTGAGACGCTCTTCTACTACGTCTGGCGCGCCCGTGAGAAAGTCATGGACCTGACCGAGTTGCTCACGGGGAACAGGAACTCGAAGGCGATGTTCCAGATAGGCGGCGTCAGGCGCGACATCACGCCCGAGCAGGTCCCCGTCATCCGCGAGGCCCTCAACTACTACCTCTCCATCTTCGACGAAGTCAGGGCGCTGTTCCTCGACGACCCTACCGTCAAGATGCGTACTCGCGGCGTCGGCATCATCAGCACAGAGGACGCGAGGCAGCTGTGCCTCGTGGGTCCCACGGCGCGGGCCAGCGGGGTGCCGATAGACACCCGCCAGGACCACGCGTACTCGGCCTACGCCGACCTCGGTGTGAAGGCCATTACGCCCGACGTGTTGACTGGCGAGGTGGTGGGCGATGTGTACGACCGCATCGTGGTGCGGCTGCTCGAGGTGAAGCAGTCAATCGATCTCATCGA
>JALNYR010000209.1:0-2046 GCA_023229725.1 Dehalococcoidia bacterium | reverse complement strand
AGAAGTGCATCGCCGCGATGCCTGAGGGACCGCTTCTGGCCGAGCCGAAGATAGCCAAACTCCTCGCTCTCCTCAAGAAGGCGGAAGGCGAGGCGGTCGCGCGCGTTGAGGCTCCTCGCGGCGAGAACCTGCACTACGTGCGCATGAAGGCAGGGGATGAAACCCTGGAGGCGTGGAAGATCCGCGCCCCCACCTACGCCAACCTGCAGTCCGTGAGGACGATGCTCGTCGGCGGGCAGATAGCCGATGTGCCCATTTCGCTTGCATCGCTGGACCCCTGCATGTCCTGCACCAACCGGGCGGTTGTTGTGGACGGCCGTTCCCGCGCCGGCGCAATCCTCGACGGGGAACAGCTCCACGCACTGTCCGTGGAGAAGACAAGGAGGCTCCGAAGTGAGCTGGCTCGCGAGTAACCCGCCCTCAGCGGCCGTCCTTCTCCTCGGGCCGATCGTCCTGGCCGTCGTCGGCTCCGTCGTGGGGCTCGTGTACCTCGGCATCGACCGCGTGCTCGTTGCGCGCATGCAGGCCAGGGTCGGCCCTCCGCTCGCGCAGCCCTTCAGAGACGTCAGCAAGCTGATGATGAAGGAGAACATCATCCCCGCGCACGCGCTGCGATGGCTGTTCCAGTTCTGCCCTGTTATGTGCGTCATGGGCTCCGCAGCCCTGCTCCTCTACATCCCCCTCTTCGGACAGCCGGCACTGTTCGAAGGCTCCGGCGACGCTATGCTCATCGTCTACTTGCTGACGGTCCCCTCGCTCGCCCTCGTGGCCGGCGGTTTCGCATCGAGTTCACCATACGCCACGGTGGGAGCGCAGCGCGAGATGGTCGTCATGATCGGCTACGAGTTCCCGCTGTCCGTCGCCGTTGTCGCCATTGCGTGGCGCATCCTGCAGGTCACCGACGCCAATGCGTTCGCCCTGTCCACCATGGCGCAGTACCCCATCTGGGACCTTGTCGGCCCGCTCGGCTTCGTGGGAGCGCTGTTGCTCCTTGTGTCACTCATCTCGGTCACTCCCGGAGAGCTCGGCCGCATCCCGTTCGACCTGGCTGAAGCGGAGACCGAGTTGGCCGGTGGTCTCCTCGTGGAGTACTCCGGCAGAAACCTCGCCCTCTTCTACCTGGGCAACGCCATTCGCGGATTCGCCGTGCTGTCGCTCGTCGTCGCCCTGTTCTTCCCCTACGGCATCGGAGCCGCAGCGGGCCTCACAAACGTCGCGGCGATTGCTGCGGTCGACGGCCTGTTCTTCCTGTTGAAGGTCTTCGTGGTGATGTTCGTCTCCATCGCGCTGGTGCGCTCCGCCATGGCGCGTTTCAAGGTCAACCAGGCCAGCGTGTTCTACCTGATGGTCATGACGCTCGTGAGCCTCGTGGGATTGCTGCTCATCTGGGCCGACATGATGCTGTGAGTACCGACACATGATGAGGATACTGAAGGTTCTGTTCCGCCAGCTTCTCAGCGCCCCGGGGACCAACCGCTTCCCGACCACCCACGCGCCGAAGTCCGTGAAGGCGTTCCTGGCGAGAGCTGCCGCGGACCCCAGCATCGTGACACCGCCCGTGCCCGTGCCGCCCCGATTCAGGGGCAAGATTGCCTACGACAGGGAGAAGTGCATCGGCTGCCAGCTCTGCGTCAAGATATGCCCGGCCAAGGCCATCGAATTCATTCCGGACGAGAAGAAGGTGCGCATCTTCGTGAGCCGGTGCTGCTTCTGCTCACAGTGCAACGAGATCTGCCCGGTGAACTGCCTTTCCATGACCGGTGAGTTCCTCCTCTCGAGCTACGACAAGTACTCGGAAGAGATGATTGTCACCGGCAAGCAGGCTTAGGTAAGCTCGCGCAGCGTGTCCCACTTTCCCTGCGCAATCAGCCCGGCCAGCGCGTCCCCCGCCTCCGCGACCTCCGATGACATCGGCACTCCCAGCCCCATCAGCCGCGGCTGCACTCCGATGAGGACGACCCTCGACGTGAGGTCACTCACATACGTCATGAACAGCGAGAGCGGCATGCTGTGGGTGGACAGTCCCAGGGCGCCGATGCGCTCCGC
>JALNYR010000208.1 GCA_023229725.1 Dehalococcoidia bacterium | reverse complement strand
GCTTGTGTGTGCTTCACAAGTGCGACAACAAATTGTGCGTGAGACCAGAACATTTGTTCTTGGGGACGGTTGAAGACAACGTTGCCGATCGTGTGAACAAGCGTAGGACAGCAAGTGGGGAACACAACGGGGCGAGGTTGCATCCGGAGTCACGTTGTCGTGGTGACAAACACTGGACGCACGCACGACGTTCAGAGTTGAAAACGAAACTAACCGAAGTCGATGTGATTCAGATTCGTCGTGCTCGTGCTGCTGGTGAAGATCAAGTTTCGATCGCTCGTAGGTTTGGAATCGACCAGTCAGCGGTCAGTAGGATTGTTCGTCATCTTGCTTGGAAACATGTCGCGCACGAGAACGGCTCCACCGTGGAGGTGATGTCGTGAGACGGACCAAGGGTGGTGGTGAGATCGCACAATCGATTGCGGCGCGTCAACGTGTTGGGCGTGCGTTGCTTGACCCGCACCGAATGGGCGTCGTCGGGCTCGACCTTTCGTTGACCGGAGCGGCCGCGTGCTACCTCCCACCCGATTGGGACTACACGATGGCGACCATGCGCACCAAGCTGGTCGGCTACCAGCTCACGGGTGCCATCACACCGCTTGAACGCATCGCACGGATCGACCACATCGCGACCAGCATGAAAGTGTTCATCCGATCGATCCGCCAGACCGATCCCTACGTGAAGGTGTACGTGGAGGGCTACGCGTTCTCGGCTCGGTCGTCGGCGGTCACGAAGCTGGCCGAGCTTGGCGGTGCCATGCGCTATGCGCTGTGGACCACGTTCGGGATCGCGGTCGAGGAGATGGTCGCATCGAGAGCGCGCGTGTACCTGCTTGGCAAGCTGCCGCGCGGGAAGGGCACCCAGAAGCCAGCCATCGTGGCCGCTCTGAACTCGTTCGGGTTCGAGTTCGGATCGCTCGACGAAGCCGATGCGTTCGTGGTTGCCAACGCGGCCAGGGCCGAGCTTGGCATGGCGGGCATCACGTTGGTGGAACCTGGCGCGATCAAGCTGGACGTCGACGGGAAGTTGGTCCAGCGACGTTGACGGGAGATCGATCTCCCGTCCGCGACTTGACTCGTTCTGACACTGGGTGCAATGCTTGCCCGCATGAGGGCATCCAAGTCGACCAAGTCCAAACCGACACCAACCACAACTGAGACAGCAACGGGGCCCATCGTGCACGAGCCCGTGACGCTGCGCGTGGACGATCTCAAAGAGCATCCGAAGAACTACAGGAACCACCCGGCCGACCAGCTCGCTCACATCGTCGAGAGCATCAAGGCAAACGGCTTCTACCGGAACGTGGTCGTTGCGCAAGACAACACGATCCTTGCTGGTCACGGCTCGGTGAAAGCTGCGCGGCTGGCTGGGCTTGCTCGGATCCCTGTCGTGCGCTTGAAGTTGGATGCCAACGATCCACGCGCGATGAAGATCCTGATCGGTGACAACGAGATCCCGAGGCTTGCAGAGGTCGACGACCGCGTGTTGACCGACCTGCTCAAGTCGATCGATGTCTCACTCGACGGGCTGCTGGGGACAGGGTTCGATTCGAACATGCTGGCTTCGTTGGTCTACAACACGCGCCCCGGCTCCGAGGTGAAAGACATCAACGACGCAGCCGAGTGGACAGGCATGCCCGAATACGAACAGAGCGCGGCGTACAGGCACCTGATACGGTTGACGATCACGTTCGAGACCGAAGCCGTGCGCGAAGAGTTCATCAAGAGCCACGGGCTCATCATCTCGCAGAAGATGGGTGGGATCATCTGTGCACCGTGGCCGCCACGTGGTCGCGATGATGTTGTGGGGGTGCGATTCGAACCGGCAGGGGATGACGATGAAGCCTAGGTTCCCCGTCTACGTCATCTCGAAAGGGCGCGCCGACAACTGCTTGACCGCGAGGTTCTTGGCGCGTGATGGAGTCCCATTCAAGTTGGTCGTCGAGCCACAAGAGGTCGAAGCCTACTCGCGGGACTTTGCTCCCCATCTAGCAGTGCTTCCATTTTCGAACCTCGGACTGGGTTCGATCCCGGCACGCAATTGGGTCTGGGAAGACGCCATAGCTGCCGGTGCCGAACGGCATTGGATACTCGATGACAACATCCGAGACGTGCAGCGACCGTACAAGCGCAAGCGCATCCGGTGTGATTCGAGTGTCGCCATGGCCGCGATGGAAGACTTCACGTGCCGCTATGAGAACGTGGCAATCGCGGGCACGAACTACGTCACATTCTGGACACCGGATGCGGCACCGTTCTTCCGCAACGTGCATGTGTATTCGTTCATGTTGATCAGGAATGATCTCCCGTTCCGATGGCGTGGTCGATACAACGAAGACACCGACCTGTGCTTGCAAGTGCTCTCGAATGGTTGGTGCACGATCTTGTTCAATGCCTTTCTCGCCGAGAAGGTGGAAGAAGACGAATGCTTGCGGACGTCGAAGCGTCGTGTGATCCACACACGTGGCACTCGGAAGAAGGTGTAGAGTGAAGCGCGTTCTTGTGACGGGTGGTGCTGGCTTCATCGGTAGCCACTTGTGCCGGCGGCTTGTTGCCGATGGGCACGAGGTGCTGTGTCTGGACAACTTCTACACGGGTCAGAAGAAGAACGTTGCCGATCTGGTAGCCGCACCGAACTTCGAGTTGATGCGGCACGACGTGACGTTCCCGTTCTACGTCGAGGTGGATGAGATCTACAACCTCGCGTGCCCCGCGAGTCCGGTGCACTACCAGCGGCATCCTGTCCAGACCACGAAGACGAGTGTCCATGGTGCGATCAACGTGCTGGGACTCGCGTCGCGCATCGGTGCGAAGGTGCTCCAAGCGTCGACGTCGGAGGTGTACGGCGACGCGCTCGAACATCCCCAGCGTGAGGCGTTGTGCTTCGACTACAACCGTGAGCGGGACGTGCAGGTGAAGGTCGTGCGGATCTTCAACACGTACGGGCCGAACATGCGCCCCGACGACGGGCGAGTGGTGAGCAACTTCATTGTGCAGGCGTTGGCGGGCACCGACATCACGATCTATGGTGATGGCTCGCAGACGCGCAGCTTCTGCTACGTGAGCGACTTGGTGGAGGCGTTGGTGCGCACGATGGCGACGGGCCCCTCGTGCACGGGCCCGATCAACTTGGGCAACCCGAACGAGTTCTCGATCGCCGAGTTGGCCTGTGCCGTGTGCGACTTGGTCGGGAGGCAGTGTGGTGTTGTGAGTCGTCCGTTGCCGCTCGATGACCCGAAGCATAGGCAACCCGACATCACGATGGCGAAGTCGGTGCTTGGTTGGGAGCCGCGCGTGCAGCTCCGTGATGGGTTGGCGCGGACCATCGAATACTTCCGCTCGTGTCGGTTCTGACGGGAGATCGATCTCCCGTGAGTTGACTGGAGCGGTTGCCCGGTGGCATGCTCGCCACATGAGGGCATCCAAGAAGACAGCATCACCAGCAACACCAACCAAAACACCGAAGGCGAAGCCGTTGAAGATCCGCTCGGACGCCCGAGCCTTCATCGCACCGATCGATTCGATCAAGCCGTGGGCCCGCAACCCGCGCCGCAACGAGGAAGCGGTCGACGCCGTTGCGCTCTCGATCACCACGTTCGACTTCAACGATCCGATCATCGTGTGTCGCGAGACCAACGAGATCGTGGCGGGGCACGCCCGCTACAAGGCGGCCAAGC
>JALNYR010000031.1 GCA_023229725.1 Dehalococcoidia bacterium | reverse complement strand
GCCCCATGGTCATCGTCGGAGCGGCCATGCGCAAACTCGTCCACATCGCCTACGGCGTGCTCAAGAGCGGCAGACCTTTCGACCCGTCCATAGCTATGGCAGCTTGACAGGCAAGACGGTATCTACGCGGGATGACCAGGGCCGCGTGATGGCGGCAGCGGAGGGCGTCCGACGAGCGGATGGCGGGCACGTGCAACGTGCCCCTACACGAGCCCGTCCATCGTGTCCATCAGGTCTGTCGTGTCCATGGGCCATGTACGCGGTAGGGGCGGACGCAAAGTCCGCCCCTACCGCGGGATGACCGCAGCCGCGTGATGGCGGCAGCGGAGGGCGTGGGAACCTGCCGGTGAGACCGGACAGGCAATCCGGCGTAGGGGCCGTTCGTGAACGGCCCGGACCACATCGCGAATCACAGTCACAGCCAACGACCAGGGCGCGTTTCCGCACGCCACAGGGATGGGGCCGACCGCAGCCATCAACCGTGTGCGGCGCACCATCGCCGGGCCGTTCACGAACGGCCCCTACGACAGACCAGACCCCCCCACACCCCGGGCAGGCATGGGAGCGTGCCGCTACGTGCGGTCCGGTGATTCCACCGGTCGTTGGCTACAGCCGCGCAAGATTCACCGTTCTACGGGAGAGGCATGCCTCGCCCCTACCAGCAGAATGCGTCCCCCCACCGGGCAGGCATGGGAGCCTGCCGCTACATGAGAAGGGGACGTGGCCCCGGCCCGGCGGGCACGTGCAACGTGCCCCTACACCCGAAAGGATCGCCGAACGGCCGGATGCGGGACTAGGGCTTCGCGGCGTCGATGAGGGTGAGGCGGATATCGCCCCAGATGGCGACCTGGCTGTCGACCGTGGCGAAGACACCGACGACATCGGCGGGGATGGGAGAAGAAGAGAGCACGGAGCCAAGGTCCGCCGCCGACCGGATGCGGTTGGCGAGCGATGTGGCGACCGCGTCGGCAAGGGCGACCGACCGCGCCAGGACCGTGCACGCATCCGCGGCGCCGAAACTCAACGAGTGCCCGAACGAGCCGCTCGACGTGCAGATGCCGAGCGGCGTCTGCTCCGGCTCAATGACGAGCCCGAGCTTGCCGCTGAGCGCCGACCGGCCCGCGTAGAGGCCGACAACGCGCCTCGTGCGCGTCCGCATGAAGATGTCTCCGCCGTTCTCGACGATGACCTCGTCCGCTAGCTGCAGCAGGTCGAGGCCCACGGCTTCGGCAATCGCTCCCGCGACCGCGGCGAGCGGACCGACGCCCGCAAGCGCCGCGGCGCTCGCCATCGACCTGGCAATGTCCGGGGCGTCCTCACGGGCCGCCACGGGCTGAAGGCTGGTGGCGAAGCGGGGATGTGAACGGACGTAGCTTTCGACCGTCGCCCGGTGACGCGCCGCCGAAGCAAGCGCCTCACGGGAGAGGTCGCGCGGCGCCGCCACGAGCAGGTCAGTCTCGCCGACGTTGACCGCGAAGGTGACGAGCCCCTGCCCCTCGACCCAGTCCCTGTAGACCCGACGCGTGTCCACTGCCGGCACACCCGCTAGAAGACGATGCTGAGAGCGCGCGGCGGGCAGGCCTTCACGCACAGGCCGCAGAGCACGCACTTGTTCTGGTCGAACTTCACCTTGCGCGTCTCAGGGTCCACCGTGAACGCCAGTGCGGGGCACATCGTCACGCACGCGCCGCAGTCGGTGCAGCGGGACTCGTCCCGCATGACGTCCTGGCTCAGTGGCTGGATGAGCACGCCGGTGTCACGCAGGTATGCGACACCGCGGTCGTAGTCAGCGCGGTCGCCGGTGAGCTCGAGCACGAGCAGTCCATCCTGTCCGGGGGAGACCTGCGCCCGGAGGATGTTGAACATCAGGTTGTAGTCCTTCGCGAGCCGGCAGACGACCGGCTGGCCCGTGACGAGTGGAGGAAACCTGAGGACGATGCGACGCGATACCTTCATCTCTCTGCTCCTCCTTCCTCTATCGGGCGCTCAACGAGAGGGTGATAGCTGATGTCGGAATCCGGTCCTGGGAGCGGGGCAACGGGCTGCGTCAGCAGGAACGTGCCCCGCGCTATCCACTCCTTCAGGATTGAGGCTATCTCCCGTGCCCGCGGGTAGCTGGAGAGCGACGAGGTCGGGACCTCTTTGCCCTGGACGGTGATGCGTCCGCTCCTCAGCGCCGCGTACGTCACTTCTCCCAGCGTGTCCGGCAGGCGCTGGGGTTGAGCCGTGGCGTAGTCGACGACCGGCGCCACGATGTCCGCGTCGGTCACCAGCGTGTGCCGGAATATCTTCTCCGAGAGGATGGGTATCGGGACTCCCACGCCGACCGTCAGCGAGGGGCCGTAGCCGAGCATGCTCGCGCCGACCAGCCACCGTGCGCTCATCTGCTTCATGTCGCCGATGAGCGCAAGCGTGCCCGACGGCACGCGCGGCACGTCGTTGTCCAGCCGCGGCGCGTGCGGGTTGTGCTGCGTGCCGTGCCAGGCGACGTAGCCGATGCCGCCGCCCAGGAAGACCTTCGTGCCGATGCCGATGGTCGTGTAGTCAGGGTCGTTCAGCAGCGGAGAGAGCTGGCCCGCGGACGAGTAGTTCGCGTTCCCGAGGTTGGGCTTCAGCACGCCCATGTAGGTGTAGATCATCTTGTCGCTGGCGTTCACGGCGACGGCATAGTTCTGGTAGCCGTTGCGCATGTTGAACAGCGTGGCGCTGTTGAGGTCCGCGAGGCGTATCCACGTCGCCAGCTTCCTGCGCGGGTAGCAGTCCGTACCGTAGGCGGTGGCCTCGAGCCTGATGTCCTTGCCCGCGACCAGGTCCTCGATGACGTGGCCGCCGCCGTAGCGGAACTCGCCCGGGTAGATGCGGTTCCGCGGGTCATCGTCCGGGATGGCCGCCGCGCCGAGGAACAGGTCCACGGCCGCGAGGCCCGCGTAGGCAGGGACATCGTTCAGCGTCGTCTTGCCGCCGCCGAGCTTGATGCGCGGCTTCGCGTGGCCGATGTTCATGTACATGCCGGAGGAGCACATGGTGCCGAACGTGCCCGTGGTGACGACGTCCACCGTACGGGCCGCCTTCTCGAAGCCCTGCTCCTTCGCGTAGTCGATGACCTCTTCGGCCGTCATGACCACGGCCTCGCGACGGGCAATCTTCTCGTTGATTTCAGCTATCGTCTTCGCCATGCGCTGTACTCCAGTCGGTGGTTCGCGCGCCGCCCCGCCCACCTTCCCTTCCGTGCGCCGGGCAGCACCACCGCAGGGTGGTCGAGCGATTCCGCGCCCTCGCGCTCTGCGTTGCGTGCCGGGGAGCCCGTACGCAGTTGTCCGGGTAGTATACTACCCGATGTCCTCTCGTTCCATGCACCGCAGCAGGTTCCGGCCTGCTTTGACACGGTGGTGGGTCGATGCTACGATACCTGCGCGGTATACCTGCTATCGACCCGGACCGGCGACGGTTCCGCTGCAGTGCGTACAGGGGTCAGGATAGCGTAACAAGTGGACGAGCCTGCCGGTTGGTTGCTGCCTGCGTTCCTCCTCTGCCTCGTGCTGTCGGCTTTCTTCTCGAGCGCTGAGTCGGCTTTCATTTCTGTGCCCCGGCTGCGCGTGCACTACCTGCGCGAGAGCGGCACACACGCGGCGCTGGCGCTGGCCGGCATCCTCGACCATCCGGAGCGTTTCCTCGCCACGGTGCTGCTGGGCAACAACCTCGTGAACATCGCGGCAGCCACCATCGGGACGGTGCTCTCGGTCAGCGTCTTCGGCCTTCCCTGGGGACCGATTATCGCGACCGTGGCGGTGACGGCAATCGTGCTGCTGTTCGGCGAGCTGCTTCCGAAGACCGTTGCCGTCCACTACGCCGAACGGCTGGCCCTGAACTACGTCTACCCGATACGCTTCTTCGAGCTGGCGCTGTTCCCCTTCGTCATGCTGCTCGACCGGATAGGTCTCGGCTTTCGCCGGCTCGTGACCACCGCGGAGGAGAAGCAGTTGCTGGTGAGCGCCGGCGAGCTGCGCTCCGCCATCGACGTGGGGGAGAGCGAAGGTGTCGTTGAGGAAGACCAGGCGGAGATGCTGCATGCGGTGCTGGAGTTCACGAACCGGCCGGTGAGCAAGGTGATGATTCCGCGCACCGAGATCTCCTGGATTGAAGAGGGGACGACGCTGGCGCAGTTCCTGACGGTCTACGCGGATACGCCATACAGCCGCTTCCCCGTGTACCGGGAGACGACCGACAATGTGATTGGCATCCTCTCCGCGAAGGACGTGCTGATGCGGCTCACCAGCGCGTGCACGCCCGAGAAGATGGTCGTGGATGAGCTGATGCGGCCTCCGTACTTCGTGCCGGACAGTCAACCTCTCGGGAAGCTGCTGACGGAGATGCGCGACAATGGTCACCACGCGGCGCTCGTGGTGGACGAGTATGGAGGCGTCGCCGGCATGGTGACGCTGGGCCTGCTCGCCGAGCAGGTCGTAGGTGACATAAGAGACGAGCTCACCGATGAGGACGAAGACGTGGTCGTCACGGGAACGAACACCTACGAGCTGGACGGCGGCTACAGGGTCGAGGATGCCAACGAGGAACTCGAGCTTGGCCTGCCGGTCGGCGACTACGAGACCGTGGCCGGCTTCGTGCTCAGCTACCTCGGACGCATACCGCGCCAGGGCGAGCAACTGCGGTACGGCAACCTGATACTCGCCGTTACTGAGATGAAGGGCATGAAGATAGAGAAGCTCGTGGTGACGAAGGAAGGCACGGGCGGCGCACCACCGCGCGAGGGCGGAACGGAGAAGAATGCAGCGCCTGCGCATTAGCTTCGAGCGCGGTGCCCCCGTTCGCTTCATCTCGCACCTCGATACCATGCGCTGCTGGGAGAGGGTCTTCCGGCGCGCGTCCATCCCCATCGAATACACGCAGGGCTTCACGCCGCACCCGAAGCTCGCCGTCGCCGCGCCGCTCCCCGTGGGCTTCACGGCGGAGGCCGAGCTGATGGACATCTGGGTGCGGAAGTGGATGCCCCCGGACTCCGTCATCATGATGACGAGGCGCCAGTTGCCCGTGGGGTTCGTGGTGAGTTCAGTGGGGGAAGTACCGGAGAGCATCCCGGCGCTGCAGGCGGTGGTTCGTGCGGCCCGGTACCGCTGCGTTGCGGCGCACCCGGGCGGGCTCGCTGCCGCCGAGGCGGCCGTGCGGGCGTTCCTGGAGGCTGCCCGCTTCGAATACGAGTTTCTGCGTGCGGGAGTGGAGAAGAAGCAGGACCTCCGGCCCCTCGTGCAGGAGCTCGGCGTGCGCGCCGGGGAAGGCGATGCCTGCCGGGTGGACATGGTCGTGACTCTCGGCCAGGAGGGCGGCGCGCGCCCGGACCACGTCCTGGCGGCACTCGGCTTCGTGGAACCGTTCGAGTCGATACATCGCGAGTCTCTCTCGCTCGAATGTTGAGCGAGTTCTCTCTCTCCTGTTCTGCGCGGAGGTTCATCACGTGAGATTGCTGCTTGTGCGACATGGCGAGACCGTCTGGAATAGCCAGCGAAGGGTGCAGGGCGGGGCCGTCGATACGGCCCTGAGCGAGGCCGGCCAGCGACAGATAGCGCGCATGGCTGAGGTGCTCCGCGACGAGCCGGTCGACGTCATCGTCTCCAGCCCGCTGCAGCGCGCCGTGCTGACGGCGCAGTCAATCGCCCGCTACCATCCGCTGCCGATACTCACGCATCCCGACCTCAAGGAAGTGAATGTCGGCGAGTTCGATGGACTCTGCACGCTCGACATCCCCCAGACGTTCACGGAGATGCTGCTCGAGTGGTGGAAGTGTGGCCGCGAGCGGCTGCCTGGAGGCGAAAGCTTCCAGGAGCTGCAGGACCGCACCTGGGGCGTCGTGAAGCCGTACGTCGAGACCCGCTCGCACGAGAACGTGCTCGTCGTAAGCCACTACTTCACGACGCTGTCCATCATCCTGAAGGCGATGGACTTCCCCCTGGGCATGATGACGAGGTTCCGCATGGACCCCGGGTGCATCAACGTGCTGGAGTTCGGCAAGTTCGGCGCCCGGCTGGCACGGTTCAACGACACGTCGTACCAGGTGGTCTAGACGGCCATGAAGACGGGCCGGGACCTGACCGCCGCGACACTCGAGTGCGGAGTGCTCACGGCCATCCGCGACGGTACACTGCTGCGGCCCGGCAGCACGGTCGTCGTTGCCGTATCCGGCGGCGCCGACTCGCTCTGCCTGCTCCACGTGCTGGTTCGATTGTCCGACCGCCTCCGCCTCCGGCTCCACGTTGCCCATCTAGACCACATGCTCCGCGGAGCCGCGTCCCGGGACGATGCCGCCTTCGTGGCGGCGACGGCGCAATCGCTGGGGCTGCCGTGCACGGTGGAGGCCCGCGATGTCGCCGCCTGGAAGCGCGAGCGGAAGTGCTCGCTCGAAGAGGCCGCGCGGGAGGTGCGCTACCGTTTCCTCCATGAGGTGGCCTGCCGCGTCGGGGCGGAATCGGTGGCGACCGGCCACACGCGCGACGACGCCGTGGAGACGCTGCTCTTGCACGTCATCCGCGGCTCCGGCCTGCGGGGGCTGCGGGGTCTGGACGGTGCGTCGTCCGTGCCGGTCGTCAGTCCGGGGTCGGCGGAGCCGTCCACCGTTCGCATCGTGCGCCCGTTGCTCGGCGTGAGCCGCGAGGAGACGGCGGAGTACTGCCGCCTCATCGGGCTCGAGCCGCGGAAGGACGCATCGAACGAGTCGCCATCGCACCTGCGCAACCGCGTTCGCCTCGAGCTGCTGCCGCAGTGCCGCGGGTTGAACCCGAAGTTCGACGATGCGCTGCTGCGGTTGGGGCAGGCGGCGAAGTACGATGACGAGCACCTTGAGGAAGAAGCGCGACGTACCTACGACAGCATCGCCGACGAATCCCCTGACTGTGTGCAGCTCAACCTCAAGGGATTCGCCGGGGCCAGTCCCGCTATCCAGGCGCGACTCGTACGCCGGGCGCACGAGCAGGTGGCCGGCGACCTGCGCGACGTCTCGGCGGAGCACGTCCGGGCGGTGCGGAGGCTCGTTGCGGCGCGCCCGGGGAAACGTGTGCATCTCGTTGCAGGCATCGTCTGGCGCAGAGAACCCTCTTCGCTGGCGGCCCTGGGGCCGCACTATGTGGACGATGTGCGGGGACCGGAAGCCCCGCTTCAGCCGGTGGAAGTGCCGGTCCCGGGAGAAGCGGTCATACCCGGCTGGCGGGTGACGGCGTCTCTCGTGGATGGACCGTACTTCCTCCCCGGTGAGAATGCCCTCACGGCAGCGTTCGACGCCGACCTGGCTGGACGGCGTCTCTTCGTGCGACGGAGGCAGCCGGGCGACCGGTTCCGGCCGCTGGGGATGGCACAGGAGAAGAAGCTGCAGGATTTCATGGTCGACACCGGCATTCCCCTGGCGCAGAGGGACGGCGTGCCCATCCTCTGTTCTCCGGAGCACATCGTGTGGGTGGTCGGGTGGCGCATCGACGACCGGGTGAAAGTCGCCGACGGGACAGGCGCGGTGCTGCAGGTGGCGTTTCTGCCCGCGCCCTGACGTGCCTGCGGCAACGTCGCCCGCCGCTCATGCTCTATACTTGCGGCATGGATTCCATTCTGCTCATCGACAAGCCCAAGGGCATGACCTCGGCGAAGGTCGTCGCCCTCGTCAAGAAGAAGGTGCGCTCCAAGGTTGGGCACACCGGCACGCTCGACCCTCTCGCGACCGGACTGCTCATCATCCTGACCGGCAGCCGGACGAAACAGGCGAGCCAGTTCCTCCACATGGACAAGACCTACACCGTGAGGGCGCTGTTCGGCATGACGACCACCACGTACGATGTCGCCGGCGAAGTAGTGAAGACGTGCGACCGCGTTGTCAGCCGGGAGGAGGTCGAGGCGGCGCTGCCGGGATTCCTGGGCGAGATACAGCAGGTCCCGCCGGCGTACTCGGCCAAGAAGCTCGGTGGCAAGAAGGCCTACGAGCTGGCGCGAAAGGGCCTCGACGTCGAGATACCCGCCTCCGCGGTCACGGTGTACTCCCTCAGGTTGGTGTCGTTCGAGTATCCGGCCTTTTCGCTCGAATGCAACGTGTCGTCTGGCTTCTATGTGCGAAGCCTGGTGCACGACCTCGGCGAGCGACTCGGCGTGGGGGCAACGGTAGAGGAAGTGCGCAGACTGAGGGTCGGCGCCTTCACCATCGAGCAGGCGATGTCGCTGGACGCGTTCCTGGACGCGGCGGCAGCTCCGGCGGCTGAGAGCCGGAAGGCCGGCGAATAGGCCGGAGGCGCGCCTCCGCGCCCGGCCGGTGCGCGGCGCTGGTCGCGCATGACACTCGCGGGAGTCATCCCCTATAATTGCCTTTCCTGCCGCCCGTCGGAGCGGCGTGCCGGAACGTGTGGTGCACGATGGAGATAATCCCGGCTATCGACTTACGACACGGAGCCTGCGTGAGGCTCTTCCAGGGTGACTACGGACGGGAGGAGGTCTTCGGCCTCGACCCGGCCGCGATGGCGCGCCGCTGGCAGGAATGCGGCGCGGCGTTGGTGCACGTGGTGGACCTGGAAGGCGCAGCGGAGGGACGTCTCGTGAACCGGGAGACGATAGCGGACCTGATGAAGGTGGAGGGGCTGCGCCTCGAGGTGGGAGGTGGCATCAGGACGGCGGAGGACGCCGGCTGGCTCTTCCAGCATGACGTGGAGAGGATTGTCCTCGGAACGGCCGCCATCGAGGACCCCGAGATGGTGGCGTCTCTCGTGCGTGCATACGGCGACGCCATCGTCGTGAGCCTCGACGCGCGTGACGGGTACGTGACGACGCGCGGCTGGCTGGTTGGCACACAGATGCGGGTCATCGAGCTGTGTGACAGGATGCGCGCCCTGGGCGTGGCCCGCTTCGTCTACACCGATGTGCGCCGCGACGGCACGCTCACGGAGCCGAACTTCGAGGCCCTGGAAGAGGTGGCGCGCAGCACGGACGCCCCGGTGATTGCCGCCGGCGGCATCGCGACCATCGAACACGTGCGCAGGCTGCGGGACGCGGGCGCCGCGGGGGCGATTCTCGGCAAAGCTATCTACACGGGGTCCATCGACCTGCGTGAGGCTATCTCATTGTACGGAGGGTGAATGCTCAAACTCGATTCGCAGGGTCTGGTCCCCGCCATCATCCAGGATGACAACACCGGCGAAGTGCTCATGCTCGGGTACATGAACGCCGAGTCGCTCAAGCGCACCGTCGAGTCCGGCAATGTGTGGTTCTACAGCCGCAGCAGGCAGAAGTACTGGCTGAAGGGCGAGACGTCCGGCAACTTCCTGCGCGTGCGCGCCATCTACAAGGACTGCGACAACGATACCATCCTCGTGCGGGCCGACCCGGTCGGGCCGGTCTGCCACCTCAACACTCGGACGTGCTTCGTGACCGAAGAGGGCGGGATGCGGGGTCTCGACCCGGACGACACGCGCTAGCCGGCCTTTGCGCCGGCAGGCTCTTCCAGCACCGCCTTGAGCGCGGCGATAGCAGCCTCTATCTGCGAGTCGTCGGGCTGGCGCGTGACAAGCTTCTGCAATTGCAGCCCGGGGGACGTGAGGGCGCGGACCACGGGGTGGCACTGCCTGTCGGCCGACCACTTGATGAACTCGTAGCTCACGGCTGCGATGAGCGGCAGGAGCACGATGCGGGTGAGGATGCTGAGCCACAGGACCGGCCGCCCCAGCAGCGAAAGCACGATGATGGAGACCACGAGCACCACGAAGATGAAGCTCGTGCCGCACCGTGCATGCGAGGTGGAGTACGCCCGGACCGCGTCGGGTGTGAGAGGAACCCCGGCCTCGAAGGCGTTGATGACCCGGTGCTCCGCGCCGTGGTAGGCGAAGACCCTGCGGATGTCGGGCATGAGCCCGATGAGAGCGACGTAGGCCACGAAGATGAGCATGCGGACGAGGCCCTCGAGCAGGTTGCTGACGAAGTCGGAGGCGATGAGCGCGTCCAGGCTTCGGGAGATGAGCAGCGGCGCCACGAAGAAAAGCAGCACGCTGAAGGCCAGGCTCGCGGCCACCGTCAGCAGCAGCACGCCCTTCGGCATCTCCTCCCCGTCCTCCCCCGTGCCCGCCTTCTCGGCCGAGTACATGAGCGCCTGTGTTCCGAGGACGAGAGACTCGAGCAGCACCACGATGCCGCGGAAGAGCGGCCACTTGCGCAACCGGCCGCTGTAGAACGACGGCACCCGCTTGCTGGTTGTCTCGAGCACACCATCCGGACGGCGGACCGACATGCCGATGTCTTTCGGACCGCGCATCATGACCCCCTCGATGAGGGCCTGACCCCCGTAGTGAAACACTGGCGTCATCAGAGTCCCCTGTGAAACAAGAGAGGAATGGCCTGTGAACAAGCCATTCCTCTCGACATGACTATCGAACGACCGCTCAGTCTTTGATGCCGTACTTCTTCTTGAACCGGTCCACGCGTCCCATGGTGTCGACGATTCTCTGCTGCCCGGTGTAGAAGGGGTGGCAGGCGCTGCAGATTTCGACACGGATCTCCTGCTTGGCCGCGCCGCAAGGGAACACATTGCCGCAGAGGCAGGTCACCTTGGCATCTTCGTAGTACTTCGGATGAATCTTTGGCTTCATGGCTGTATGCTGACCTTCTTCTGGTTCTTGGATGCGTCCGAGAACGCGACACTGCCCGTGACGAGCGCGAACAGCGTGTGGTCGCGCCCAACTCCGACGTTGACGCCGGGCTTGACCTTCGTGCCGCGCTGCCGGACGATGATGGAACCGGCGTTCACCAACTCGCCGCCAAACCGCTTGACGCCGAGACGCTGCGAATGGCTATCGCGGCCGCAATGGGTGCTGCCGCCGCCTTTCTTGTGTGCCATTTCTTACTCTCCAGACAGTACCACGCGGTCGACGGTCAAGCGAGTCAGGTGCGACCTTGAACCCGTCTTCTTGCGGTACCTCGTCTTGTTCTTGTACCGGAACACGACAATCTTGTCGCCCCTCACGGGGCCGTTCGACGTCGCAAGCACCTTCGCGCCTGCGACAGTGGGAGAACCCACCTGTGTGTTGTCACCGTCGGACACGAGCAGGACCTTGTCGAACACAACCGCTTCGCCGTTCGGCGCATCGATATTGTCGACGTCCAAGGTCTGCTTCGGCGCGACCTTGTATTGCTTTCCACCCGAATCGACTATGGCGTAAATCTCCGCACCTCCAGAACAGCGGGTCATTGTAGCACTACCTCGAACGGAACGTCAACCGGCCCTCCAGAGCTTCAGACGGGCGGCTGCAAGGTCCATCGCCCGCTCGTCGACTCTGAGCCGGTGCCGTCCTCCCGGGATGATGACGAGCTCCCGCGGCTCACCGGCGGCCTCGAACAATCGGCCGGCGTGTGCGACGGGGACCACCTCGTCCGCGTCGCCGTGGAGAATCAGGAGAGGCCTCGGGGCGACGCGGGCAACGTGCGACACGGGTTCGGCATCGCGGAAGCCGTGCTCCCATTCAGCGCGGTCGCGGGGGAACGAGGGGTCGCGGATGATGCCTATCTCGCGCCAGTGCGCGATGGCACCCTCCATGGCGGGACCGTTGAACAGGTCGTCAAACGTGGCCGGCGAGGCGCACGAGACGACGCCCCGCACGGAACGGTTCCGGGCGGCGACGCGGATGGCGGCGGCAGCCCCGCCGCTGAAGCCCAGGAGGAAGATGCGGGACGGGTCGACCAGAGGCTCGTGAGACAGGTAGTCGACGGCCCGGTCGAGGTCGCGCCCCCAGCCGGCGATATCGAAGTTGCCTTCGCTGAGACCGGCGCCCCGGAAATTGAAAAGCAGCACCGCGAATCCTTCGGCGGCGAAACGGCGTGCGAGCACGGCGTAGCCTTCGTCGGCTGGATTGAACGGGACGGCCGGGATGCCGTGGCAGATGCAGAGCGCGGGGGCCGGGCCGGTGGTGGAGGGAAGATGGAGGCGACCCGCCAGGCGCAGGCCATCGCTCGTGAAGTTGACCGGGTGCTCCATCACAGTGCCCGTCGCGGGACTAGAGCCGGTAGAGACCGCGCATCTTCCTCTTGAGGAGGGCGCCGGCGAGGAGTCCGAAGAGGAAGCCGCCGAGGTGGGCCTGCCAGGCGATGCCGGCCATCACGAAGGAGATGAGCAGGAAGAACGTCATCGCGCCCCAGAGCGGCACGGGTATCGGCAGAGGAAACACAATCACCGGCAGCTTCGGCGCCATGAGAGCGAGCGCTCCGCCGACGGCGAAGATGGCGCCCGAGGCGCCCACGCCGGGCACCATGGAGGCCCCGAGCAGGATGTACAGAGCGTTGCCGGCCAGGCCGCCGATGAGGTAGACCTTGAGGAAGTCCGCCTCGCCGACGAGCCTCAGGAGGAAGCTCCCGAGGAAGTAGAGGCTGATCATGTTGAACAGGATGTGGTTGAAGCCGGCGTGGACGAACATCGCGGTGATGGGCGTCCACGGCTGCTGCGTGACGAGCGCCGGCGTGAGTCCGAGGAGATACGTGAGTTGCGGTCGCATCAGCGTGAAGAAGAACACGAGGATGTTGAGTGCGACGAGGAAGAGTATGGCGTTCATCCCGGAGCTGTCGGTACGGCGCATTCCGGCATTATAGTGGAAGCCGCGGCAGACCGGCAACGCGCGAAGGCGTGTGCGGCTCAGGTCAGCAGCGCGGCCACGAGGACGCCGAGCAGTCCTCCGGCGAGGACCTGCAGTCGTGTGTGGCCGACGAGCCCTTCCAGGAAGCGGTCGAAGTCGTCCGGCGTGCGCGGGAAGTGACTGAGCAGGTGTGTCAGTATCTCGGACTGCCTGTCGACGGCCTGGCGCACACCGGACGCGTCGTACATGACGACGGCCGCAAGCACGAATGCCACGGCGAAGATGGGGGAGTCCATTCCCTGCGTCCGGGCGGCTGCCGTGGCAAGGCAGGCGACGAAGGCGGAGTGTGAACTCGGCATGCCGCCCGTGGCCGTCAACTGGCGGGGATTGAACCGCCGGCGCCGGGCTGTGTCGATGAGCGTCTTCGCGAGCTGGGCGGCTACCCATGCGACAGCAGGCGCTGTAATCATCGCGTTGCCGAAGAACTGCTGCAATGCCTGCATCGTTGTGCCCCACGGGCGACCCGCAGCGGATGACTCCTATCTTATTCGTACGTGAGCACCGTTTCAAGCGCTGCCTTGGTTGACACGGCGAAGGGGGCGATGGCATGATAACCCGAAGCTCCGACGAGTCGGCACGAGTGCGGACGAAGGTCCGGAGCGATTTCGACGCCGTTGACAGGTGCTGCAGATTTGCCCGCAGACTACGAGTCGCTGACACCGGGACAATCGTTTCCTCGCGTAGAGTACACACTCGATGCGGCGGCGGTCGAGTTGTACGTAGCGGCCGTGGGCGCCACTCACACCGACCACGTGCCTCCACTTGCGGTTGCCGCCCGGGCCGTCGCGTCCCTCGGCGGGCTCATCTCCCTGCCGCCGGGCACCATCCACGCGTCTCAGGATTTCGAGTTCAACCGGCTCGTGCCCGTCGGCGCCAGGGTGACGTGCCAGGCGACGGTGGTGCGGAAGCTCTCTCGCGGGCCGATGCGCATGCTCACGCTTGAGACCGTCATCGAGGATGAGGCCGGTCAGACAGTGCAGAAGGGCCGTTCCACCATCGTTCTGCCGGGGGCATAGGAGCATGGAATACGCCGTTCGCGAGGGAAGCGCACTGCCCGAGTTCGTCAGGGACGTGGTGCAGGCCGACATTCAGCGCTACGCTGAGGCATCGGGCGACTTCAACCCCATCCACATCGACCCGGCCTTCGCGGCAACGACGCCCCTCAAGGGGACCATCGCGCACGGGATGCTCGTGCTTGCCTACCTGTCCGAGATGCTGGTGCGGGCGTTTGGGGAAGCGTGGGACAGCACCGGCGGGCTGTCGCTCAGGTTCAGGAATCCCGCGCGTCCGGGCGACCGTCTGACGGTGTCCGGCCGCGTTGAATCGGCGAAACGCGATGGTGGTATAGTATGCGTCACCTGTTCAGTGTCGTGTTCCAACCAGGCGGGAGAGGTGGTGGTCTCGGGTGATGCGCATGTTGCTTTGCCCGCCCCGTTGTGAGCTTGCGGACCCGGGTGGGTCCGCAACCTGTGTTCCGGTCGTTTGTGGTCCTGTGAGGTGAAGAGGAGACGAGCATGTCACAGTCCTCCGCGCAGGTGAGAGTGGCCGTTGATGCGATGGGCGGTGACTTCGCGCCCGGCGAGATTGTCAAAGGGGCGGTCATGGCAGCCAGGCAGGGCGACGTCGCCGTCACCCTGGTCGGCCAGCAGGACGCCATGGCGGCAGCGCTCCGGAATGAGGGCGCTCCTCCTGACTTGCTGGAGTGCGTGCACGCGCCGGACGTCATCCGTGAGGGTGAGGCTCCGGCACTGGCCATCCGGCACAAGAAGCTATCGTCAATCGTCGTCGGAACGAAGCTGGTGAAGGACGGGAAGGCCGACGCGTTCGTGAGTGCCGGCTCGTCCGGCGCCGTGGCGGCGGCGGCGGCCACCTACCTCGGCATGCTGGAGGGTATGGAGCGCCCCACTATCGGCGGCGGTTTCAGCAGCTTCGCACCGAACATCGTCATCATGGACCTCGGAGCCAACGTGGACTCCAAAGCCCACCAGCTTCTCTCGTTCGCCATCGCGGGCACAGTGTATTCCCGCACCGTGTACGGCATTGCGCGTCCGAGCGTCGGGCTGCTGAGCACCGGCTCGGAAGAGGGCAAGGGAAACGAGGCCGTCAAAGAAGCATACGGGTTGCTGAAGAAGAGCGGTCTGAACTTCATCGGCAACATCGAGGGGAGCGATATCCTCACGGGCAAGGCGAACGTCGTCGTCTGTGACGGCTTCGTCGGCAACGTGTTGCTCAAGTTCTACGAGGGCATCGGAGACCACGCCCGTGTCTGGCTGCTGGGCAAGTACCCGGCAGTGAAGGGCCTCGTCGGCTGGGCGTTCGACCGCGTGCTCCCCATCAAGAAGCTGTCGTATGAAGGGGAGGAAGAGGGGAGTGGCCTGCTGTGGGGCGTGAATGGGGTTGTGAGGATAGCCCACGGTGCGTGCAAGGCTGAGCACATCGTTCACGGCATCAATGCCGCCCGGAAGGCGGTGCAGGTTGATATCGTCGGGAATCTGCGTCGAGAACTCGAACTGTACAAAGCACAAGGCATACTTTGAGAAGGAGGCCGCTGACCATGACTGTTGAAGAACAGGTGAAGGAAATCGTCTCGAAGATCGCGCACATCGATAAGAGCGTCATCACGCGGGAGGCCACATTCAAGGAAATGAAGGCCGACTCGCTGGACGTCGTGCAGGCGCTGGTTGCGGTCGAAGAGAAGTTTGACATCGAGATTCCGGACGAGGAGGCGCAGAAGTTCCGCAACTTCGGCGATTTCGTCGACTTTGTGGCGCGTGAAGCCGCCAAGAAGAAGGGGTAAACATCGTGAAACCGTTGCAGGGGAAGGTTGCGCTCATCACCGGCAGCGGGCGTGGCATCGGCAAGGCGATAGCCTTGAAGCTTGCCTCCCAGGGCTGCGACATCGTCGTCAACTACTTCCGGCGCCGTGAGGCGGCGGAGCAGACTGCCGAGGAGGTGAGGAAGCTCGGCGTGAAGGTCGAGGTCGTGAAGGCCAACGTCGGCGATCCGGAGAAAATAGCCGAGCTGTTCGACGCCATCGCGAAGAGCTTCGGCCACCTCGACATCTTCATCAGCAACGCGGCGTCCGGGGTCGGCCGTCCCATCATGGACATCGATGAGAAGGCGTGGGACTGGACGCTCGACATCAATGCGAAGGCGCTGCTGCTGTGCGCGCAACGCGCCGCCCCCCTCATGGAGGGCAGGAACGGCAAGATTGTGAGCATCTCCAGCCTGGGCTCCAAGTTCGTGTGGCCGACGTATGCCGCGGTCGGCATTTCGAAGGCCGCGCTTGAGGCGGTGACGCGCTACCTTGCGATAGAGTTCATCCCGAAGGGCATCTCGGTCAACGCGGTGTCCGCATCGGCGGTTGAGACCGAGGCGCTCAAGTTCTACATCAAGGAAGGCCTGGTGAAGGACGTCAAGCAGACCACGCCTGTCGGCCGGATGGTGACGCCGGAGGACGTGGCGAACGTGGTCTCCTTCCTGTGCAGCGAGGAAGCCGGCATGATACGTGGCCAGACCATCATCGTTGATGGCGGGACGTCTGTGGCGCCGTGGGCGTCGGTTATCGAGAAGGGAGAAGGTTGATGAGCAGTCCGCGAGTCGTCGTCACCGGGGTGGGGACCGTCAACCCGCTCGGACTCACGGCGGAGGAGTTCTGGAAGAACGCCGTTGCCGGCGTTTCCGGCATCGGGTTGATTACGCGCTTCGACGCCACCAACTTCTACGTCAAAGTGGCGGGTGAAGTGAAAGGTTTCGACGCGTACAAGTACATCGACCCGAAGGTGGCCGACCGCAATCCGCGCGCGGTGCACTACGGTCTGGTGGCAGCTCGCGAGGCCATGGCGCAGTCGGGCATCGACATGAGCCGCGAGTGCAAGGAGAAGGTCGGCGTCAGCGTCGCCTGCATGTCCGAGAGCGACTACATCGTGAGGCAGGCGCAGATGCTCGAGCGACGCGGGGCGCGACGCGTGGACCCGCTGTTCGTGGCTCGGTCCGGCCCCAGCGCTCCGGCCATGCAGATAGGCATGGCGTTCCAGGCGAAAGGGCCGAACACAAGCGTGAACAGCCTCTGCGCCTCGGGCGCGGACTCTCTTGGCACGGCGATGAACTTCATCAAGCTTGGCTACGCGGATGTCATGATTGCGGGCGGCACTGATTCGTGTCTCTCGCCGCTGGGAATGGCCGGCCTCGACATACTCGGCGCCACGACCCGCGAGCCCGACCCCGCGAAGGCCAGTCGACCGTTCGATGCGGAGCGAAGCGGCTTCGTCTTCGCCGAAGGCGCCGGCATGGTTGTCCTTGAGTCGCTCGAGCATGCAAAGGCGCGAGGCGCCAGGATACTGGCTGAGCTGGGCGGAGCCGGCTGGTCCTTCGACGCGTTCGATTCGACCGCGCCCGCGGCTCCGGCTGAAGCCTACGCGATGAAGGTGGCCATGGAGCGGGCCGGGGTAGCCCCGTCCGATGTCGACTATGTGAACGCACATGGGACCAGCACGAGGCTCAACGACCCCACCGAGACGCAGTCAATCAAGCTGGCGTTCGGCGACCACGCGAAGAAGCTCGCCATCAGCTCGACGAAGTCGATGACCGGCCACGCCATCACGGCGGCCGGCGCGATTGAGTCGGTGGTGTGCGTGATGACGATTGTGAGCGGCGTCATCCATCCGACCATCAACTACCGGACGCCGGACCCGGAGTGCGACCTGGACTACGTGCCCAACACAGCCCGGAAGGCGAAGGTGGACGTGTGTCTCACGAACAGCTTCGGGCTCGGCGGCGAGAATTGCTGCCTCGTGTTCAAGAGGTTCAAGGAGTAACAACGGTGGCGCCGGGTTCCCCGGGCGTCCGCTGTGGAGGCGATATGGAGCTTGAAGGCAAGGTAGCGCTGGTGACTGGTGCGTCGCGCGGGATGGGCCGCGCCATCGCCTTGAAGCTGGGACACATGGGTGCCCGGGTCGCCGTCAACTACGTGGCGGTCGACCCTCAGAACGAGAAGGACGCGCAAGAGGTAGTGGGCACGCTCGCGGCCGCCGGTGCCGAGGCGTTCGCCGTTGAGGCGGACGTCCGCGACGGCGAGGCTGTGAAGCGCATGGTCGACCAGGTGGTTGAGAAGTGGGGCGGGCTGAACATCCTGGTCAACAACGCAGGCATCACGAAGGACACGCTGCTGCTGCGGATGTCCGAGCAGCAGTGGGACGACGTACTTGACATAAATCTCAAGGGCACGTTCCTGTGCTCAAAACACGCCTTGAAGGCAATCATGCGGGCCGGGTACGGCAGAATCGTCAGCCTCGCATCGATTGCCGGAGTCGTAGGCAACCCCGGCCAGACGAACTACTCCGCCTCGAAGGGCGGCATCATCGCGTTCACCAAGAGCCTCGCGCGCGAGGTCGGGTCCCGCGGCATCACCGTGAACGCGGTTGCGCCCGGATACATCCGCACGCAGATGACGGACGTGCTGCCCGAGGAGATACGCAACAAGTTCGTCGAGATGATTGCGCTGCGACGCGCCGGCGAGCCGGACGAGGTGGCCGAGGTGGTCGCGTTCCTCGCAAGCCCGCGGGCGAGCTACGTCACCGGGCAGGTTATCGGCATCGACGGCGGGATGTAGCCGGCCCCCGCCCGGGGTGCACTTCCACATCCGCGGTGTCTGCTTCCCCGGTCCCGCTGTTGCGTTGTTCGTCCTTTCTCCAGCCCCGTCCTGGTGCGTCGCGGCGTCGGTCGGGGCGCTTTCTCATCCGCAGTTCCCTTCATGCTGTCACGGCCCTCGTGGCGTGCGCTGAGGGGTGATGCTAGAATCTGACCGGAACGTAGACTTCGAAGGAGGGCGCCACGATGTCCGATGCAGAACGGAAGAAGATAGACATGGGCTACCTGTACCAGAAGAAGGCACAGGGGGAGAAGATCTCCTGGCTCACGGCGTACGACTATCCGATGGCGCTGTTCGAGGACAAGGCGGGCATCGAGATGATTATGCCCGGCGATTCCGGGATGATGGCGCTGCTGGGGCACAAGAACACACTTTCGGCAACCATGGAGCAGATGCTGTGGATGACGCAGGCCGTGGCGCGTGCCGTGAAGTACGCCTTCCTCATCGGCGACATGCCCTACATGTCCTATCAGGCGAGCAAGGAAGAGGCGATCCGCAATGCGGGGCGCTTCATGGCCGAGGGCGGCGTCGACTGTGTGAAGATGGAGGGTGGCGTAGACGTGGCGGACACCCTCGCCGCTGTCGTCAAGGCCGGCGTGCCCGTGATGGGGCACATCGGCATGACGCCGCAGTCGGCTGCAGCCATCGGCGGGTACCGGAGCCAGGGCCGGACTGAGGCGGTCGCCCGGAAGATTATCCAGGATGCCCGGACGCTGCAGGATGCGGGCGCCTTCTCCATGGTTGTTGAGGCCGTTCCCGCGAAGGTAGCGGGGCTCATCGTCAAGGCTGTCGACATCCCTGTGTATGGCATCGGCGCCGGTCCGCTGGTGGATGGCCAGGTGCTCATTGCGCGCGACATGCTCGGCCTGTTCGAGCTGTTCAAGCCGAAGTTCGTGCGCCGCTACGCGCAGATGGGCCAGGCGATGGTCGATGCATTCCGGCACTACAAGGACGATGTCAAGGCAGGCAGCTTCCCGGGTCCCGACGAGTGCTACAACATGCCCGAGGAGGAGTTCCGGAAGCTGACGGCAGGGCAGTAGGGCCCGATGGCTTTCCGCGCGGAGGTGCTGAGACTCTTTCCAGAAGGCGTCGCCGGCCTGTCAATTGTTGTAGCATATCGGAGGATGTGTGGGGTCGGGGGTGAGAGCGTGACGGCGTGGCGTGATAGCGGCACGGTGCCGGGAAAGGGCCACGCGTAATCGGCGGCGGACGAATATGAAGTGCCCGAGGTGCAAGGCGGACCTGATTGTCGTCGAGTTCGACGACATCGAACTGGACAGCTGTCCCGAGTGCGGCGGACTGTGGTTCGACCGCGGCGAGATGGAGCTGCTTGCCGGCAAGTGCGGATGCACCGTTGAGGCCCTTTCGGCGCGCAGCGGTTCCCACGTCGAGGAAGCGCGGCTGAAGTGCCCCATTTGCCGGCGGACCATGAACAAGAGCCTCTTCGGGGACGCGGAACCTGTCGTGGGCGACGTTTGTCCCTCCTGCGGCGGCCTGTGGCTGGACGCGGGCGAGCTGCTGCAGGTGCTGGCGCAGGGGGGTGGAGACGTGGCGGCGACCGGTGGGGCGCAGAGCCCTATCGTCGCGTACCTGCGTGAGACCTTCGGCGCACGCAATCTGAGTCGGGCGAGCACGCCTGAGAGCGAGCGGCGTGCCTGTGAATGAGGAGTTGTGAGATGTGGATTTACATTGTCCTCGGCATCGTGGTGGTCCTGGTGGTCGCAATCATCGGCATCTACAACGGGCTCGTGCGGGGCAGGAACCAGGTCAAGAACGCGTGGGCGCAGATTGACGTTCAGCTGAAGCGGCGCTACGACCTGATTCCGAACCTGATAGAGACGGTCAAGGGCTACGTGAAGCACGAGCGCGAGACGCTCGAGGCGGTCACGACGGCGCGGAACCTGGCGCAGAAGCTGGCGTCCGCCGGTGCGGGTGAGCGCGCCCGCGTCGAAGGCGACTTGACGTCGGCTCTCGGCCGGCTGCTGGCGGTCGCCGAGTCCTACCCGGACCTGAAAGCGAACCAGAACTTCCTGGCGTTGCAGGAAGAGCTGACGTCGACCGAGAACAAGATAGGGTTCTCGCGGCAGTTCTACAATGACGCGGTCCTGCAGTACAACAACAAGACGCAGGAGTTCCCGTCGACCGTCGTCGCGGGGATGTTCAACTTCAAGCAGGCTGAGTTCTTTGAGACGAAAGCTGAGATCGAGCGCGAGGCGCCCAAGGTCAGCTTCTCCTAGGACGGACGTTCACGACTATGTGGGAACAGATAAGGGCGAACCAGATTCGCTCGACCCTCGTCGTCTTCTTCATGGGGGTGCTGCTGGTCCTGCTCGGCGCCGCCATCGGCTCGTACTTCGTTGACAGCGCTGAGGTGGGCATCGGTTTCGCCCTCATCCTCTGGTTCATCTTGAACCTCGTGGCGCTGTTCCAGGGGGACGACATCATGCTGTCCCTCGGGCACGCGAAGAAGGTGACGAAGCAGGAGTTTCCACGCCTGTTCAACGTCGTCGAGGAGATGTCCATCGCGTCCGGGCTTCCCGTGGTGCCGGCGGTGTACGTGGTGGACGACCCCACGCCGAATGCGTTTGCGACC
>JALNYR010000207.1 GCA_023229725.1 Dehalococcoidia bacterium | reverse complement strand
TCGCGCTCTTCGAGTTGCTCTACACTGACGACACGCCGCTCAAGGTTGCCATCAACGAGGCGGTCGAGCTGGCCAAGCTCTTCGGCGCGGATTCCACTCCCCGTCTCGTCAACGGCGTCCTCGGTTCGGTCGCGGACGGCGTCGACGACAAGCCGGACACGCACTAGCGCGTCCGGGGCTTGACCCCGGCGCGGGCAGACACGACATGCACGAATACGGCATAACGGAGAGTTTGCTGCGCATCGTCGAGGACAGCGCGCGCGAGGCAGGCGTCAGCAAGGTCATCACGATACGCATCGTCATCGGCGCGCTGACCGGATTCGCACCGGAGAGCATCGAGTTCTACTACGAAAGGATGAGTCAGAACACGGTGGCGGAAGGCGCGAAGCTGGAGTTCGAGGAGCTGCCGGTTACACTCCGCTGCAGGTCGTGCGGTCATGTCTTCCAGCCGGAGGAACGGCGCTGGGACTGCCCCTCGTGCGCTTCGTCGGAAATGGAGATCCAGGGCGGGCGTGAGCTCTACATCAAGGAGATGGAGGCAGCGTGAAGAAGATTGAGATAGTGCAGGGACTCCTCGCCGCCAACAACGCCACCGCGTCGGGCAACCGCGCCCTGCTGGACCGCCACGGCTGCCTCGCAGTCAACATCATGTCCGCTCCCGGCGCAGGCAAGACCAGCGTCGTGCTCCGTACCATCGCGGGGCTGGGCGCCACCGTTCGAACCGGCGTCATCGAAGGCGACGTCGCCTCAACGGTCGATGCCGAGAAGGTGCAGGATGCGGCCCGCGCCGTCGTCCAGATAAACACGAAGGGGATGCCCGAGAGCTGCGCTCTCGTCGCCGACATGGTGGACGCCGCCCTGAGGCGCATGCCGCTCGACAGGCTGGACATCGTGCTCATCGAGAACGTCGGCAACCTCATCTGCCCGTCCGAGTTCGACCTCGGCGAGCACGTCAAGGTCGTCATCGCGAGCACGCCGGAGGGCGACGACAAGCCGCTGAAGTACCCTCTCATCTTCGCGGACGCCGACGCCGTCATCATCAACAAGCTGGACCTCCTCCCGTACGTCGACTTCGACATGGACAGGTTCACGCATGCGGTCCGCGACCTGAACGCGCGCGCGCCGTTCTTCCCGCTTTCGTGCAAGACCGGCGAAGGCGTGGCAGAATGGGTGGCATGGTTGCGGGACCGGATACACAAGGCGTGAACCTCCAGCCCCACTGGCGCTGCGCCCGCATCCACGTGACCGGCGTCGTCCAGGGCGTCGGCTTCCGTCCCTTCGTCTACCGCCTGGCAGGCGAACACGACATCGCGGGATGGGTGCGGAACACCGCGGCGGACGTCGAGATACACGCCGAAGGGCGCGGTGAGAACGTCGCCGCATTTCTCGACGCACTGAAGACGAAGGCGCCTCCGCTGGCACGCATCATTCGCATCGACGCGCACGATTGCGCCGCCGAGGGCCAGCCTGGTTTCCGCATACGGGGAAGCACCAGCGACCCGACGAAGGGACAGCTCGTGTCTCCCGACGTCGCCACGTGTCCCGACTGCCTGCGGGAGGTCTTCGACCCGGCCGACCGGCGCTATCGCTACCCGTTCACCAACTGCACGAACTGCGGCCCGCGCTTCACCATCATCACGGACATGCCGTACGACCGGCCCAGCACGACCATGTCGTCCTTCACGATGTGCCCCGAGTGCCGGCGTGAGTACGATGACCCGACTGACCGGCGCTTTCACGCGCAGCCGAATGCCTGCCCCGTCTGCGGCCCGCGACTGCGCCTGCTGGACGCCGGCGGGCGGGAGGTCTCCTGCGCCGACCCACTCGCAGAGACCGCCGCGCTGCTGCGGCAGGGAAGCATCATCGCCATCAAGGGACTGGGCGGCTTCCTCCTCGCCTGCGACGCCACGTCGGCGTCCGCCGTGGCAAAGCTCCGCAGTCGAAAGCGGCGTCCGTCACGGCCATTTGCCGTCATGGTACGCGGTCTCGACGAGGCTGAGAGTCACTGTGTTCTCTCCGACCGGGAGCGTGAGTTGCTGTCTTCCACGCCGGCGCCCATCGTCCTCGCCCGAAGCAGGCCCGGGTCCACAGTCTGCGAGGGCGTGGCGCCCGGCCTCCTCTTCCTCGGCCTGCAACTGCCGTATACCCCGCTCCATCACATCCTGCTGCGCGACTGCGGACTGCCCCTTGTGATGACGAGCGGCAACCTCACCGACGAACCCATCTGCGCGGACAACGACGAGGCGGTGGCGCGGCTGGCGGGCATCGCCACCTACTTCCTGGTGCACGACCGCCCGATTCACTCCCGCTACGACGACAGTGTGACGATGGTGGTCGACGATTCGACGTGCGTGCTGCGGCGCGCGCGCGGCATCGCGCCGCAGCCGGTAGAGCTGCCGTTCGACCTGAAGCCCGTTCTCGCGGTCGGACCGCAGATGAAGAACACGTTCTGCCTCGCGAAGGGGCGCCTTGCGTTCGTATCGCAACACATCGGCGACCTCGACAGTGTCGAGACGCTCGACCATTTCGAGGCGACCATCGGACTGTACCGGCATCTGTTTCGCATCGAGCCGGAACTGGTGGCGCACGACCTGCATCCGGACTACGCCTCGACGGCGTTCGCACGCGACCTCGCCGGCCGGGGACTCTCCTCACGGGCGGTACAGCACCACCACGCACACATCGCCAGCTGTATCGTGGAGAACGGCCTCGACGAACGCGTCATCGGCATCGCATTCGACGGGTCCGGTTTCGGTACCGACGGACGCATCTGGGGCGGCGAGTTCCTGTTGTGCGACACGGCGTCGTTTGTTCGAGCCGGTCACCTCGAGTACCTGCCCCTGCCCGGCGGTGACGCGGCCGTCATGCGGCCCTGCCGCACGGCGGCGGGCTACCTGCTGCACCTGTTTGGCGAAGACGCGCCTGCGCGGAGCGCGCCGCTGGCGGAGTGGCTCTCCGCCGCGGAGATGGATAGCATCGTGAGACAGGTTGCCGCCGGCCTCAACACACCGCTGTGCTCCAGCATGGGCAGGTTGTTCGATGCCGTGGCCGCACTGACAGGCGTTAGAGGCACGATTGACTACGAAGGACAGGCCGCCATCGAGCTGGAGATGCAGGCGCACCGCTGCGAGGGACCCGCGAAGGACCGGTACTCCTTCCCGCTCGCCCGTTCCGGCGACGGTTACACCGTCCAGCTCTCAGACGTGCTGTCCGCCATCGTGCGGGACGTAGCAGCGCGCGTCGCCGTGCCCATCATCGCGGCGGCGTTTCACGAGGCGGTCGCGCGGGTGGCGCTCGAGATGTGCCGTCTGCTGTCGAACGACTCGGGCCTGCGGACAGTCGCACTCAGCGGCGGCGTCTTCCAGAACCGCATTCTCGTGAGCCGGACGGCTTCCCTGTTGCGGGCGGACGGGTTCCGCGTCCTGCTCCACCGGAGCCTCCCGGCCAACGACGGCTGCGTCTCGCTCGGGCAGGCAGTCATCGCGGCGCGCATCGCCGCCTAGCGCCAGCGACTCCCGCGGCGGGCCGCTGTCGTTTGTGCCGGCTCATCCCCTCAGGCTACAATTGGGCCCAGCATGTGCCTTGCCATCCCCGCACGCATCATCTCCATCGACGGCGAAGACGCTGAAGCCGATGTCGGCGGCGTGCAGCGGAAGATAGGGCTCATGCTGACCCCGTCCGTCAAGGTGGGAGA
>JALNYR010000206.1 GCA_023229725.1 Dehalococcoidia bacterium | reverse complement strand
TGGCGTCCGGTTTCGGCTGGCGATACGCGTACGCCGGCTTCGCCGTGCCGTGCCTCATCCTCGGCCTCCTCATCATGCGACTCCCGTCCCGAAGCGTCGTCATCGGGGCCCGTCCCAATGCCGTCGCCGCGGCTCAGCAGACCCCGCTGCGACCGTTCCTCCTGCCCCTGGGCCTCATCTTCGCGGCGAACACACTGAACGGCCTCCTGTATCGCGGCGTAGTGACATTCCTGCCCTCCCACCTCAGTGCAAGCGTGAACTCCAGCATCGCGGGAATCGACCCGGTGCTGCTGGGCGGGTCATTCACGACCGTGGCGCTTCTCTTTGGCGTCGCGGGCCAGTTCCTCGGAGGCTTCTTCTGCGACCGGCGCCGGCGCGAGGCGATTGCGCTCATCGCCATCGGTGTGTCCGCCCCTGCCCTGCTCGGCGTATGGGGCTTCAGCGGTCCCTTGCTCCTGGGCTTCGCAGCGCTGTTCGCATTCTTCCATTTCATGAGCCAGCCCGTGTTCAACGCCCTCATCGCCGACTACTGTCCCGACCGGTGGCGCGGGCGCATGTACGGCGTCTATTTCTTCTTCTCCTTCGGCGTCGGGTCCTTCTCCGCCAGCGGCCTCGGCTACGTGGCCGACACGCAGGGCGTGCAGAACGTGTTCCTTGTGTGCGCTTTCCTCGGTCTTGCGGCCCTGGTGTTCGTCATCGCGCTGCTCGTCCGCGCCGTCAAGCGCGGCAAGGTGCGCAACACCTGCCGCGCCGTGTAGACGATGGTGCCGACAGAACGACGCTCACGCATCGCGGATAGCCAGCCGTGAACATCGACGTCGAGTGCATCCCCTGCTTCATCCGCCAGGCGGTCGAGACGTCAGCCCGCGCCGGCGCCGATGCCTCGATGCGCTGGAGAATCATGCGAGACGTCGCACGCCTCGTCGACACGCTGTCACCCGACGAGTGCCCTCCGCAGTTCGCCGAACGCGTCTATGACGCAATCTCCGCGGTGCTGCGCAACGGCGACATCTTCGCCGCCGAGAAGTCACGCGCCAACGACCTGGCGCTGGAGCTGGAGCCGAGATTCCGCAGCACCATCGACGCCGCACCGGACCCTCTCCTCGCGGCCGTCAAGCTGGCCATCGCCGGCAACTCCATGGACCTCGGAGTTGTCTCTGAATACGGCGATGTCGGCGCGCTCGCGGAGTCGGTGCTCTCCGCTGAACTCGGCATCGACGACTACGCGGCGCTGCGCTCGGCGCTGGCGACAGCATCGAACGTGCTCGTGGTGGGTGACAACTGCGGCGAGGCAGTATTCGACCGGATGCTCATCGAGCAGATGCGCGGGGTGCGCGACTGTCGCTACGCGTACATGGTCAGGGGGCGCCCCATCATCAACGACGTCACGGCGCAGGATGCCGTGTCCGCCGGAATCGACCGCGTCGCGACGCTGCTGGACACCGGCTCCGGCGCGCCGGGACTGGTGCTGTCCGCCTGCTCCGCCGAGACGCGCGAGCAGTTCTTCGCGGCCGACCTGGTGATTGCCAAAGGTCAGGGCAACTACGAAGCCATCAGCGAGGCGCCGAGGGACGTCTTCTTCCTGCTGATGGTGAAGTGCCCGGTGGTCTCGCGTCACCTTCACGCGCCGGTCGGCGTCGCGGTGACGAAACATCACCAGGCGCCCTGACGCGCTCACCCGTGCGGCGCTCGGTCCGCTCCCCGGCCGGGCCATCGGTGCGCCGGACGTAGGGCCGTCCCGACGTCTGACCGGTCGTTCGTCCATATGGGCGCTCCGCCGCCGGACCACTTGTCCGCCTGTCGAACGACGGCGCCGTCCGTGCTGCCGTCGGCCGTCGATACGGCCGCTCCGTAGCAGGACCTGCCGCCCCCCGGTCGAATGACGGCGACGGCCGTGCCGACGCCGGTCGCCGATACGGTCGCTCGACTGCCGGACCCGCCGCTCGCCTATCGAATGATGGCGCGGGCCTTGCAGCCGCCGGTCGCCGATACGGTCGCTCGACTGCCGGACCCGCTGCCCGCCGATCAAACGACGGCGCGGGCCTTGCAGCCGCCGGTCGCCGATATGGTCTCTCAGCCGCCGGCCCTGCCGCCCGCCGGTCGAACGACGGTGACGGCCTCGCGGCCGCGGGTCGCCGGTATGGTCTCTCGACTGCCGGTCCCGCCGGCCGCCGGTCGAACGACGCAGACGGCCTCGCGGCCGCGGGTCGCCGGTACGGTCTCTCGACTGCCGGGCCTGCCGCCCCCCGGTCGAACGACGCAGACGGCCTCGCGGTCGCCGGCCGCCGGTACGGTCTCTCGACTGCCGGGCCTGCCGCCCGCCGGTCACTTAACGGTGACGGCCTTGCGGACGCCGCCCGTCGCGGGGCGGCACGAGGGCCTTCGCGTTCCATCCGCTCCGGCGCGGCGCCGGAGCCTTCACCCGGCGACGCCCGCCGCATCAACTGCGGTCCCGTGAAGGGTCGTTTGGCCCCCGCCGGCTTCGCCGGGAGCGCCGCGCGCTTGCGGCTCTCGCCTCGAGTTGCCGCCGACGCAGTGCGCGTCGGCCGCTTCCTCATCAGCGCCCTCAGCTCCGCAGCCGTGAGTTCACGGGCGCCTCCCTCGGGAAGGTTTCCCAGCAGCAGGTCGCCGATCCTGACGCGCTTGAGCAGGGCGACCTGCTGGCCGACGGCGGCGAACATCTGGCGCACCTGCCGCTTCCTGCCTTCGTGAATGATTATGCTGTAGGAGTACGGCGACTGCCCCTCCAGAAGCGTGATACGCGCGGGCCACGTCATCTGCTCTTCGACCTCCACCCCCTTCTCCAGCTCCCGCATGTCGGCCTCCGTGAGACGGCCGGTCGTCGCGACGTAGTACTCCTTGTCGTGCTCGTAGCGCGGATGCGTCAGCTCGTAGGTGAACTGCCCGTCGTTCGTCAGTATGAGCAGACCGGTGCTGTCCTCGTCGAGCCGGCCCGCCGGGTGCAGACCCTCGCACCGCAGGTCCTCCGGCAACAGGTCCAGGACCGTGGCCCGCCCCCTGTCGTCGTCCGTCGTCGACAGATAGCCGGCCGGTTTGTTCATCACGATGTACACGCGCCGGGCGGCGACGCTCGCTACCTTCTTGCCGACCACGACGACGGAATCGGTTTCAGGATTGACTTTCTCGGTGAACGAGGACGCAATGCGTCCGTTCACCTCTACCATGCCCGCATCAATGAGCTTCGAGGCCTCCCGACGAGACCCGTAGCCCGCATCAGTCAGGACCCTCACCAGCGGAATCGACTTCATATCACTCCCCTCCCAGCTGTTTGACGGCCACTGCTGAGGCACTTAGAATAGCACGGCTCCCGCCGGAACGAGTCCGCCAGCTACTCAGTACGTTTGCACGAACAGCGGTCACGGCCGGCATGCTGCGGGGCCAAGGAGGCAGTGAGGCGATGGCAGAGACAAGGCTCGGGTTCATAGGGCTCGGCTACATGGGCCGTCCCATGTGCAGGAACCTGCTCAAGGCGGGGTACCCGGTGACGGTCTGGAACCGCAGTCGCCCCGGCATCGAGTTCGCGCTGTCACACGGCGCGGTCGAGGCGCACTCCGCCTGCGAGGTCGCCGCCGCATCCGACATCGTCGTCACCATGGTCAAGCACGGCGGGGACGTCGCCGAAGTCGCGCTGGGACACAACGGCCTCTCCACCGGCGCACGACCCGGCATGATTCTCGTCGACA
>JALNYR010000030.1 GCA_023229725.1 Dehalococcoidia bacterium | reverse complement strand
AGCCGTGTCGATCGTGCCTGTGATGCCGGCGCGGAAGATGACCGGCGAGCCGAGTTTGTCGATGCCGCACGATTGAAACTCATAGACCGTGCCATTGATCGAGAGTTTTGTTTGCGAACCGAGTGTTGCCGCTGTCATGCTGGTTTGTCTCCTAAGTTAGGCCGCGTCCCTCGCGGCAACGGCAGCGCACAATAACGCCGCCGGCGAATATGTTGTTGGCCCAGTCGCCGAACGGAATGGATTGCATCGGTTCAACGGTGCAAATCACCGATTCCGCGACGGCCGATAGACGCTGATTTTGAAACGCCCGCGTGATCTGTTGCAGCCACTTCGCGTACTTGGCCGTGTTGGCCGTGAGCGCTCGGTTATCGGCCGCGAAGATGGCTATAAAAATCCCATAGGTGTAATCGTCGCTCACATTCGTGATTCCCGTGACGGTCGGTTTCTGCGGCGCGATGACAACGGCCGGGAGTGTCATGTCCTGTTTACTCGGCACCTCACGAATCACCACGCTTGCGGTCGCAACGCCCGAGAGCGATAGGGCTTGGACCTTCACCTGAATGGCCGTCATGCACTGGTATTGCACCGCCTCGGTGGACGATGTAACAGCGATGTAATGGACGACCGACGGGAGCGACTCCGCGCCAAGGACACTGACGACCTGCATCAGGTAGTGTCCCGTGTTCGCCGTTACGCTCACCGTGCCGTTGCCCGTCCGACTGCCGTGGCTCGTCCAGGTAGCTGTGCCAAGCTCACCGTCGAACGTCTGGAGGTAGATCGTGTTCGTCGCCGTAGCGAGAGAACCGGTAATCGTCACCACGCCGCCCGTGCCGTCGCCATCGTCGGCCCACGTCGCCGTGGGAGTCGAAGGCGAAACGCCGAAAAAGTAGGTGTCCAGCCACATCAAGACACCTCCTGTAGCAGCCAGTCGGCGAACTCTTCGGCCATCGCGTCCAGGTGGTCCTCGTTAGCCCCGAGGAACTCGCGTTGCCGGATGCCGGGCGGATCGTCGCCGAAGTTGTGGCGGCCTGCCCCCGGAATGCCGCCTTGATTCGTTCCCGTATTCAAGCCGTATTCAACCTCGTTGTTGCCGACCATGCGCTCGACGTGCCCGGGCGCGCCCTCTTGAGTCGCCGCCGCTCGCAACGCGCCGCTCAGTTCCAGCAGCGGGTGCGTCGGCCTTGGGTCTTTCCGTGCGGGCCACGTGCTTCGGTCGGGCGTCGCTCGATTGGCGAAGTTCAAGTCAACCGCCGCGCGAAGAATCGGCACGCAAGCCTTGATCGGCTTTTCCAGATCGTCCCCGACCGTCGTTGCAATACGACGCACGGACTCGACGAATTCTTTGAGTTCTTCCGCCATTAGGCCACCTGCTTAACGCAAACGCACCGCCACTTGATCGAGGTTTGTCCGATTGCCGTTTCCACGGCCGAGCGGATCGTGTAGACCACGCTGCCGCTGTCTGTGATCGTCGCCCCTTCGGTCGGCACCTCGCCGCCCAGCGTTGCCGACCACAACTCCCACACGATGTCCGTCGGCTGATACGCGCCGCCCGCAGCCATCACCGTTTCTCGGTAGCTCAACCCACTCCGCAAAGCGTAGACGCTCGCCGTCGCGTTGCCCGACGTGTCGGTGAACGTCACGGCCTCGATGCCGTCGATATGCAGGTAGTCGGTGGCGATGGTCGAGGCGACGGTCACGTGCAGCCCTCCACAACAACCTCGAACGGCTCTTGACTCATCCCGGCCAGTCGTCCGGTAATCATGTCCAACTCTTCGTACAGGCTCTTCTTGTAGGCCACGTGCCCGATGCCGCCTTGCGTGCTGTCCGGCTTGCCGCCGGCCGACGCTGAGGTCATCGCCGCAAGCTCGTCAAGGATCGCGTCCCTGCGGGCTTGGAGCTTTTCAAGAACGGTCGCGTCGGAATAGGCCATGATCGAACTCCAAAAAGAAAGTGAACCGGGCCGGGCCGCCGACCGCCGAGGAAAACGATCGACGGCCCGAGCACCGGGACACAAAGGGCACTACGACGGGGCGGTCAGCACCGCATACCGAGGATCGAGAGCGGCCACGGTGCCTCGCTCGCTCGCCTTGTAGCGAGCAACGATGTCCGCCGTGAACGTCCGCTCTCCGCCTGCGTCCTGCACGACGGTCAACGGCCAGTTCTCCATGTAGGCGAAAGCCTTATGGAACTGGCCCAAGTACCACGTCTGCGTGTTGACGCTCCCGGCAGTCATGCGGGCCGTGACCCACTGGTTCGTGAGAATCTCGAACGTGCCGGGGATGACCGTGCTCGGTGGGAAGTACTGGACGTACTGCGCCGTGCCCGCGTTGGCGTTCGGGTCGCTCTTGATCTGGGTCGCGTTCAGAACGTACCGGGCCACCGGCGCGTACGCCTTAGCGATGAGCAACTGATTCGCTTCGATGATGATCGGCTCGCCCGTGAACGGGTCCGTGATCGCATCGAACAGTTGCAGAGCGCCGTCGATGTCCGTCCAGTCGGCCAGAGCGCCCGCGTTGCTCAGGTTGTCGAAGCTGTGCAGCCCGGTCGAGTTGCTGTAGGTGCTCAGCGCACCCTTACCCTCGGGGTTCCACAGCGACGTCACGCCGAGCGCCGCGTCGATGATCCGCTTCTCCTTGTTGACGCCGAGCCACTCACCGACCTTGTTGGCGTTGTCCAAGACCTGCCCCGTCTTGTCGAAGAACACCGCTTCCTTGGTGACTTCGACGATCATGCCGCGTTTGGTCGTCTGCGGCGTTTCGACGAACGTCCCGCTCACGCCCGCCCGCGGGTACTCGCGGCCTTCGTTCACCGATTCGGCCACGTCGCCGATCGCGGTAATCCCGGCGATGCGCTCGCCGTCGAACTTGGTCGAGATGTTCCTGGCCAGCTTGTCGCCGATGAACTGAGGCGACTGGTACGCCTCCAACATCGCCGTGTAGATGATCTGCCCGCTGATCGCCTTGAACAGCGAACTGTCCACGGCCTCCATGATCTGGACGCAACCGCCGGCGGACGGGTTGAACGTCTCGACGGCCTCCTTGCCGTCGGGCACGGTTTCCTCGAAAAGCTCTCTGATGGAGAACTCATCGGGGCGAATCTCCTTGGATTCCAGAGCTTCGGTCAGGGTCGTGACGACCTCGCCGGGCTTCATGTTCTGGACCATCTGCCGCAGTTCTTTGCGGTTCAGTTTTCCTGCCATTCTCGCTTCTCCCTTACTGATTGATTGGTAAGGGGCTCGCGTGCTACAATGGCCGTTGTGAGGCAGTCCATTGGGCACGCTTGCCCGTGGTATGTCGGCCGCCCTTGCTCGATTGGCGTCGAGTAGGGCGGCTCTTTTTTTCGCACTATCGGACAGACTCGTAGCCGATGTAATCGGACAACAGCGACACGGCCGACGTGGTTCCGTTCTTGGCACCCAAGACCATCTGCATCTCGGTCGCCGAAGAGTAGACGAAATCCACCTCGCCGATGCACACGCCGTCCACCTTGAACGTCGCCTTGGCTCGCGTGCTGGACAGACACTCGCACGCGACTGTCAGCTTCTGATAGCTGGAACTGCCGGCCGTGACCAACGGGCTGCCGAGCGTAAACGCGGTCGGCGTTTCCGTGGCGTTGCTGTTCACTCCGCAATACCACTGCGTGCCGCCGTCCTTCGTCCAGATCAAGACGTAGTCGCCGCCCGCCTTCGGACCCGCACCTTCGTCGACCAACAGGTCGGCCGCCACGCCGTCTGTGAATCCGAAGCAGACGTTGGTCGTGCTGGCGCTGGTGAACTGAATGTTCGCCTCGCCCATGAACGACTTCCCGGCCGCGTACTTAACCACCTCCGTGTCGGTGCAGAGGTAGATCTCGTCGTTGTCGCCGGCCGATGCGTCGGACGGGGTGATCGTCAGGATGCCCTTGGCTCCGTCGGACACGGTGACGCTACCGCCGTCGGGGGCAACGATCTTGAGCCCGTCCATGAACGAATCGGCCGGAACGTAGCCGATCGTAACGGCAACCACGGACGAGTTCAGGTCGGCGGTGGTCCCGTTGGTGATCGCCAGCGTGACGCCCGTGTTCGCTGCGAGGTAGCCGGACGCGATGGCTCCCATGTTGTAGCTGGTCGCCACAACCACGTCGGCCGTGTGCGTCTTGGTGGCAATGGCAGTTCCAGCCAACGAGGCCAGAGCCCACGCACTGGTGTTGTTCGCGTCGATACCGCCGCTGTTGACGCTTATGGCAGCGAAAGCGTCTGTGATCCTGATGGCGCGAGCGCCTGTCAGGAAGATCGGCGTCGCCACCGTGTCGTCACCGGCGTTTGCTCCGGCCGTGACCCAGCCGGTGAACGTCTGCCGATCCTGCTTGGCGGTGAAATCCCACCACTGCCCGTATTGCAATTCCTGGTTCACCAGAAATGCGGGCGAGTTCAGTGTACGCATTCTCCAATCTCCTTTTCAAAAACGAGAGTGTTGTTTCTGAACCAGCTAAGCGATGCCGCCTCTCGTAGCGAGTCGCTTGCCTGTTTGTTTACCCGATACCCGAGCGCCGTCACGCGCTCGAGGACGTAGCTTTCCGGCTGCATGTTGAAATGACCGAGACCGCCCTGACCGGGCACGGCCCAACTCAAAACGATCCCCTTGCGGCAATGCCGGTCGAGGCAATCGAGCGCCGCCGCCTCGTACTCGGCCGGAATATGCTCCATGACTTCCAAACACGTGACCCAGTCCCACTGCCGGTTGAGGTCGACGGGTGCTGTGATGTCGAGCACCCGACAAACGCCATCCGTCAGGATGCCCGTCTGCGGGTTGCCGTCGTAGCCGTCGGCGTCGATGCCTGATGCACGAAACGCCTTGACGTAATCGCCGAGCCCGCAGCCGAAGTCGACAACGGTCTGACCGGCAAGGAACGTGCAGAGAGCCTGCGCGAACTCCGCATCGTGTCGATGCGGGAGCCGCTCCGCTCCCTGCCAGTATCCATGCTCGTGTACGTCAGGCTGCATTGGGTGCCTCTTGTTGCGGCGCGAACGCCGCGCGTTTCTGATCGCGGAAACGGTCGATTTCTTCGTCAGTCTCAGGCCCCCACGCGATGTAGTTGGGGAAGACCCTCGTACCGACGTGGATCGTTTTGACGGCCCGCGTCGCAACGACCTTGCCGCCGTTGTTGTGGACGTAGCGGGACATCAGCCAATCTTCCGGCGCGAACTCACAATTGAAATGCCCGTCCGGCCATATCTGGACGCGGTGGAATTGCTCGAAGTTGAACTTCAAGAATCCGTTCTCGTCCGTGGTTTTCCAGTGCGGCCACGTCAGGTCCGCAATCCAGCAGCCGGTATTGACCAGCAGGCATTTGCCGTCCGTGCGGTCCGGCGACCAGATGCCGGATGCGGCGACCTCTTCGACGCCGAACGTCTGCGGGAGCCGCAGTTGTTCGGTGGTCGTGATCCGACGGTAATCGTACAGGTCCGTCGGACTGCCGACGGCCGTCGACGTCACACCCTTATCGTCCTTGATCGCGTTGCTGACGGAGACAACCGTGGCGCCGGTCCGCTTCATCTCGTCGTAGAGCACGTCCAGCCAGCCGGTCTCCGGCTCGATGTCGCCGTGCAGCATGGCGAAATACTTGAACTGCGGATTGGACAGAGCCCCGGTCCACAGCATGTTGAACACGTGCGGCAGACTACTTCCGCCGTACCGTGCGTAGCTGTAGGTCAGTTTCCCGGCGCTCCCGCCCACGGTCGCGGCCGTCGCCGCGCCGCAATCGACCTCACGGCCATAGAGCGGTTGCCCTAGAAAGATTTCCGGTAGTCTGGATTCTGGGTGTACCATCGACGTGTCTCCTCGCGTCTTTGTGTCCCGGTTGCCCGGTGGGGTGGTTATCGCTTTCGCAGCCGCGCTGCGACTTCCTTCGCGTTCGCCGGCGGCTTCCATTCGGCGGTCGTGCTCTCGGTGATCGGGCCCGTACTGCGGGCCTTTTCTCCGGCCGTTCGCTTCGGCCACGATTCGATGAGCGCTTGACGGTCCGCCTCGGGCGAGGCCGCAACGGCCTTCACGCGAACCTCGAGCGCTTCGACGTTCGCCGCTTCAAGCAGGCGGTACGCTCCGACCGTCGCCTTGAGTTGATCGACGCTCTCGGCAGTCGGCTTGTCTTCCGGCTTGTCGCCTTCCGCGGGCTTTTCCTCCGGCTTCGCGTCCATCTTCTCCTCCACTTTGAGAATCTCCTTGACGAACGTCCCGATGGACTTGGCTTTCGTGGCCGAGTCGCCTTCGCCATCGAGGATCTCGCGGACCTTGGACAGAATAACGTCGGTCATGTTCGGGGCGGCGGGTTCGGGTGCCGGTACGTCCGGCGGCAGCATGTCGGGCATGTTTTGCTCCATTGACTCAAAAAGGGATTTGGTTGTTGCGGGGTCGGCGACTAAGTCAACCGAACGAACCCCAATGATTTCTTCCACGAGGGTCTTGCCGTTGCGGCGCGTCGTGCGCCCGTCGGCGTTGTGCGAAAGGCCAATCATGGCTGGGTTGCGCTGAGCGGCTTCGACAATCTGCGCCGATTGCGGATGGCTCTTGAGGTAGTGCAGGTCGCCCTCCAGGCCGTCGTTCGCCTGGTGGACATTGACCAACCAGCCGAAACGGTCTTTAACGGAACGCTCGGAGGTCGGGCGCGAACGGTCGGGATGATCGAGGTTGACCGGCCGGCCTTCATAGAGCCCGATGGCCTTGGTGATCGCCTCCGGCGTGTACTCGCGCCCGTTGAGCGATTGCCGCCCGAGGATGCGCACACCCTTAATGACGCCGTTCTCCGCGTCGAAGCTCAGAGACTTGGGGGAGCAAATCTCCCAGAGCGGGACGACGGCACCCCAGTCTTTTTCAGGCATAATCAGACTCCTACCAATCGGTCGTAAACTTCCCTCGAATACGTGATGCACTCCGACGCGATGTTTTCATCCCACGTTTGCAGCAACGGGTCGCGCACGCCGCAGCATCGACACGCGACGGGCATATCACCCATCACAGTGGACGTGATAATCCTGTCCCGCATCCTCTGCCAACGGTCGACAACCTCGTGCAATGGGTCGGTCAGCACGTTGCCCGGGCTGCTCTTCCCTCGCCAGTCGTTGCAGCACACATGGGCGTAGCCGTGATAGTCGATGCAGAACTCGGTGAACGGGCGAGGGCACGGCCTGGTCGACTGGCCGGGCCACGGCTCCTCGTGATCGTCGATCCGCGCGTCGGGCGACGGGTAAACAAGCTCGACGTGCGGGCAGATGGCTTTCAGTTCCTCGCCGCGCTTGTCGTAATCGCTCACGATGACCTGCTCGAACAGCTTGAGCGGTCCTGCCATGTACGGCCGCATCAACGAGCCATTCGACCAGAGGACGAACCGCGCCGAGGGAACCCGGCGGTGAATCAGGCGGACCAGATCGAACAAGCGGCCCGCCTCGAATAGCGGCTCGTTGTAGTAGTGCCAGCCGAACACGCCCCGGAATCCATGCTCCTCAGTGAACTTGACGGCCAGGTCAAGGATGCTCGAATCGTCCAGGCTGCGCGTGGTGTCCTTGCCCGCCCATCGGTCCGCGTTGTGCGGACACCACGGGTGTGATGATCCGAGGTTGCATTTCGGGGTGAATTCAAACATGATCGCGGTTAGGAACTTCATGCTGCGATTACCTCCCATTCGAGGTAACAGCGGCAGCGCGGATGAACGGGCGGGCCGGTCGGGGCCACGCGGCCGAAGACCTCTTCGCCCGTCCCGTCGAGCGGGCGGCACACGTCGCACGTTCGAGCATCCAGTTCGGTCTGCCAGATCGGGCGAAATCGCGTGCCCGTGCTCATCTCGTATTGCTCGACGGCGATTCGTTCCCCGGACGTGATCGCCCGGGTCGTCTCAGTCACGGCGATGTTCTCAGCCCGCATGGCCAGCGCGGCGATGACGGCGGCGAGTGCCGCAGCTTCCTCCGCCGGCGACGTACCGGACACGCTGGCCACGTCCTCTCGGGTTGTCGCCACGATCTCGCCAGCCAGTATGGACGCGTAGCCGTCGGCCCACGCCTGCCCCCAGCGCCGGGCGTCGGGCGCACCGTGCATACCGCTCGCCGCCTCAGTGAACGTGCCCGCGAGCACGGCCGCGAGGGTCGCGTGGGTGTCTCGCTCCATGCCTTTCCAGTCGGGCGAACGCGGCCACGCCGAACGGATCGCCTCGCCCTGCCGCTGGAACTGCAAGAGCAGAGCCTCAGCCAGTTGGCGCTCGCGTTCGGTTCTGTTGGGTAGGTCAGGCATCATCAAAGACGCTATCGTCCCACGGCTTGTGTTTTCCCTGTAGGGACTTGATGCAATTCCACAGTTTGTTTGTCAACACAAACACTTCGCTTGGACGCTCCCCATCGGCTCGGTATAACCGGCATTCGTCGAAGTGTTTGTGAATCCTTTTCTCCTTTAATCGCGTCCCCGGGATGGCGACAAGGAGCGTTGCGTTTCCGCACATTGTTCTGCAAATCTCAAGACGCCCGGCCACGCTCGACTCGGTGTAACCAATCTTGACGAGCCGCACAAATCCGGGAGTCTTTAGTTCGATAAAATACACGCATCCTGATCCGCCAGGGTACTCGTCGACAAATGGATCATGTTCAGCGTTCAGTTCTTGTTCCCAGTCCCATGCTCGTTGTTTCGCTAACTCGCGGTCGTCCGTTTGTGCTGATCTTCGTACCTGCTTCCCCGTTGCCGGGTTGATGTATCGCAAAATAAGACTTGCGCAGTCTTTGTATCGAACCACATGAACTTTTGTGCGACTTGTCCTAATCATGATCGCACCTCACCCGGATACCGGCCCCATAACGTCGCAACGGCCTCGGCCAGGCGGTTCTGAGGGACAACCGGAGTCGAAGGTTGCTCAACAACCCTCGCCGCCCCGTTCGCAACCTCCTGCTCGTAATCCAGCCCCTCTTGAGCCGCCCACGTGCGAACGCTCAGCACACCCTCATCCCGCAGGGTCTTGCGCCGGTTTGTCTCTTCGGGCTTCGTGCCCTTCGTCACCTGCGGCGCTTCGATGTTGATTTCCAGCGCGGCCTTGGTCTCTTCCCACGAGCCGAAGCCCTTGAGCCGCCCCGCGTCGTAGGCGATTCTGAGCACCTTCCAAAGTAACTCCCGATCCTCGTCCGCGATGTCCGCTTGGATCGACTCGACGAACAGGGTGAACGGCGTGCCCGCCTCTAGGATGCTCGCATAGTTGTTGTTCGAGGCATCGCCAGAGATCATGTACTCGGGCATCGACCAGTTGCACGCCACGGCGCGGAGAACCGCCTGCTCGATGACGACCATCGCCTCGCCGACCCCCGCCGTACCGAGCGGGCTGCCCGCGTACTTCTGGCCCTGCGGAACATGAACGAACGACGCCTCGTTGTATTTCTGGAGGTACTGTTGCCGGCCGCCTTTGGGCGTGCCCTCCGTTCGCTGGTTATAGTTGCTGCCAGCGCGGAAGCTCTCGACGGCCCCCTGGGTCGTGCCGACCGGGTGCTCGATGATCGCCGCAATGGCCGCGAGCACAGCAGCCCCGCCCGCCGTGTTGCGGAGGAGCTTTGACGCACGCGACAGGTACAACTCGACCGGGTAGAAGTCAGACAGGCCGCGCTTCACGTTGTCGTCGACGTTCATCTTCCAGTGGCACATGCGGTCGGGCGGCACGTCGTCCGCCGACTGCGGCGACCATTGAACGTGGTACTGGAGGATCGACTCAACATCGTCCGGCTCGGTCTGGATGCCAAACAACCATTCCTCGGGCGTGCTGATCGGCTGGGTAATGAGAGCCGGTTCCAGGATCCGCACGTCGCAGACGCCGCCCTGGGCGGTCAGGCGGGCGAAAAGCTCGCCGTCCCTGTGCTTCCGCTTGAGGATCCGCTTGCGTTTCGACGCCGAGCCCCAGCCGGTGCGCTCCAGGAACTCGGCTACGATGCTGTGCGCCGCCTTCGCCACTTCGGTCTTCCGGTAGTCCGCCGGCCGAGGCCCGTCCGTCCGGTCCCGCACGTCATAGGTGATCCCGCCGCTGATGCAGTAGTTGGCCAGGTTGTTCAGCGCGCACTTGGCATGGACCGACACGTCGCAGATCGCCCGGGCGGCGCCGCGGATCAGGGTTAGGTCTTGCTCGTTGCGGATCGTCACGCCGTTCCGCCCGCCCTCGCGGTCTGAGTACAGGCCCGTGTAGACCGAGCCCGGCTCATCCCGCAGGAACTCCTGCGGGTCGACAAGGTCGCCGAACGCCTCGACGAGTACTCGTCCAGGCGTGGAGGATCGCATCAGCGGTTTGCGTTTTCGTGTCATGCTGCCCAAAAAAGAAAGGGGGTCGTGCGACTTCTCGCGCGACCCCCTCAACGGGCAGCGAAGGTTGGGGCTTCTCTCCGGGAGCTAACCGGATTCAGCCGTCAGTGGCCGGCGACAAGTCGCACGGCCCCCGTATGTGCATACTAACCTAGCAACTCCAAAAGCCAAGTCAAGGTGAAAATATAGGCTCGAACCCAATTTCTTCGACGGCCGGATCCTGACCGCCCTGGATGTACAACTGCTTCAGTAGCCGGATCGCCATCTCGGCGGCGTCCGGCCCGTCATCGTGGTCGCCGCAAGGGAAGTCCCGTAACTGCTGGACCAACAACCGCCCGCCACGCGACCGCCTGACTCGAATCTCGCCGCGACTTAGGAACGGCGTCAGTGTCGCCCTGATGCGCGTAACCTTGTTAAGTCGGTTGTCGAAACAGTGGATCGGCAGCATGTACCCCGACTCCCGGGCCGCCTCGGCGAAGTTATCGGCCAGCACTTCTTGAAACTGGTTGCTCTCCACGCCGACGGCGTGCGGATCGAACCCCCGGGCCAGTTCGATTCCATCCCGGACGATCTGCCGCACGTCCCTTCGTGAGAGATCCGCATCCATAAAAATGGCTCCATTGCGCGCGACCCCCGCGAGTATAAAGGCAGAGTAGTCTGATCTATCTGTCTTTCCCTTGGAAGGGTCGAGCGTCATCACGCGAAACGCGAAGCTATCCAGTGGCGGCCACTCATCGAACCATATGGATTCCCTGAAATACTCGCCAGGGAACTCCGCGTTGGCTGTGTCGCAGAACTGAGCAAGGTGTTCCTGGGCAAAGGCCCGCGGTCCCATGTCCAGTTCCGCCTCGCGTAGCTCCTCCGCGCCAATCAGCGGGTTGTCGCTCGATGGCCGCTGCCACGCCTCCCAGTCCGTGCGGCCCGGCGCCGCGTCGAACTCCTCCTTGATCCAGTTGTAACCATTAGGGGTGGTCAGCTTCATGCACCACCCCTGCTTGTCAGACAGCGCCGGTCGTAGGCTGGCCGTCCATGCCTCCTTATCCAGGAACGCCGCCTCGTCGATGACCAGGCCATCCAGGCCCTCGCCTCGCAAGCTGTCCGGGTTGTCGGCCGAACAGACCTTGATACTCCCGCCGCCCGGCAGGTCGATCCGATGCTCTGTCTCGCTCTTCTCTGTCCATGCGTCCTTCGTTGCTCGTTTGAGTTGCCGCCAGATGATGCTCGCGATGGTGAACGTCGGCGCCACCCACCAGATCGTCGCTCCGTCAATGGCTCCTGCCATTGCCGTTCGATGAGGGCCGTGCCCCATGACCGTTGCCATTAGACCCGTGCCCGTTTTGCCCCAGCGCCGGCCGCAGACCACCAGCTTCTGCCGTGCCGGTGACAACAAGACCGGTAATTGATGCGGCAGCGCCTGCGGCAGATAGACGGTTCGCGTTGCCATACCAGTCTCCTTGAATCTCGATGCGGACAGGCTTCGTGCTGTCGGACCGCGTGGTTACGTCCTGCCGGTCCGACTGGCCGAGCCACGCCATCCCTAGCCACTTGAGCATCGTTGAATTGCCCGCTTTGGCTGCCTTCCACTGTGCTCTCCGAAGGCTGCATTTGCCACCCTCTCTAGCTCTGGAAATTGTCCGTGCAAAACGCCTCTCGATCGTGGACCGATTACACCCAACAAAGGCAGCAATTTCTTCGTGTGTACACTGGATGCGTGCCAGCTTACGAACGATCTCACGATCGATTGGTTTCTTTGGTCTGGCCATTGGAGTATTCAGCCCCTCTATATGATTGGGTCAGCTTCGTAGTCTTTTACCATTCTCTGGTATCGCTCTCGGAATTTCTTACCACGCCCGCACCATAAGTGCATTACGACATTGCTCGCAACCCCACTAGAAAGCAACTGAAGCACCCTACTCGGATACACTCCGTAGTTGTAACCGTGCTTTTTTAGCCATACCTTCTGCTTTGCGCGTTTCAGAGCATCTTGTTCCTTTGCCGACATTCCACGTTCTTGGTCGCACTCCTCCTTTGCCGCGAACTCTCCGCACCAATCTCCAGGTGCCGTCGTAGGCCACTGGAAACACTGCCCCATGTTCTGTGTCCCCATCGTGGAGGACTGGGCGTAACTGTCGCACGCCGTAGGTGGATACCTGTGGCAATGTTCACCTTCGTAAAATCTGCATTCGTCGCATCGCATTTTGAGCCCTCCTCAAGGCTATCCCTCCACGCTCGCTGTCCTGCTTCCTTTGACCGTGTTCGAGCAGGTCACGGAGATCAAGGTTGTCAGGCCGTCCGTGTCCTTGTACGCGATAGTGGACGTGCCATCGCCGTTGTCGGTGATCGCCGTGACGCCGCCCAAGATGGCGCGGAGAATCTTGACGCTATCCGCCTCTGCCACGGACGCCGCAGAGACGACATCCAGGCGGATCGGTGCCATCATGTAGTCGGCTTTGTCCAGCATGATTTCCATCGTACCGGTGGTGCCGGTATCGGCCGCCGTTAGGGCAAGGGCGAACGAACCTTGAGCGTTGTGCGTGGCCGTCATGCTCGCGTTAGGAGCCGCCGACGCGACGCCTGCCTTGGAAATCTTGAAATCGGTGTAGGCAAGTGCGCCGGTATAGGGTGCGCCCGCCGTGTCGAGGACGATGTTGCTTGCAATCGTCTGGGCCAAGCCCACTTGAATGTTCATGCCGCTCTCCTTCTTCTCGCTGCCGCCCACGGTGTGCCTAGCACAGTTCCGTTGTTACTCGCTCGAATCGCCCGGACCTGGCTGGCCGTCAGCGCCGAATCGTAGACTCGCACGTCATCCATTACAGCAATTGCAGGCGTGCCGCCAACCGAACTGGACCCCAGTCCAAATCCCGCCGTGGTACTGGCCGATGTTGGCGACGTGGTTCCAGTTTGGACAACGCCATCCAGGTACAGGGTCCAGGCCGATCCACTCCATACTGCGGCCACGTGATGCCACACGTTGATTGCCGCCGTACCTGACTTCGACGTGTACGCCGTGCCGTTGTAGACGCCGACGCGAAGACTGGTACTCACGTAGCGAATCACCATTAGGTCGGTTGCCGAAACCGTATTCGCCAGTAGCGTCCTAGTGGTGTTGTTGCTAGACGACTTAAACCAAAATGTCGCCGTCCAACTTAGGTCCTTCGATACAGCAGCGAATGAGTTGCGTAGAACGTATTGAGTCCCCGTAAAATTGAAGCCGAGGCTAATTTTGCCTGCCGCCGAGAGCGTGGACGTGTTGACCGAAGCGGTTCCCGTGTTGCCATACCCGCTGTTATCAGTCACGGTAGTGCTAGCCGCGTTGTCTTCGCAGAGGTAGTGTAGGAGCAAGCCCGTTTGAGGCTCGCCTGTCAGTGTGCGCGTCGCTGCTTCCCACACGCCTTTCGCAATCCAGCCTTGTGGAGTTGTGGGATCGTCAGGCGAACCACTCGCCAGCGTTCGCGTTTCGGCGGCCCATACGGCAGCAGCAATTTCGGTCTGAATGCTCATGCCGTCACCGTCCTGTTTTCATAGGCCCACACTTCCGTGGCAATCGATGCGGCGGTCAGTGTGCCATCAACGGTGCCGAGTAAGTTCGTCACGCCATCGTAGATTGATCCTGCGACCGCTTCGACCGCCGCCTGATCCGTTGCCAGTTGATCGGCCTGCCCAGCCGCGAATTGCGCCGCCTGTTCAGCTGCTAGGTCGTAGGTGCCTTGAATCGTCAAAATGGTTCGCGTGTCGAGAATGTCGGCCTTGCCCGCCGTGATGGCATCCTTGTCGTCTTGGAGTTGCTCTGCTTTGCTTGTCGCCGTCGTCGGGTATGCGGCTGTCTGCGACACACCGCCGAAAACGTAATCATTTCCAGTCGCTACATTGGCCTTTCCGGGGTCGGTATCCGCCTGCCACGTTGTGATGAGCGGCGATAGTTCGGTCACGATCTTGTCGTAGCCTGCACTCGTTGGATGTATCCCATCGGTACAGTCTGTTGCCGGAGTTATCCAGTCATCAGTATCCACGTAGGACGTATTCGCGTCCGACATCGCCGTGACCGCAGCGGAAATCAGACCGTTGTACGTGTCTCGCAGCGGACCGGCTTTCGCGTTGGAGGTATCAAGGATTCCCAGCGCCAAAATCTTGCAACTCGGCCCAACGTTGCGCCGGATACCTTGCAGCATGTTCTGATAACACGCCTGAAACCCCGTTGTTGGCGGCGGGTTAGAGGAGAGAGCTATGTCATTCACTCCGATGAGGCAAACCACGAAATCAAACGTAGTGGTCGGACTCCCGTGCGTAATATCTGTATATCGCATTGACGTGCCGACCTGGCCAACAATCCCCGAGCATAGATACGCCGAGCCAACGCCACCATTGTAGGATGGGCGGTTTTTAGCCACTGCCAATTTGTACAGGAAGCTCAGCGTTGAATCGCCACTGGTTCCGCTAGTGCCGACTGTGATCGAATCGCCAATACCGCCAATCGCTCCACGATTACGAGGGTATGTCGTGGCAAAATCAATCACGCCTCCAACCGTCATGATGTTAACTAAATAACATCCCACGTTGCCAACCACAACAACGGTGTAATTGTGATATGCTCCATCGAGTCCGGCTACGAACTCCCACCAATTCATATCAGCGCCACCCACCGTAGGACATGCAAGGACACCGCCAACGGCTGTCCCGTCTTGAAAAACCTTAATTGATCCAGCGCCAGTTGCGGGCCGATACAGAAACAACTTTAGACTCGTCGCATTCGACCGAAACCTGACTTGAGAATCCGTGCATGGCCATACCGAGACGCTCGATGTCGCCAAAATCGCCGGATAGCTGTATCCAGGCGAAAAAATCGGGTTCTGTTGATAGCACCACAGGCCGTCAACGCCGCCTAGACCACGCAATGCGGACGCGGGATACACCGGTCCAGTTCCAGTGGGGGCCGCGAACGCCGGTGCCGCGCCGGTCACGGTCAGCACGTTAGTGAAGGCGAGGAAGAGATTTGCAACAGTCGCGCCTGTAACGCGAATCACAACGGTGTGGGCTACGTCATCCAGCCCTGTGAACACCGTCACGGACGTGAATTCATTAACCGATCCATTGGTCAACGTGGCCTCGGCCCCGCCGTCAACCGATGCCTTGAGCACCACCGTGCCAGCAACATCATAATTGATCGTCAACGCCGTACCCGTAGCCGTAAACGCAATCTGGCTGTAGAGTCCCTGGCAGATCATGCACTCGGTGTTGAGCGACCATTTAAAGCCGCGATCCCACGCGCCACCCCACACAAGAGCCGCATTGTCTGCGTTGATTGCTAGCGTTGCCATCTGGTGGTTCCTACTTCATTTGGGCAGCTTCGGGATTCGTCACGTCAGCCATCGTAGTCTGGTCGGTGGGCGACGTGCCAATAATGGCAGATACATCGGCATGTACTGCGTGATCGAATATGACAAGGTCTCCATTTCCGGGACATGCGGCCCATCCCGATTGGTCGCCAGCATCGTACCACGGAGAGTCCTCGTTCTCGCTCGTGCGAGACCAGTTACCAATCTTCTTGGAGGTGTATGTATTGCCCATGCCTTACCCCTTCGGCGTCGTCTTCGCGCAGTTCTCGCGGAGGCGAGAAAGCGTTTCGTTTGTGGTTGCGCTATCTTCGTGCCTCAGCTTTTCCCAGCCGTCCATCCGTGCCGCAAAGTCACGCTGGTTGATGATGATGATGTACAGTTGCCCAAGAACCGCGATGCCGAGCAGGCCGAGGGCTCCGTACTGGACCCACGGGCCAAACGCGGTTGCAACCTCGGGTATTTGGCCAAATAAAGCCATCGAGCCAGACGCAACGTATCCGAGTGCAATCAGCTTGAATCCTGTCATCGCCTGCCCCTCCGCTCGTAAAACGATACCAAACACTCGTTGACCGTCAGGCACACGATGCCGACGATGACCAAATAAAACGCGATTCGCAGGGCAACGTATGCGGTCATGGTGCTCTCCCCTCGAAAAAAACCAGGCCCGCGCCTCCATGCGCGGGGTGGTCCTGGCTTCCTATCTTCCTCGCTTCAAGACAAAACGTACCGCACGGACAACGGGCTTCCTCTCCCGCTCCTTGACCGCCTGGACCGCTCGCACGACGGGCTTATGCTCGCGCTCGCGGGTCGCCTGGACGACACGCACGGGAGCCGCAACCACCTTACCCGCAAGACGCTTGCCATCTGCGGCAACGGCGGCCGGTTTGGCTTCCGGAGCCACAGCCGCAACGGCGGGAACCTCGATGGTCAGAGTGCGAAACGTCGGCGCGGACAGAGCGGACAGCGGGCAAACGCAATTGGCACACTGGGACGGCTTCGCGTGGCAGTTGGCCGCGAACAACGACACAGCGAGAATCAGAAACACGATTGCATAACAGGACTTCATTGAAACACTCCTTGGGTTAGGTGGGTTTACAGGCCAAACAGGGCGAGAATCTTGAGCAAGATCGGGAACCACTTGTCGAAATTGTCGATCAGCCATTGCAAAAACTGACCGTCTCCGAACGTGCCGACCTTCTTGCCGGTCTCTTGTTCGTAGGCGTCGGCCGCGCGTTCCTGCCACGATGCCCACACTCGGTTCTTGCGGCGAGTGTCGAGCTTCGCAACTCGCTCGTATCGGCGGCGCTGCGCCCGCGTCATCTTGTCCAGATTGGCCTCGACGGTCTGCGTCGTTGCGCTCAAAAAACGTGCGTTCAGTTTTGTCGCCTCGATCTTACTCACTGGGAACCTCGGTTTCTGCGGCTTGGGCCGCTGCTAGTTTCATGTGCAATTTCAGCTTTTTGACAACCATTGCAATCGGCCCATCGAACTCGGCAGTCACGTCGAGCCCGTTCCGCAAAAACGCTGCGTGGGTCTCTCGCACTTCGGCGATGGCTTGCTGGGCGTCGAACGCCGCTTGCTCCACTTGGCTCATCGCGTCGGGGATCGGTCGGCCTAGTTTTTCGCTCATGGGGATACCTCTGGTATCGTCGTGGCCCGCACGAGCCACAATTCCTGTCCGCGATGGCTATCTGGCGATAGCCAATCGAACGGATCGCACCAGTAGAATCCGCCGTCGCCCCAGCCTTCCCCCCACGGATTCGCGCCTTGAATCTCGGCATGGCCCTTGGTCGGGTGCTTGCGCAGTCCGCCGGTGCAAGCCTGCGCGTGATTGATTCCGGTTCCGTCGAATGCTGCGAGGCTACCACCGAACGGCAGCACGAGGTCGGATGGAAAATTTCGGCCGAGGGCACCGATACCAAACTGCCCGGCCCATCCGCCAAGCTGGATGCCAGCGAGCCACTCTTCAAGCGTCTCACAGAACACGCCTTCCAGAATGCGGTACTTGGCGGCCTCGATAGCGTAGGCCGACGTGGAATTTTTCCAGAACTTGGTGCGGTAGCCGGAACGCCAATCAAACTGGTCGATGCCCTCGAATCCCGCAAGCCAAGCGCCGTACTTTTGGAGGGCCTCAAAGCAGTCGGCCATGTTCGCACCCTGGTCTCGCCCGCCACAGATCGGGGCGTAGACGGCCGACGGGCAGAACCGCACGTCGAAACCTTCTTTGGCGTACGCGCCACCGAGGGCCATCGCACCGGACCCGCCAACGCACATATTGGTGCCGTTTTGATCCTCGATGGTGAACTGGTGGCGACAGTCGATTTCCTCGGTAATCGCGTCAGGATCAAACTTCGCTGTCTTCAGCAACGGGTGGTCAGAGGCATAGCAAATTACCCCATCATCGCGTAGACGTTTGAGCGTATCGGGATGCGAAGGCAACAGACCGGTGCGTCGTTCGCTCATTGTGGCACCGCCTTTCGTGTCGGGCAGATACCGTTCGGGCATCCCGTTCCTTCGCCGCCATACCGCTTGGCGAGCGCCAGGAATGCGTCAGGCGTTGTCGGTGCCTCGATCTCCTTGAGTGTGTCGCCGCCTGCTACAGGCGAAATGAAAGCGTAGGGCAGGGTCTTTCCTGCGGCTCTCGTGGCCCACGTCCCCCACGAGCCGCCAGACGCCTTGGCCGAGTCAATGTCGATAAAGAACACACAGTGCCCGCCAGCGTCGGCCCAATCGCGGATTGCCTTGGAGTTGCGAATCTTAGAGAAGGCCGGGGTGGAATCGGCCGTTTCCTCGACCACGACAATCTGAATCTGTTGGGCGACGGGTACCGGGTCGGGTGTCGGCGGAACCGGATCAGGCGTCGGCGCCGGCGTCCCAACCGTGACCTCCATTTCGGCGTGCTCCACTTTGCCGGCAGCGCCGGGCGAGTCGATCCACACAAGCACCTTGGCGGCCGTCGGCGAAGAAAAGAACACAGCCACGTTGCCGTCGAGACCGACGGCGGGGAAAGAGATCGATCCTGTGGGGCGCGGATAGTAGCCGAGGTGGCTCTTGCGGGCCGTGGCTGCGGTCAGGTCGGAGAATGTCAACTGGACAATCTGGCCGACGGGAACTGTGCCAATTGGCACGGGGGCAGGAGCTTGCGTCCGAGCGACAGGACAGGCGGCTTCGGGCTTCGCGGCCGTGGTACTCGGATCATATCGACTGCCGACCAAGATGGCACCAAGACACGCGATGGCGGAGGTCGCAAGAAGGTGGCGTTTCACTTCTTTCCCTCCTTGGCCGTCGTGACCGGCTTGCCCGGCTCGATTTCAGCCCACACAGTCGCGGCTGTCGATGGCTTTAGCCGGGGTCGAATCGTGTTGAACGCCGCCACGCTTTGGGCGTCGGACACTTCCGTGACGCCCGAGAACAGCCCGCCGATGGTCGCAACGATGGCCGGGCCGTACTGTTTTGCGAGGATCGCCAGAAGTCCGACGATGCCAACGCCCTCGGTTGCTGTGAGATTTTCCATGCTTTGATTCCTGGTGCATCCGCACGGGCCGGGGGCAGCCGTCAGGGTTGCAAGAGCGTGTGCTGTCCCGGCCATGCGTGCGGTGAACGACCACCATCAAAGCAGATCGAAAAGAAAAATCTAGTCCGATTTGCAAAGTGACCTGGATTTTATTTCCAAGATCGTGCAAGTGGGGCAAGGCTCTAGGTAGGTCAAGTGCCCGTTGGCGCATCGCTTCGGCGCGCATTGCTTGAATCGTAATTCCGTCACGGGATGCTGCCTCTTTACGATTCTCGGCTTTGGCACTTTCAAGGGTCGGATACCGTCTTCGCGGCAAACGCGCCTGACTGTGTCGCGGCCAACGTGCAGCATTTTTGCGATGCCAAGGATGGTGTCTTGGGTATCGCGCAGCCGTTCGGCAATCTTCTGCCGCTTGATCGGGTCCATCACGCACCTCCGTGCTGAGCAATCCTAATTCACGCTACCTTGGTGGTCTGTCAACTGCTGGCACTGCTTCCCAAATCAAATCTGCAACAAACCTTGCCGGAGACCAATTGTTGGAAAGTAAACGCCTGGCAACACGCTGAATCTCACACATGCGTGTTTTTGTTCCCTGAGCTAGTTGAAAACTTCCGCCATCCAGCACGTCCACAAACAGGCCGTATGGTCCACGCCCCTCCCACGAACCAAGCTTGCACACCTGCATGTTTACCACACCGACTGGCTTAACGTGCGGGCACTTACGCTTGTTTTTAGTTTGCATAACATCCCTTCCGTATCACCCTGCCGTGTTCGTGCATTCGTACCACGCGCGGCTGATGTTCTGCGATGCTGGTTTTCTTCTTCCGTTTTGCCGCCAGATTCCGCTGGCGAATCATCGCAGCCTCGGACGCAATCTCCTCTGGGCTCGGGACGTAGCAGCCCACGTCGGGCGTGTGGTTAGCTGGCATCTTCGCCTCCTTCCAGAATCCTCTGTATCGCCGCCGCGCCTTCGAGCCGCAGTTCGTCCTCGTGCTGCCATGTAAAAGCAAAGCCAGCCAGCAGCTTCTGAACTGCAATGCGTTGGTCGATCTTGGTTTGCAACGCTTCCTCGGCAATCTTCTTTAACCGCCGAACCTCCGCACACATTCCCGCCGGGCCCAGATGGTCACGCCACGGTACGCCACAGGATGGACAGGTTGGTACGCCAAAATCAATGTCATCTTGTCCGCCGCTCATTTTCCTTCGCACTCCTGATTCTGGATTTCCTCGGATCGTTCCGCCGCAATCTGTTTGATGATGTCGATAGCCCTGCGAATCGCCGCGTGGGCATCGGCCCAATCGTGCCAGATCGCGGCTACCTGGTGCCGGCCGAACTCGAAATGCAGCACGTGCGTCATGCGGTCTTGCAGGATGAGCATGATGGCCTCGCTTTCTCGGCTGCTTCGCGGGCCTCGACCTCGTTAACAACCTCTTCGCCGATCGCGTCCATCGCCGCGTTCCATTGATCGGAGTCGAACGGGGCCGATACCAACGCGATCATTAGCTCTCGCAGACGCTCGACTTCCGCTGCCGCCTCTTCGCACGCCTCGCGGGTCATCGTGGAAATTCCCTAATCAAAAGGTCATCTGGAATCGGTTCGCGTCGGGCCATCTGCTTGAAAAAGAACGGCACGCCAGCCGCTTTGCACTGGTCGCGGATCGAGCGCGCCCAGTCTGGGTCCATGTGACGTGCGCCGGGGCCGGATTCACCGCCGACGATTACCCAATTGATGCCAGTTAGCGGAACATCGACCGGCCCCAGCAACGGTTCCATCGAGAGATACCGCACGGCCGCCGGACACTTCAGTAGCCAGTGTGTGCGTTCGTCGGCTGCCCGCTGGTTTTCGACGGAG
>JALNYR010000029.1 GCA_023229725.1 Dehalococcoidia bacterium | reverse complement strand
GAGATGCAGGACATACTGCAGACCGCCAGGGAACAGAGCCTCCGTTTCGAGGACCTGTTCCGCACTGAGGAGGAGCGGGAGAAGTACCGCCGCTATCTGGAGCGAGAGGTACAGAAGCGCACGAGTGAGCTGCAGGACTCGGTGGCACAGTTGCGCCGGACGGTCGACGCGCTGAATTTGGCCAAGGACGAGACGGCCAGGCAGAGGGAGTACTTCAAGTCGCTCTTCAACGGGACGCCGGAGGCGGTCGTCCTTCTCGACCAGGAAGGTCTGATCGTCGACTTCAACCAGACCTTCGTGACGCTCTTCGGGTTTTCCATCGAGACGGCCCGGGGGCGCCATATCGACGACCTCATCGTGCCGCCGCAGAAGAAGACCGAGGCACGGGAGATGACCGAGGCTGTCCGCGGCAAGGGGATGGTGTCCCTGGGCGACACGGTGCGGCGCAGGGCCGACGGCGGACTGGTCCCGGTCTCCATCATCGGCGCGCCCGTCGTTTACGGCGGCGCCGGACTGGGCGTCCTCGCCTCGTACCGTGACATCAGCGAGCAGAAGGTCGCACAGCAGCGCCTTGAGGACGCGTTCATCGACCTCGTCGAGACCGTCGCGCGGGCGATGGAGTCAAGCGACCCGTACACGGCCGGGCACCAGCGCAGCGTCGCTCGCATGGCGCACCGCGTCGGCGAAGTCATGGGCAAGGACGACGCCTGGCTCGAGGGCATCTACGTCGGCGGCCTGCTGCACGACATCGGCAAGATTTCCATCCCGGCGAGCATACTCGTCAAGCCGGGTGCATTGCGTGAGGAAGAGTGGCTCGTCCTGCAGTCCCACACGGTCCGCGGCTACGAGATTCTGACCGGCGCGAGCTTGCCGTGGCGCGTGGACCTCATGGCGCGGAACCACCATGAACGTCTCGACGGCAGCGGGTACCCCGACGGTCTGAAAGGTGATGAAGTGTCCTTCGAGGCCCGCGTGCTCTCCGTGTGCGATGTCGTGGAAGCCATGAGCTCGCACCGTCCCTACCGTCCGGCGCGGTCTCTCGACCAGGTGAAGGCGGAGCTGGCCTCCGGACGGGGCACGAAGTTCGATGCCGGAGTCGTCGATATCATGCTCGGGTTGATCGCCTCTGGCGAGTTCCCTCTGTCAGAGAACACCCCTCGGTAAACGCCGCAGTCCCCGATGGTGTTCTGAGCCGCGTGTGAACGGGAGTGTTCTCCTAACGGTGTATACTCCGCGACATGAACGTGTCCGCCGACACCATCAGCCGCTGGCAGGAAGCCTTCCGCGGCACGATGCTGGAGCTGGTCGGCTTCACCATCGTTTCGGCCAGCAGGGAACTGGTCGTTGCGGAGGTGCCGTATCGTGACGATCTGCGCCAGGTGACCGGTCTCTTCCATGCCGGCGTTGTCCTTACGCTGGCCGACAGCGCTGCCACGACGCTTGCGAACCTGCACCTGCAGGCATCGGCCGACGAGTTTGACCCGGCCCGCTTCCCCCTCACGGTCCAGTTGAGCGCCAATTTCATACGGAACAGGGCCACGAGCAGGCTGGTGGCCGAGTCGGTTCCCGTGCACGTGGGCAGGCGCACCATCGTGGTGCGCACGGATGTTCGGGACGCGGAGGACGCCTCTTCGCCACTGTGACGAACACGCTGGTGCCGGCGCTGGACAGCGCGGGTTCGCCCTCTCAGGGCGATGCGAGGCGGTGACGCGGGCGCCGATGCCCTGCGTGCCCGGACCCCACGTGCCGGACCGGGTTGAGGTAGGTGCCGGGACGGTGATTGCCTGAAGCCCCGTGACTCTTGTGCGCCGTCGATAGTCGTCCTACCATGGATGGGGGAGGTGGAAGGTGAACAAGCCGGTCCAGCTCTGCGATTCCGGCGTAGAGTCGTACTCCGTTCGCAGTGTCGTGTTCGCCAACCTGATGATGACGGCACTCATCGCTGCTGGCACCATTGCCTGCTGGCTTCTCAGCCCGGTCCTTGGCGGCCTGTACGTCACCTTCAGCGTGCTGATGGTCTACGTCGTCCTGCGCCGGCTCGTCTGCACTCGCTGCTACTACTACGGGAAACGCTGCGGCGCCGGCTGGGGACTGCTCGCATCGGCGTGGTTCAGGCGTCGCAGCATCGAGGAGTTCAACGAGAACGCCGGCACCCGCCTTGCACCGATGGTGTACGGGCTCGTGATGCTCGTGCCGCTCATCGCGCTCGCCGTTCTCCTCGTGCGGGACGCAACGACGTTGCACCTCATCCTGCTTGCCGTCATCCTCGCCATCGGCTTCTACAGCTCCGGCCCGGGCCGCAAGAAGTCCTGCTTTTCCTGCAAGATGCGGTTGTTCTGCAAGGGCAGCATGGCGAGAGAACTCTGAACGCATCACCCCCAACCTTCCAGAGCGCGTCCAGCGCTGGTATGATTTCCTTGTCCGGAAAGGCGTGGCGCTCTCCCGCTTGCCCGGAGCGAAAGTGAGGTCTGCACCATGCTGCCACGTGTCACACTGCACAACGCCGTCAGCCTCGACAGTCGCCTGCTCGAATGGGGCATGGTCGACATGGGCTTGTACTACGGCCTCATCGGCGCCTTCAACGAACAGGCGACGCTGACCGGCACGGAAACGCTGCTCACGGGAGCGGCGCACGAGGGTGTCTCGGCCGACGACGAAAGCGCCGCGCGGCCGGAGGCCGTGGCCGGCGACCCCCGTCCGCTGCTCATCGTTCCTGACAGCCGCGGCCGGGTTCGCATGTGGCGCTGGATGCTCACGCAGCCGTACTGGCGCGCGGGCGTGGCGCTCTGTTCGTCCGCGACGCCGCGCGAGCACCTTGCGTACCTGGAACGTTCAGGAGTAGACCGGATAGTCGCCGGCAAGGAACGCGTCGACCTGAAGGCGGCCCTCGGCGAAGTGCGGGAGCGCTACGGGGTCGAGCGGATACGCGCCGACAGCGGAGGCACGCTCAACGGCGTGCTGCTGAGGCTGGGACTCGTCGATGAAGTGAGCCTGCTCGTGGCGCCCGTGCTGATGGGGGATGATGCCTCACGCCCGTTCCTGCGTGCTCCGGCGCTCGCCGCAGCCGGCGGCTACTCCGCCCTGAGGCTGACGCACATGGAACGTCTGGCGGGCGACAACCTGTGGCTGCGGTACGAGGTCGTCCGCCAGGCCTAGCCGCGGCGTATCTTCGCCAGTTCCATGCTCGGGTGGCAGACGGCGTAGCAGCGACCGGCGCAGCCCTCCGCCCAGCGGGGCTTCATGTCCTGCAGCTCGACTATCTCCTCGGGGGTCGGCGTCTTGTCCGGGAACGGCACATCGCGCGTGTAGGGGCCGACGCCTCCCGAGAACGTGCCCTTGTTCGTGAATCCCTCGCACTCCCAGACGCACTTGAGCCGCTTCAACGCGCCCCACTCGAACGTCTTGCCCTCGATGACGACGCTCCTCGTCCGTTCCGGGGAGATGGCTCCTATCTCGCACTCCTGAACGCAGCGCATGCAGCGGTCGCAGATGGGGTCTCCGTCGTACACGTGCCCGGGTTCGAGCGGCGCGTTCGTGATGACCGTCACGAGCTTCTGCCGCACGCCGAACTGCGGCGTCAGCAGCATGTTGTTCCAGCCGACCTCTCCGAGGCCTGCGGCGACCGCGGTCAGTACGTGTGACACCATCGGCTTCAGCGTGCGCGGGTCGCGCCAGTCGTTGGCCGGAGTCGGCAGGCACTCGTAGCCTCTGCGCGCGAGGAACCGGCACACGCCGTTGGCGAGCATGTCCAGCTCGTCGTTGAGCAGATGCCTGGCGAAGCGCAGGTACGGATATGGCGTTGTCTTGCGCTCCACCTGCTCGACGATGGCCTTCGGAACCTGGAGACCCATGACGATGACCGCCTGGGCGTCCGCTATCCAGTGACGGGGGTGCTCCTCCTCCGCGGCGCCCTCGAAGCTCGATACCGGGGCGATGCCGAAAAGGTCGGCCTCCCTGCCTTCGACATACTGCTTGAGTTCCTCCGTCAGCGTGCGAATCTCGGCCATGCCGGCCATGTGATGCTCCTATGTGAAGGCAACGCTTCGGCGCTGCCGCAACAGCGCGAGAAGGATAGCAGCGTTCCGTTCGACAGGTCAAAAGCAGCGCTTCGGGTCAGGATGCGGTCTCGTCTGCCGCGGGGCCCGTTCATTCGCAGGAACTTCACGCAAGGCTGCTACACTTGGCCGCAGCAAAGTACCTGACGCGAGGTCGCACATGAGGACTACAGGAGCCATGCTCTTCCGTCGACCCGCCGGGCGTGCCTGGAGGCGACTGCTGCTGGCTGTGGTGAGCGCGCTCGTGGCTGTAAGCCTGCTCGCCGCGCCGGTGCTGGCGTGCGACATCAGCATCGAGTCCGCGAAGACGTCGGGACAGGTGGGCGACACGCTCGTCTTCACGGTCACCGTCTACCAGACCCACCGCAACTGCTCCGTGCCCATCGACGACACGCAGATACGTCTCACCGGCATGCAGCTTATGTCGGAGACCGGCTGGAAACAGATTGCCTCAATGACGTATGAGAACGAGCTGTCCGTCACGTTGACGGCGGAAGGCAAGGGGACTCTCGAGGTCGTCCGCGTCTGCCCGAAGGGTGGAGGCGAGGCGGTTGCGATTGTGACCATCGGCCCCGCTGCCGGTGTGTCGACTGAAGACGAAGAGGAGACGCCGCCGCTTGTTCCGGTCGTTCCCGCGGCGGACGGAACCGTGCTGCCCGGGACGGCGGACGAAGGTGAAGAGACGGTCACGCCTGCTGTCGCTGCCGCAGGTCCGACGTTCGGCGACGCGCTCGCGGACACGCTCAGCGAACCGTACATAATCGTCTTGCTTGCCCTCATGGCGGGAGGCACGTTCGCCGTTGCCCGCGGGTACCGCCGCGCCCGACCGTTCGCCATGCTCATCTCGGTCGGTTTCCTCGGCTTCTACATCGGCGGCTGTCCCTGCCCCATCGGCTCGCTGCAGAACTCCATCATCTACCTGGGTGACATCGCAGGGCACATGCCGATATACGTGCAGTTTGTTGCCGTCGTGCTGTTCACCCTCCTCTTCGGACGGGTCTTCTGCGGCTGGGCGTGTCCCCTGGGCGCCACGCAGTTCTTCATGTTCCGCAAGGAGGCCGGCAAGAAGAACCGCCGGCTGGAGATTCCGCGCGAGCAGCACAACGTCCTGCGCTGGATGAAGTACGGCGTACTCGCGGCTCTCATCGGACTGGTCATTCTCACCGGCCGGCCGGTGTTCGAGGAGGTCGACCCCTTCAGAGTGCTGTTCAACCTCGACTTCCGGTGGGGCGTGCCGCTCGTCTTCCTCGTGGTGCTGCTGGCTGTCTCCATCGTCATCGGCTTCCCGTTCTGCAAGTACCTCTGTCCCCTTGGTGCCTTCCTCGGGTTGCTGCAGCCGCTCTCGCTCTTCAAGATTCGGTTCGGTAGCTCGTGCACGAACTGCAAGACATGCCATACGGTGGCATGCGACTATGGCGCCATCGAGCCCGGCGAGAAGTGCCCGACGGTGAACCAGAGGGAATGTGTCCGCTGCGGCGAGTGCCTCTCGCGCTGCCCCTGCGGCGCCATCTCCTTCACCGCAGGACGCCGTGCGCGGCCCTGACGTTTCCCCGACCCAACCGCGGGCACACTGCTTCTTGCTCGTATTGCCTCAGCCGCGGCGTTTCCGGTAGAGTATCCGGCCAGACTGCGGAGGACGAATGCAGACACTCTTCGGAACGCCCTACCTTATCGAGCTCCTGACGCCGAAGCAGGACGACGAGGATTTCGAGGCACGCCTCGAGGTCTTCGCCGAGCGCTATCGCCGCATCCTCGACGCCGGCGCGGCGGTCTCCATACCCGACAACCCCATGGGAAACGTGCATTTCACCGCCCTTGAGGTCATGGATTTCTTGGACCTGCCGCTGGACGGGGAGCGCACGCTGCTGCACCTCAACAGCTTCCACTTGAAGAGCGACATGGAGGCGTTCCTGCGAGCCGCGGCCGACCGCGGCCTGAAGAACATGCTCGTCATCACCGGAGACGGCGGACCGCGCCTGCCCCGGCTGGAGCCGTCGGACATCGGCTCGGAGGAGAAGGCCGCGACATCCGTGGGGCTGCTGCGCTACATAAGCCGCGAGTACCCCGGCGTCTTCACCTGCGGTGTGGCCTACAACCAGTATGACCCGCCGGAGCGGGAGCGTGAACGGCTGCAGCGGAAGATAGATGCCGGCGCGCGCTTCGTCATCTCGCAGCCGGTTCTCGGCGCGGACCCGGTCGTGGCCTCGTTGAGGGACTTCGGTATCCCGGCCTTTGCGGGCGCGTGGATGTCGAAGCGCGTCGACCTGCTCATGGAGTGCGTGGGGCTCGAGCCGCGCGCCGACGAGCAGTACGACCCCGCGGCCAACCTGGCTCTGCTGCACCGGGCCTTCCCGGACTTCGGCCTGTATCTGGCGCTGCTGAGCTTCAAGCGTGACTGGTCGGACCTGCTGACGCGGGTGCAGCCGGATGTCGCAAGCCGGTAGCGTCAGTCCGAGCGCGCCGGCGACGTGCCGGACGATGCAGTCATGACTTCGAACAGCGCTCTGGCCGCCTCGCGCGGTCCCGCGGATTCCATCCCCTGCACGCCGAGCCTCGTACGTATCTGGCCGACGTAGACCCCGCGGTCGATTGCCGTCTCGAACACGCGACGGGCGAGCACTTCGTGCACGTCCCGGTACTGGGGCGGTCCGAAGACGTTCGCGAAGTAGCTGTGGACGAGTCCGCTCGAAGTCGTCGTGCCCTTCGACATCGCTGCCCCGTTCCGGAACACGGCCAGCGCCTGCTCGGCCGTATCGAAACGCTCGAGGACCGGATGCTCCGCATCCACGTTCTCGTAGTTGTTGGCGTAGAGCACTATGTCGACCGGGTGCCCCCGCAGGATGCACTCCAGCGTGGTGACCGGCACGACGACGCGGGCGTTCGGCTTCTGCGGGCTCATGATGATGGCGCGGTCGACCTGTGCGAAGACGTAACCCTGCTGCAGGTCGTCGAGGCGGATGAACGCTCCGGTCTCCGAGCCGAAGGCCAGGATGCGGCCGTCGTCCGTGACCTCGAGCGAGCCCATGTCATCCGCCACCACCGTCAGTCCGCGAACCTGCTCGCCCCCCAGGATGCGGAACGCCTCGAGCATCTCCGACTTCCCCGTGGCGGTGTCGCCCATGATGAGAACGTTTGCCGACTTCCCGCTCCGGAGGGAGATGCGCGTCATGGCGCCGTGGAACGGCATCCGTCCGCGCTGCATCATGGCGATGTTGTGCAGCGTGAGAATCATCTTCTTCAGGTAGCCGAAGTAACCGAAACGGTCCTCGTCCGGCACGGCTCCGACGAGCAGGCCGTTCTCCGGGTCATCGTAGAAGACGGTCGGCAGCTCTCCGAAGCGGGCCATGTGTCCGGCGGGGGCGCCGTAGACGAAGACGGCGTGCGGCCGGGTGCGCAGGTGCGCATCGTCCGCCAGCTCGAACAGGTTCGCGAGCGCGCAGCCGAGCCCCATGAACTTGCGGTGAAAGTACACGAAGATGACGACCGGCCCCACCCTGGCGGGGAAGCACAGCCATTCGGATGGGTCGATTTCCATGCCGTCGAGCGGATTCTCGCTGACTCGCTGGAACTCGCCGCTGCGTTTGTTGTACGGAGGGTCGATGATGAGCGGGGGCGCCATCCACACCTGCCTGATGAAGGGGATGTCTCCGAGCAGCGGGCGGCACGGCTCCGGCAGGCCGCTCTCCTGTCGCAGCGCGATGAGCGCCACGTTGCAGCCGGCCTCGACCTGGCGGTATATGCGCGGATGGTCGCCGGTGATGTTCTCGCACGTGTCCCTGTACAGGGCGCGGATGATGTGCGTAAGGTTCTCCACCGTCAGGTTGAACGAGCGGTATGGCCGCTGGTCAAACCCGCTCGGCCCCGGCTCGGAGTGGAGCACGACGTAGCGGTCGAACGAGCGCCAGTAGTCGTAGAGCCCTTCGGCGAACGCGTGCAGCTCGTGGCGACGGGCTGTCTGCGCGAGTGCCGCCCAGCGCGGCGTGTGGCGGACGGCCTCATCGAGCGGCGCCTCGGCCAGTACCTGCAGCAGCCGCACCAGGTCGTGCCAGTCGCCGTCCGAGCCGCGGAACGCGGCCACGACCTCGACCTGAGGCGAGCCCTTTGCCTGCAGGTGGTCGCAGTACGATGCCACCACCCGAGCAAAGACGTCGCTCAGGAGCAGCTCTCGCTTGTCCACACAGAGCTGTCTCTCCACGTCAAGGACGATCTGTCGTGGCCCGATGTCGCATTTCTTCAGCATGTTGTCATTCCCGGCGGCGCGGAAACAAAGAGGCCGGCATCCACTTTGATAGTGGTGTCCGGCCCTGCCCCGTGCCCGCGTTCAGCTCTGACTCCGGCCTGTCTCTTGCTCGCCTGTGAGGTATGGGACGGCTGGAGCCGGCTGCAGGCGCATATGGTATGCGATTGGCTCTCGGACGCCAAACCGCTCGTGGAAGAGCGCTTCGACGCCGGCCGGCGTGGTTGCTGCAACCGAAGCCATGCCGAAGAGACGGCTCGGACTCCGGCACGAAGGGATTCCGCGCCGGACTATGGTCGTGAGGTACGAACGTGTGGCTGCCGCGCGTGGAGCCCGCGTGGTCAAGCCGTTCGAGCATTATGGCCGTTCGTGCGGCGTGCGGTACAATGCGGCATACGAACGGTGGTTCCAGCGCCCGCTAAGGCGGCTCCGCGCTCAAGACAACGGATGTGAAGCACCTCGGATTTCGTCGCCCGTTCCCCGGCACCTTGAGGCTGGCCTGCGTCCTCGTGGCGCTTCTCCTGTGGCCGCTCCAGCCTGTCCCTCTGGTCGCCGGTGATGAGCCCTACACAATCGAGGATTTCGTCGTCGATGTCGTTGAGCTCGACGACGGTCGCACTATTGTGGGTTTCTCGACTCCGCTCCCTCCCCCGGATGTCAGCGGGCTTTCGGCTGCTGCGGCGGTGGAAGAAATCGAAGCGTCGGCAGTGCAGCTTTCGGGGGTGCCGGCGTTCGACTGGTGCTACGGTTGCTCGGCGACCGCCGCTGCGATGCTTTTCGGCTACTACGACAGGGTCGGGTGGGACAACATGTACGCCGGGCCAGCCAACGGGGGCGTGTGCCCACTGACCAACGCCACATGGGGCAGTGGAGAATCGCCGCTCAGTGCGACGCACCAGGGCATAGACGGCCTGGCGGACCGCGGTCACGTGGACGACTACTACGTCGGGGGCAGCGGGAGTTCGGACCCGTACTACGACAACTGGACCGAACACGAGTACGCCGACTGCACCGCCGATTTCATGGGCACTAGCCAGTTCTACAACTGGGACAACGTGGATGGGTCGACGAGGTTCTACTTCTACTCGAACAACGAGCCACTGTACGATTTCTCCGGGTACGAGGGCGGCTCAACGCCCCGGCGGGACGGCACGCACGGCATGTGGCTCTTCGCCGAGTCGCGCGGCTACGCAGTGGTCCTGAACTACAACCAGTACATCTACGGATTCGGCGGCATCAACGACGGGTTCACGTTTGGACAGTACTGCGATGAGATAGATGCAGGCAGGCCGGTCCTCATCCAGGTCGCCGGCCACACGATGCTCGGCGTGGGCTATGACGAGCCGTCGACCGTACTCCTGCACGACACGTGGAACCACGACGTGCACACGATGACCTGGGGAGGGTCCTATGCCGGACTCACCCACTACGGCGTGTCGGTCATCGAGCTTGAGGCTCCCGCGACCGCTCCCGCGGTCTCGACGGAACCGGCTACGAACGTCGAGGAGACGGCCGTCACGCTTCAGGGCTCGGTGGATGATGACGGGGGAGACACGTGCGAGTACCGGTTCCGCTATGGCACGGCCTCGGGAGTCTACGATGTGGACACATCGTGGACGGGTTCCGTCGTGACCGGTGACGGCTTCTCTGAGGATGTCTCCGGGCTGGACGAAGGCCGGACGTACTACTTCGTGGCGCAGGCCAGGAACAACGGCGGGATTTCCTCCGGCGGAGAAGAGCAGTTCACCACGAAGCCGGAAGCGCCCTCGGGGCTGGTCGCCACGGCGGCCGGGACGGACAGCATCGACCTCTCGTGGGTTGCCGGCGCCGGGGCCGATGCAACGCGCATCCAGCGCGGCGAGGACTCCTATCCTGCGGACAGGAACGTCGGCGTCACGGTGTACGACGGGAGCGGTGAGTCCGCTTCGGACTCCGGCCTGAAGCCGGGCACGTTGTACTACTACCGCGCCTGGTCCCATCACGAGGGCAGCGACCAGTGGTCGGACGGGTTCTCCGAGGCGACGGCGCAGACCGGGCTGGTGCTCGTCGTCGCGGGCAGCCTCGGTCTGGTTCCTGACGGGACAGGTTCGACAGCGGTCACTTTTACCGGCGCCGTCGACCTTGCCGCGGCCACTATCGTGCTCTCGTTCGACCCGGCGGTGGCGGAGCTCACGGCTGTCGCGTCGGGCGACCTCGGCAGCGTGTCAAGCAACGGCATCCCGGACGCGAATGCCACTGGCCAGTTGACGATGTCGTGGTTCGATGTCGTCGGTCACAGCGGGGACTACACTTTCGCCGCTCTGACGTTCCATGCCGTCGGGGCTGCTCCATCTGAAACGCTCCTTGACCTCTCCGTGAGTACGTTCATCGACTCGCTCGGCCAGCCCATCGCGTGCGAGGACAGCGATGGCACCCTCACGGTGCTGAACCTGATGGAGGGTGACGTCACTCTCGACCTCCACACGAACATCGTCGATGCCATGTTCGTCGCGCAATACACGGTCGGGCTTCGGCAGTTCGATGCCGCGCAACTGCTGTGTGGTGACACGAACGACGATGGGCATGTGGATATCGTGGATGCCATGCATATCGCGCAGTACACCGTCGACCACGACAGCTCCGGTGGCGTGCTGTTCCAGCCGCTCTGGCGGGAAGCGTACGACGCGGGACTGTTGCCCCCGGCTTGAGGACCGAGACGGAGGGCTACGCTCCTTCGGCGGCCACACTCTTCACTGGATTTCGCGTTGTCAGACGTTGACGGTTCCCCTATACTCGCTGGTGAGGCGGCTTCCGTATCCGCGGTGGGCTCCGGAAGTGGAAGAGCGCTCAACTCGTCAGCTGCAGGACTGACAGGCCGACGGACCCTCGGGTTGTTGGGAGGCCCATGACACAGGCGCCTCTGGCTTCTACGCCTGAGCGGCGAGACACCTGCCGTCCCGTTAGGCTTGCGTTGAACGCCGCCGCCGCCACCGCTGTCGGCGTGCTGCTCTACCTCCTCAGCCGCTCGAACTATCTCCTCTTCCACGGCGTCATCGAGCTGTTCGGCGTCGTCGTCTGTTTCGCCATCTTCGTTGTCGCCTGGAACACGCGCCGGTGGGTCTCCAATCACTTCCTCCTCTTCCTCGGCATCGCCTATCTCTTCGTTGCGGCCGTCGGCATCTTCCACACACTGGCATACCGCGGCATGGGAGTCTTTCCCGGGTACACGACCGACGAACCGGCGCAGTTCTGGGTCCTCGCGCGGTACCTTGAAGCGTTCTCGCTGCTGCTGGCGCCGCTGTTCCTGACGCGCCGGCTCCGACCGGCCCGTGCGTTCGTCGCGTTCTCGCTCGTGACGGGCTTCGGCCTGCTCTCCGTATGCCGTCTCGGCGTTTTCCCGGAGTGCTTCGTCGAGGGGCAGGGACTCACACCCTTCAAGGTGGTGAGTGAGTACGTCATCTCCGCCGTGCTGCTGGCAGCGGTCGGCTTCCTCTACAGGCGCCGTGCGGCGTTCGAGCCGAGGGTCTTCCGCTTCCTGGCGGCAGGCATCATTGCCGGAATCGCCGCCGAGATGACGTTCACGCTCTACGCCGACGCCTACGGCATCGCCAATGCCGCCGGTCATCTGCTGAAGGCGGCATCCTTCTACCTGGTGTACCGGGCGGTGGTCGTGACGAGCCTTGTGAGCCCCATCGCGTCGCTCTTCCGTGACCTGGCGCAGGAGCGCGACCGTGCGCAGCGCTACCTCGACGTCGCCGATGTCGTGCTCATTGTGGTTGGCCGCGACGGCCGGATCCAGCTCATCAACCGCAAGGGCGCTGAGGTACTCGGCCTGCCTGTAGACGAGATCGTGGGCCGGGACTGGTTCCGCGACTTCCTCCCCGATTCGCGCCGGGGAAAGGCGCTCGAGCTGTTCGCCTCCCTCATGGAGGGAAGGACGGAGACCGCGGAGCGAAGCGAAGGACCGGTGCTCACCCGTCAGGGCGGAGAACGAACGATTGCCTGGCACAACTCCGTGCTGCGCGATGAGTCAGGAGCGGTTGTCGGCATGCTCAGCTCTGGCGAGGACGTGACGGAGCAGCGAGCGGCTGAGCAAGCGCTCGCGGCCTCGAGACAACGTCTGCAGCTTCTGTTCGACCGCGCTCCGGACGGCTACTACCTCAGTGACCTGGACGGGAGATTTGTCGATGCGAATCGCGCCGCGGAGGACCTGGTCGGCTACCGGAAGGAGGAGTTGCTCGGCAAGTCATACCTCGATGCCGGGCTGCTGCGACCTCAGGATGTTCCGGCGGCGGCCGCTCTCCTCCGCAGGAGCATGCAGGGACTGCCGACCGGACCGGATGAGTTGACGCTCGTCCGGGAGGATGGCCGTGCGGTGGTCGTCGAGATACGCACGGAGCCGGTAGATGTCGAAGGCAGGCCGCTCATCCTCGGCATCGCTCGGGATGTGACGGAGCGGAAGGTGGCGGAGCGGGCCCTGCGTGAGTCGGAGGAGCGCTATCGCAGGCTGTTCGAAGAGGCGATAGAGGGCGTCTTTGTGCTCGACCTGGAGGGACGGCTGACGTCTGCCAATCCCGCGCTCGTCGACCTGCTCGATATGGCTCCGAAGGATGCCATCGGGAAGGGGTTCAGCGAGCTGCTTGCGCCTGACAGCGCCGGTTGGGCGGTTGAGCTGTTCACGAAGCTGGCGACAACACACGAGCCGGTGCGAGAGTTCCCGGCCGAAGTGACGCTGGTCAATGGCCGGCATCTGTGGGCGGAGTTGTATGCGAGCCAGGTGTACGTGGGTGGCGTGCTTGTCGGCATGCAGGGAACCGTGCGCGACATCTCCAAGCGGAAGCTGGCCGAAGCTCGCGTCCGTGAGGCTTCGGAGCGTCTCGAACGCGCGATGTCCGTCGGCAACCTGGCCTGGTGGCAGATGACGCTGCCGTCGGGTGATGTGCTGTTCGACGCCCGCAAGGCCACGATGCTCGGCCACCGTCCGTCCGATTTCTCCCACTACCGGGACTTCACTGCACTGCTGCATCCGGACGACAGTGAGAAGACGATGCAGGCAATGCGCGACCACCTCGAAGGCAGGGCCGAACGCTACGAGGCGGAGTATCGCCTGCGTACCGCGACGGGGCTATATCGCTGGCTGCGTGATGTTGGCAGCGTGACGCAACGCGACGCATCCGGTCGCCCGTCCGTCGTCACCGGCATTGTCGTGGACATCACCAACCTTAAGGAGACTCAGGAGCGACTTGTAAGGTCGAATGCTGAGCTTCAGGACCTGGCGGCGCGCCTCGATGTCGCGCGCGAGGAAGAGCGTGCCGAGGTCGCATGGGAACTGCACGACCAGATTGCACAGTCGCTGGCCGTCATGAAGATGGACGTCGACTCGTGCCGACGGAGGTTGCCGCCGGATGTGCTGGTCGAGGTCCGTCCAAGTCTCGACGTGATGTTCAGCCTTCTCGACGACACGATTGCTCGGCTTCGCCGGCTCTACACGGACCTCGTTCCGGTGATGCTTGAGGACCTTGGCCTTGCCGCTACCATCGAGTGGCAGGCGGAGGAATTCCGGCGCAAGAGGGGCATCGACATTGAGGTGAGGCGTGTCGAGGAGGTGACCCTTCTGGACCGGCGTACCGAGCTTGGCGTCTTCCGTGTGTTGCAGGAGGCGCTCGACAACGTTGCCCTTCACGCCGGCGCCACGAAGGTGACGGTGGATTTCGGGCGGGATGACGGCCACGCGGTGCTGTGCGTGTCGGACAACGGCGTCGTACCTGCCGGTACGGCGGAGGACGGCGCAGAGGGAATGGAGTTCGCCGGCATCCGCGAGCGTGTTCGGTCCTGGGGTGGTTCGGTTGCGGTGAGCACATCGCCCGCTGCCGGTACCTCCCTCCGTGTGACCGCGCCTCTCAGTCGGAAGTGACGGGATATCGGTCCAGGATGTGGGGCCGCGCGCCGCGGTGCCGCGCGGATGACGGGTGGCAGTTGAACGGTGCGATTGAACCGGGATTGGGGGCCGCATGACGGAGCAAGATAAGGGCGGGAAGACGACGGGGCTGCTGCCACGTTTGCGGCGGCGCATGAGCAGCTGGTCGCTTCGACGGGAGGATAGCGACCTGAGTGGTCGCTCTCGCCTCCTCTCGGCCCTGCTGTTGCTGCTGTTCGTGTGGGGCATCGCCTGGGCGCTGTTCCTTCGTTTCTACCTCATGCGGCAGACGGGCTGGAGCAATCCGGAGATTCGCGTCTCAGTGGTGTTCGCGCTCGCCGTGGTGCTCGCGGGACTCCTGAACCGGAGAGGACGATACCTGCCGGCCGCGGTGCTCGCAGTCGGCCTGCTGCTTGCCGGCATCCTTGCTTCCAGCTACTTCACCCTCACGGGTGCCATGGAACCGGTGTTCCACAGGAATGACGCCGGCCTTCTGACGTATCTCGTGCTGCCGGTGGTTATCGGCGCGGTGCTGCTGCCCCCATGGCTGCTGCTCGTCGTTCTCGCTTGTTCTCTCGGCGCCGTGCTGGCGGTTCCGTTCCTCTTTCCGCATATGAGCTGGAGCGCCGTCCTGTACGGTCCGCTGATTTACCTCGCTGTTGTCTGCGGCCTGCTGGCGGTCATCTCCTATCTCCTCTCCGCCCAGCAACGGCGCAACTATGAGGAACTTCAGGAGAAGGAGGAACGCTATCGCAGTCTCTTTGAGCAGTCACCGGACGCCAATTTCCTTGTCGCTCCCGATGGCGTGATACGCGCCGTGAACAGCGCTGCGCGCGCGCTTTTCGGCTACGGGGTCGATGAACTGGAGGGCCAGCATGTGAAGGTCCTCTACGCGAATCCGGCTGACCGTGGCCCTGTCATCGGCAAGACGGAACGACAGGGACATCTCTACGACGAGCCGGTGAGACTGCGGACGAAGGACGGGCGGGTTCTCGATTGTCTCCTGACCATCTGGCTGCGCAAGGACGCCGGCGGCCGAACGCTCGAGTATCAGACGATTGTCCGTGACGTCACGTCGCGGATGCAATCCGAAGAGGAACTGAAGCTGAGGGGACAGCTTCTCGATGTTGCCCAGGACGCTGTCTTCCTCGTCGACCCCGGAGGCGAGATCGTCTTCGCCAATCGCGCCACGTCCGAGCTCACGGGCTACGACATGCACGAGCTTGTCGGCATGAACGTACGCCGGTTGAACACGCGCGAGGGTGCTGAACTCGTGCCGTCCCGCATCACGGCAATGCAGCGCGACGGCGGCCTCGATTTTGAGACCACGTACGTTCGCAAAGACGGGAGCCGGGTCCAGGTGGAGGTTCGTTCCAGGACGATCGAATCGCGCGGCCGGACGCTATTCCTCAGTGTGTGCCGGGACGTGACAAGACGCAAGGCTGACGAAGCCGAGCTGCGACTGCGGGGCGCATTGCTTGACCTGGCCAACGACGCCGTCTTTCTGCACGACTTCAAGGGCAAGCTCCTCTACGTGAACGAGGCGGCGGCTGCTCAGCGCGGCTACACGCGCGATGAACTGATGCACATGACGCTGCGCGATCTGGATGACGCAGAGTCCGCGGCGCGTTTTCGTGACCACATGGCGGAGCTGATGAATCGGCGCTCGCTCGCCTTTGAAGGCGGCCACCGCTGTAGGGACGGGAGAGTCATGCCCGTCGAAGTCCGGGCTCGTCTCGTGGAGTCGGGCGGGCACATGGTTGTCCTTGCGGTGGTGCGCGACATCAGCGAGCGGAAGCAGGCCGAGGCGGCGCTGAAGGCCGAACGCGACCGCGCTCAAGGGTACCTCGATGTCGCGGCTGTCATGCTCGTCGTCATGGACGCGGATGGGAAAATCGCCCTGCTCAACCGTCGCGGCGCCGAGATGCTTGGCGCCGAGGCGAAGGACCTCATCGGATGCAGCTGGATAGATACGTGTGTGCCGGAGGAGCAGCGGGACTACGTGCGGTCTGTCTTCAACGATATCATGGCAGGCAAGGCCGAGCCGCATGAACACGTCGAGAACGATATCGTCACCGCATCGGGCGGCAGGCGGACTTTCGCCTGGCACAACGCCGTGCTGCGCGATGCCGCCGGCCGGCCGACCGGAACGCTCAGCTCGGGCGAAGACGTCACCGAACGGCGAGCCACGGAGCGCGCGCTGCAACTGAGCGAGCAGCGATTCAGGGCTATCTACGAGCAGTCCATCGACGCCATCTTCGAGAACGCACCGGATGGCACCGGCATGCTGGCCAACCGGGCGTGGATGGACCTGTTCGGCTACGCGGCGGAAGATGCCGCCGGGATGAACGTGTCTGACGTTTACGTGAACCCGGCGGATCGGGAATCGTACGTGCGCACGATGCAGGAGAAGGGCGCGGTCAGGGACGAAGTCTGGCTGAAGAAGAAGGACGGGACGGCATTTCTGTGCCAGCGGGTGGCTACAGTCCGCCGGGACGCGTCGGGCAAGGTCGTCGCCTTCCAGGGCGTTGTCCGGGACATCACCGCTCTGCGCAATGCTGAGCTCGCCCTGCGCCGGAGCGAGGAGAAGTTCCGCCAGCTCTTCGAGCAGTCCCTCGACGCCACCTGGATTCTGAGGCCGGATGGCACCGGCCACGAGGTGAACCATGCGTGGCTCGACATGTTCGGTTACTCCAGAGAGGACCTCGAGCACCTGAATGCGGCCGACCTGTATGCCGAACCTTCCGGCCGCGCTGACTTTGTGCGGCAGATGGAGGAGCACGGCTTCGTGCGGGACGAGGTTCGGCTCAGGCGCAAGGATGGCACCATCATCACGACTGAGCGCGCCGTGGTCGCGCGCAGAGACGAAACGGGGCGCGTTGTCGCTTACCAGGGCGTGAACCGCGATGTCACCGAGCAGCGACGCGCCGAGCAGGCGCTGCGCGAGAGCGAAGAAAAGCACCGTGCGCTCTTCGAGCAATCGCTCGACGCCATCTGGTCCATTCGCCCGGACGGAACCGGCCACGAGGTGAACCAGGCGTGGCTCAACCTGTTCGGCTACACGAGAGAAGAGGCGGCGCGGCTGAACCCGGCTGATTTGTATGTCGACCCTGCCGACCGCGAGGTCTACATCAGGAGGCTCGTTGAGACAGGGTGGGTCGAAGACGAGGTGCGGAACAAGAGGAAAGATGGCTCGGTCATCATCTGCCAGCGTTCTGTCGTGGCGCGCAAGGATGAAGCCGGGCGCATCATTGCCTACCAGGGCGTGGCCCGCGACATTACCGAGCGCAAGCGCGCCGAGCAGGCGCTGGCCGATGAACTGACCCGGAGGCGCATCCTGGTGGAGCAGTCGCGCGACGGCATCGTTGTCCTCGACCAGGACGGTAGGGCCGTCGAGACGAATCGGCGCTTCGCCGAGATGCTCGGCTACACTCCCGAAGAGGTGCTGCAGCTTCACGTCCGGGATTGGGATGTCCCGACTCCCCCGGACAGGCTGCAGGAGATGATTCGGACAGTTGACGAGTCCGGCGACCACTTCGAGACACAGCACCGGCGCAAAGATGGCACTGTCTATGACGTCGAGATCAGCACCAACGCGGCCGTGTTCAGTGGGCGGAAACTCATCTTCTGCGTGTGCCGCGACATCACCAAACGCAAGCGGGCCGAGCAGGCGCTACGCGAGTCCGAGCTGCGCTTCCGCGCGCTGGTCGAGCATACCGGACTGGGCTTCACCGTGACGCGGACCGATGGTACGTTCCTCGATGTGAACGATGTCTTCCTGCAGATGATCGGGTACACCAGGGAGGAGCTGCTGCGACTGCACGTGCCGGATGTGTATGCCAGTCTGGATGAGCGTGAGAGGGTGCTGGCGCAGGGAATCCGCGACGGTTTCGTTCGAGGAGAGGAACTGGAGTTCCGGCGGAAGGACGGCTCGCCGCTGTACGTCAGCCTCACGTCCGCTCTCGTGCCGCTTCACGGTGAGACAGTCGTCATCTCGGAGTTCCTCGACGTTACGCAGCGAAAGGAGACTGAGGACGAGTTGCGCCGCTCCGAGGAAGAGCTCCGCATGCTGGCCGGCCGTCTCGAAGCAGCCCGCGAGGAGGAGCGTACCGGCATCGCGCGCGAACTCCATGATCAACTCGGCCAGGCGCTGACGGCGCTCAAGTTCGACCTCGACGGCGTGCAGCGTGCGACCGAGCAGCATGCAGACATATCGCCCGAGAAGTTGAACCAGATGATGAAGCTGCTGGATGACACTACGGACGATGTACGCAGGATTTCGTCCGAACTGCGCCCCGGCATACTCGATGACGTCGGCCTCGTCGCGGCGATGGAATGGGAGCTCGCCAAGTTCGGCGAGCGCACTGGCATCCAGTGCCGGCTGGCCGCCGGCGCCGATGATGCCGGGCTCGACCGCGGCCGCTCGACGGCGGTATTCCGCGTGTTGCAGGAACTTCTGACGAACGTTGCAAGGCACGCGAAGGCGAAGAAGGTCACGGTCGACTTCGTGCGGGAGGGTGGCTCATATGTCCTGACCGTCGCAGACGATGGCGTCGGCATCACCCCGGAACAGGCGTCCAGCCCGTTGTCGCTCGGCCTCATCGGCATGCGCGAACGCGTCCGGCCATTCGGCGGCAGCGTCGAGATCTCGGGGAAGAAGGGCGGCGGCACGACGGTTCGCGTCGTTCTACCCGCGGAGTAGCCGGCCGATGGTTCTGAGGCGCGCCCGACGCCGGACTCCGGCGGTCGGCCGCGGGGCAGCGCGCCGACCAGACGCTCCCGATTGTGGGCGCACTACCCCGGGTGCTCCGGCTTCGCCAGACACGAGCGAATCCACGTGGTTGTCTCGCCGTCGAGCCCGACGCCGGGCTGCGGCTCCTCAGGCAGCCGGGACGAGTACCAGAACAATGCCACGTACCGGCTGTCCGATGCGCGACGCCCGCCCGCGCCAACCGTGCGGCCCCTCCCCTCGCCTGTGACACTCTCCCTCCGCCGACGTATAACCTCGTAACAGACGTCCGGCCCAACGGGGCCTTCTGAGGGATGTCTCGAGGGAGGATGACGATGAAACGCACGTGGTCTTCGCTTCTTGCGGCACTGCTCATCACTGCGCTCGTGTTGCCGGCCGCTATCGGCTGCGGCACCGTCCAGGCGGCCGAGGGGTACGTAGTGCTCGTGCCTCAGTCTCTGCACGCCGGCAGCACCGCATCGGTATCATGCAACCTGTATGGCTCCGACGGGCCGGTGCGCGACCGCGTCGAAGTCCGGCTGCTCGACGGCAACAACGAGATTGCGAGCGAACAGGCGATTGTCGACGGCAACGGCGCCGTGGAGTTGGCCGTGCCTGTTGTCGAAGAAGGCGACTACACCGTCGTTGTGAAAGGTACCGACTTCGAGGAACGCGCTTCCGTGCGCATCGACAGTCCTCTCGTCGTCTTCCTCGAGACCGACAAGCCCATCTACAAGCCCGGACAGACCATCCTGATGCGTGTCATGACGCTCGACGCGGAGCTGAAACCGTCGCGCGAAAACGTGACGGTTGGGGTGCTGGACGCGAAGGGCATCAAGGTCTTCCGGTCCGAGGTGGCAACCGATGAGTACGGCATGGCCACGCTCGACCTGCCGCTGTCCACCGAGCCGAACCTCGGCACGTGGAAGCTGACGGCCGAGACCGGCAAGGCGAAGACGCAGCTCGACGTCCGCGTCGAGCGCTACGTCCTGCCGAAGTACGAGGTCAGCGTCGACCTGTCACGTGAATGGTTCCTCGTCAGCGAGCGTGTTCGTGGCGAGGTGTCGGCCGAGTACAGCTTCGGCAAGCCCGTGAAGGGCGAGCTGGAGATCGTCGCCTCCCGCTACGTCGGAGAATGGGAGACCTACGCCACCTTCAGAACTGACATCGACGGCAGCGCGGAGTTCGACATCCCGGCCGTCGACTATGTCGCCGGAGTGCCCGAGGCCGGAGGCCAGGGCAACATCATGCTCGACATCACGGTGACGGAGGACGTCACCGGCTACCAGGAACGGACCTCGAGGCTGCTCACGGCGGCCGACTCGCCCGTTAACCTCATCCTCATCCCCGAAGGGGCGGTCTTCAAGCCGGGATTGGCGTTCGACGTGCTCGTCGTCACCGAGACGCCCGACAGCCGGCCGGTCGAGACGCGGGTCCAGCTCGAGGTGACGTACCTTGACTCGGAGTACAAGGACATCAAGACCGTGAAGGACGACGTCACGACGAAGAACGGCCTCGCGACGTTCGAGCTGAAGCCGCCTTCCGACGCCGTCGCGCTGTCGCTGACCGCGGTGGCGGAAGGGAAGCAGGTCGACCGCGTCATTCAGTCCTCCTACTCTCCCTCCGGCAATTTCATCCATGTGACGCAGGTGAGCGACGATGTGGCGCAGGTGGGAGAGACGGTGACGTTCCGGGTGCACTCGACCTCCGAGGCGCGCAACTTCTACTTCGAAGTTGTGTCACGCGACCGCATCGTCTTCTCCGGACACACAAAGGACGATGAGTTCTCCTTCGAGACGACGCCACTGATGGCGCCGTCCTCGAAGCTGCTTGTCTACCAGGTGTTGCCCAACAGCGAAGTCGCGGCGGACTACCTGCCGTTTAAGGTCGCCGGCGTCTACCCGCAGCGGGTTCAGGTCGGCTTCAGCGCAGACGAGGCCGAGCCCGGCGACGAGGTCACCATCGATGTCACCACCGAGGGGCGGGCCAGGGTCGGCCTGGCTGCCGTCGACCGGTCGGTCTTCATCCTCGCCGAGAACCGCCTGAACCTGCAGCAGGTCTTCGCTGAGCTGGAGCGGCTCTACATGGAGCCGCAGGCGGAGCTGCACGAGGTCAGCATCTATCCAACCATCGAGACGAAGGGCGCCGCCGAGGTCTTCCAGGATGCCGGCGTCGTCGTTCTCAGCAACA
>JALNYR010000205.1 GCA_023229725.1 Dehalococcoidia bacterium | reverse complement strand
GTTGAAGTCCACAACATGGACGACCAGTACGAGGAGTTCATCAAGCTGCAACGCTCGAAGCTCCCGCAGGTCGGCACCGCCATCGTCACCATCGCCTCGGGCGACGGCCTGTTTGACGTGTTCAGCAGCCTCGGTGCGACCATCATCGTGCCCGGCGGACAGACCATGAACCCGAGCGTGCGCCAGCTGCTGCAGGCCGTCGAGTTCGCTCCCTCAGACCAAATCATCCTGCTGCCCAACAACAAGAACATCGTCTTGACCGCGGGCCAGGTCCAGTCGCTCACCGAGAAACACGTTCACGTGGTTCCCAGCCGGACCATCCCACAGGGCATCTCGGCGCTGCTCGCCTTCAACTACGACCTTGGCGTCGAGGAGAACGCTGCCGCGATGACTGAAGCGCTACAGACGGTGGTGACCGTCGAGGTGACACGGGCGGTACGGAAGACCGAGATGGACGGGATGAAGGTCCGGCGCGGGCAGTTCATCGCCATCAAGAACGACAAGGAACTCATCGCCACGGGAGACGAGGTGGTTGACGTGGTCCTCGAGGCGTTGCAGAAGACAGGCGCGTCTGAGGCGGAACTCGTCACTCTGTACTGGGGCGCTGAGGCCGAGACAGCAACTACTGAGGCGATTGCCGCTCGCATCCGTGAACGCTATGGCGTCGAGGTTGAGCTGGTCGACGGCGGCCAACCACACTACGACTACATCATGTCGGTGGAGTAGTCCCGCCGGAGGAACGACCATGTTCGTTCGCCGGAGCCTTCAGCCAGAGCTTGTGCGCCCGACCGTCGCGTCTGCGTCGCCCTCGAACCGTCACTCCCGTCTCAGAGCGAGGCACATGTGAGCGCTCCGACACCGAACGAGCTCCTGCGCAAGATCCTCGAACTCGAGGCGAAGAAGCAGTACGACGACTCGGCGGTCATCGGAGGACTCGATGCCTGCATCGCAGCGGTCGGTCCGTCGCTGCCACCCTCGCTGAAGCCCGCACTCGCCCGTCTCCACACCCCGGGCGGCTATCGCGGCTGGGCCGTCGCGCAGCGCGCCGAATGGGTCACCGCCGTTCTCGCACTGCTGCAGGGCTCAACTGCGAAGCCCGCACGACGTCCGACCCGCCCCTCTTCGCCGGGCGTTTCTCCATCCGCCGCCGCGAGTACCCCTCCCGAGTCGCAGCCCGTGACCGTCCTCACCAGAGTCTCCACCAGAACCGCCGCACTTCTCGCGCACCTTCGTGTCACCACCGTCGGAGACCTGCTCTGCCTGCTGCCCCGGCGATACCTCGACTACACTCACACGCGAGCCGTGTCCGACCTGGAACCGGACATGGAGCAGACGGTCGTCGGGCGCGTGCTGAAGGCAACGTGGGTCTACCCCGGAGGACGACGCTCAACCGAGGCGGTGTTCGGCGACAAGACCGGCACGGTGAAGCTGCTCTGGTTCAACCAGCCATGGATGGCGCGTGCGCTGCCTGTCGACCGTGACATCGTGATCAGCGGCATGGTGACCGCCTTCGGCCGGCGCCTGCAGATACAGTCGCCGGAGTGGGAGGACGTCGCCACGAGCGGCATCCACACCGGACGCCTCGTCCCCGTCTACCCGCTAACCCAGGGCATCTCGGGCCGCTCGATGAGGAAATGGGTCAACGAAGCCCTCAGGCTGTGCGCTCCGGGACCCGCCGAGTACTTGCCCGGCGATGTGTTGAGGCGTCATCCGATGCTGCCGTTGCCCGAGGCCGTGCGCCAGGTTCATTTCCCCGATTCCACAGCGCTGGCTGCCGCAGCACGGCAGCGACTGGCATTCGACGAGATCCTCTCGCTTCAGCTCGGCCTGTTGCAGACACGCCGACACTGGCAGCACAGCCAACCCGGACGTGCGCTGGCCGTCGACTCCGCCTTCGTGGATTCCTACCTTCGCATCCTGCCCTTCCAGCTGACGACAGCGCAAAAGCGGGTGTTGGGGGAGATTCTCAACGACCTCGCTCGACCGGTCGCGATGTCGCGTCTGCTCCAGGGTGACGTCGGCAGCGGCAAGACCGTTGTAGCACTGGCGGCCATGGTTGCAGCTGCCGCCCACGGCATGCAGTCCGCCCTCATGGCTCCCACCGAGGTGCTTGCCGAGCAGCACTTTCAGACTCTGCTGTTGCTGCTCGACGCTGCGTCAACACCTGGTGCCGCGGAGACAACGGACGCGCCTGCGGAACACCCTCTGAGGGACGAGCCCGTGCACACGTTGGCGGGCATCCTCGACCGGCCGCTCACAGTAGCCCTGCTCACCGGAGCGCTTACCGCCGCGCACCGGCGCTGTGTGCGTCAGCTTCTGGCGTCGGGCGACATCGACATCGTGGTCGGCACGCAAGCTCTGGTACAGGAAGGCGTCGAGTTCCGCTCACTGGCCCTGGCAGTCGTGGACGAGCAGCACCGCTTCGGCGTGCTGCAGCGCGGAGGCCTTCGGCAGAAGGGTTTCAACCCGCACGTGCTCGTCATGACCGCCACTCCGATCCCGCGCAGCCTCGCGCTGGCGGTGTACGGCGACCTCGACCTCTCGGTCATCGACTCCTTGCCTCCGGGGCGTCAGCAGGTTGCCACAACCGTCTACAGCTCCGACGAAGCCGATGCCGTGTATCGACGCGTGCGTGCGGAAGTGGCAAGGGGGCGGCAGGCCTTCGTCATCTGCCCCCTCATCAGCGAGTCGGAGAAGCTGGCGGCGAGGGCCGCAACCGAGGAGTTCGCCTACCTGAGTCACGACGTCTTCCCTGACCTTCGCCTCGGGCTGCTGCACGGCGCGCTGCGGCCGGCGCAGAAGGACGCCGTGATGCGTGGCTTTCGGGACCGCGATCTCGATATCCTCGTCAGCACCACTGTCGTAGAAGTCGGCATCGACGTCCCGAACGCCACGGTGATGGTCGTGCTGGGCGCCGAGCGCTTCGGTCTGTCGCAGTTGCACCAGCTGCGCGGACGCGTCGGCCGCAGCGCGGAAAAGAGCTACTGCCTGCTGGTCTCCGACTCGGCCGGCGCCGAGGCCAGGCGGCGACTGAGCGCCATGGAGAAGACGCACGACGGCTTCGCGCTCGCGAAGCAGGACCTGGAGATACGCGGGGCGGGCGACTTCCTCGGCACGCAGCAGAGTGGTCTTCCCCCGCTGAGAGTTGCTACACTAACAGACCTTCCGATGGTTGAGTCTGCGCGCGCGGAAGCGCGCAGAATAGTCGAGGATGAGGAAGTGCTGAGGAACCCCGCCTACGGGCCGGTGTTACAGCGTGCCTCGACACTCTGGAGAACCGACATTGAGTGGAGTTGAAGCATCATGGTGAGGCAGAAGCTGGCCGACAACCTGCAACGGGCCGTGCAGAACGCCCAGAACGCGGGTGAGATAGCATTCACGACGCTGCCGGAGATAATCATCGAGCGGCCGCAGACTGCAGGCCACGGGGACTACGCGTCCGGCCTCGCCCTGAGGCTGGCGCGCTCGGTCCGCATGAGTCCGCTCCGCCTTGCGGAACTGCTCGTGAGCCGGCTGGAGGCACTGCCCGAGATTGAGTCGGCGACCATCGCCGCGCCCGGCTTCATCAATTTCACGCTGAAGCGTGAGTGGCTCGTGGGGCTCGTGTCGCACATCCTTGCGTCTCCCGAGACGTACGGCAACCTGGACACCGGCAAACGCAGCCGCGTCCAGATTGAGTTCGTCAGCGCGAATCCGACCGGGCCCCTGCATGTCGGTCACCGTCGCGGCGCGGTGCTTGGC
>JALNYR010000204.1 GCA_023229725.1 Dehalococcoidia bacterium | reverse complement strand
TGCGTTCCGTTCGATGGTGCCGAGTGCATCGAGTGCCGACGTCCGATTCGCAACCAGTCCGTTCTGACCGACGACGGACCCATGCACTCGGGCTGCTACATGAGGAGGGATTGATGAACGTTGACGACGACGTGAGGCAGCGACGCGAGCAGATGGCTTCCGATGACAGATGGATCGTGTTCGCGCACGAAGCCGACTTCTTCTCGGTGGTGAGCATGCTCGGTTGCGATCCCGATCGGGTCCATTGCAACCCGTACGTGCCGCGCGGCTATGCGTACGGAGTTCGGATCGGCGTGCCGTGGTACAAGCGACGTTCGCACGTGCTCGGGAGACTCGTGGGCACGTTGGACGATCGCGATGGGCACTTCGAACGGTTCCTCGCACGCGTTCGCCGCATCGTGGGAGCGCGCTATTCGGATCGTTGGCGCAGAACAATGGCCGCGCAGTGGATGTGACGACGGGAGATCGATCTCCCGTCTCGTGTTGCGTGATCCAGGTTGGGTGTGGCACTGTGCCAGGGACCACTTGGTGACGGGCCTTTGAATCGGCCCCGTTGGTTGGAGGCGCAACGTGATGTCCGACTGTCCCCCCGATGCTACGTCCGAACCCACGCAACCCAAGCGCAAGCCCGGACCGAAGAAAAAACGCACCGTCTACCGCGTGATCAAGCGCGACGCCAAGCTCGACGAAGATGGCCGCTCGATCGAGTTTCAGGAGTTGATCGGGCAGCTCCGATCGCGGGCTCGCTTGGTTGCGTCGCAGGTCATGCGGCACAAGAAACGCATCGCGAGCAAGCCGCTCCTGATGACCCTGTGCCGCCAGTGCGGATGCTTGATCCCGGTCGAAGCGCGCAACGTGAAACGGACCTACTACTGCGGCATGGCGTGCAGGCAAGCGGCGAAACGGTTGCGGGCCCGCTTCGCCGCCGCGCGCCTGCTCAACACGCTTTACAAGCAACGACCCGTGTTCGTGTCCATCGTTGTCGATGTGATCGACACGCGCGACGCCCACGTTTTCCTTGGCACGAGGTCCGTATGAGCGACACGAAGCGCAAGAAGCCAACGCGGCACAAGCGAGTGTTGAAGGTCAAAGGGGACGAGCCGGATCCGAACGAGGACACACCGGATCCCGAAGTGCAAGCGCAGCTTGCACGCGAAGCGAAGCGGGTCGCGAAGAGTTTCAAGAATCACGAGCTACGGCAGACCATCATAAGCGTGCTCCGCACGGGCGCATCGATTGCCGACGCGGCACGCTTCGCAGGTGTGCCGAGCTACCAGGTGCGAAAGTGGTACGCGCGAGGCAAGGGTATGTATGAGGGCAAGCCGGCCACTCCTTCGTACAAGCAATTTGCAGCCGATGTGGACAAGGCCCGCGCGAGCGCGAAGGTGCTAGCGCTGGGCACCCTTACGGCTGCGATCCAATCGCGGCATCGTGTGAAGGTTGGCGAGACGCGCTTTACGGATCCCACGACGGGCCACACCGTGATCCAGTATCAGATGGCCGAGGAGATCTCACCGATGGCGAAGGATGCCGCGCTTGCGTTCCTCGCAGCGGTCGATCCGAAGCGGTGGGGCAGCGGGCGTCAACGGGTCGAGTTGAGCGGGCCCGACGGTGCCCCGATCGAGCTGGACGCACCCGCCGATGTGCAGGACACCAAGTCGAGGGTGATCTCGATCTTGGGCACCATCGCGGCGGCCGCCATGGTTGCGAACGCGGACCGGCTCCCGCATCCGCTCGAACTCGAAGCTGCACTCACCGAACCGGAGGAAGACAAGTGAGCAAGTGCCCCTTCAGACGCGAGACCGAGCTAGCCGCCGTCGTGGTCGCATGGCTCCGTGATCGTGGGTGGCAGGTGTGGCAAGAGGTCGATGGGTTCTTTGACATTGTGGCCGTGAAAGACGCCACCGTGTGGAGCATCGAGACCAAGCTCGTGTTTGGATCTCAGGTGCTGGCGCAAGCGTACCGCCGGAAGCAATCGGGCCAGGTGCACTTTGCTAGCGTGGCGGTGCCCCCAGGACCGTCCGATCGATCCGTTGGTGTCTTCCTTCAACGAGCCGCCAAAGAGACCGGCATCGGGCTGCTACGGGTCGACATGGACCCGTTCCGAGCCGAGCCGCTGGTGAAGGAACAGCAGCAACCACGAGCACACCGAGACCCGCGCCGCGCATCCGATCTCATCGCGAAGCTTGCCACGATGCCGCAGGACTACGCCGAAGCGGGCACCAACGAGGGTGGCTACTGGACCCGGTTCAAGCAGTTCTCCACTGACCTTGTGGCCTACGTGGCAGCGAACCCCCATTGCACCGTTGCGAGCGCGATCAAGAACGTGCCGCATCACTACCGCACCGATGCATCCGCACGAGCCCGCACGACCTTGCTTGCTGAGCAAGGCACGTTCGAATCACGCCACCAACGCTTGTAACCAAGGAGCCCTGACGATGGAACCCATCAGCATGGACTACTACGAGGTCCACCGTGTCCTGTGGTCGGTCACTTCGTTGTTCCAACCCAACGACATCGCGCAGGCGCCATCGACAGAATCGGGCTGGACCTTGGTTCACATCTACACCGACAAGCACGGCACGTGGTGCGTGTTCACGCTACCCCGCAAGCTCGGGACCGCACCATGAGGCACCCCGCCTACAACCCGGCCCGCATCATCCTGGCGGACCCACCGTGGCAGTTCGGCGACCGCTTGCCGGGGCCCAAGCGCGGCGCATCGAAGCACTACCGAACCATGTCAACGCTCGCGATCGCAGCACTCCAGTTGCCACCCATTGCCGATGATGCACTCCTGTTCCTGTGGCGCGTAGCCGCAATGCAACCAGACGCACTCACGGTCGTGCGCGCATGGGGCTTCGAGGTCAAGAGCGAGCTGGTCTGGATCAAAACTGGCCCACGCATGGGCATGGGCCACTACACCCGCCTCGACCATGAAGTCTGTCTCATCGCCACACGGGGCCACGGCATCACCTTGATCGCGAACCACGCCACCCGCTCCGTTGTCCAAGCACCACGAGGCAAACACTCCGAGAAGCCCCCCGCCACCTACGAAGCGATCGAACAACTGGTCGGCTCAAACGGACCCAAAGTCGAACTGTTCGCACGACGCCACCGACCCGGTTGGGTCTGCATCGGCACCGCGCTGGGCACCACGCTGGAACCACGCCGATGAGACACGCGAAGGTCACACCCGACTTCGCCACGGGAGATCGATCTCCCGTCCACGACCTAGCCACGCTTCCCACATGGCCCATGCGTGCCTGCACGGGACTACTCCAAGAACGCGACCGAAACACGTACGGCACCGCCCTTGTTGCCAACATTGCAGCCATCGTTGGGGCGTTTCCGCCGAACGAACGAGCCGCCATCATGGCGTGGGCGTCCACGCTCTACCTGCACCAGCTCGACCTCGCGTTCGACCCGTGGCAGTTCTCGATCCTGAACAAGAGCCGCAAGATCGGTGCGACGTACAGCTACGCCGGGGCGGCTGTGCTGTGGGCCATGATGGGCGATCCGACCGTTGTGGTCTCCCTTGGCGAAGACGAAGCGTGCGAGGTCATCGACGACGCACGCAAGCATGCCGCGTTCATGGTGTCGGAAGGGAGCACGTTGGCCGAGACCGAAGGCAACAAGAAGGAGCTGGTCTTTCCCAACACGGGCGGGCGCATCGTTGCAAGGCCGCACACGGGTGCCGGTCGCTCCTTCTCGGGCAACGTCATCCTGGATGAGTTCGCGTACCATCAGGACCCC
>JALNYR010000028.1 GCA_023229725.1 Dehalococcoidia bacterium | reverse complement strand
CCCATTGCCTCATTCGGAGTTATGCAGTGTGTGTATGTGTGTGTGTCGGCGTGCACGAGATCAGGCCAGTTTCGATCTGAACGAGATGACCGCGACGACGATCCCAGCTATGATGGCGCTCCCGGCGACGAGCGAGCCAAACACGGCAGCGAACGTTGTCAGACCACTACATGCGGTCGGATGGGGCGAATTTCGGCACGAACCGTGCAAGCCAACGGGGTCGCAGGTGTCCAGTGTGCACGGATTGCCGTCATCGCAGAGCGGGCTGACACGCCAGGCGCAGTAACCCCGGCCATTGCACATGGCCGTCGTCAGCTCCGCGCACGCATCGGGCAACGCGGACAAGTTGCAGAGCAGCGCCATGCCGGTGAGCAGCTCGCAAGCGCCATCGTCAGCAGGGCACCGGGCGATGCCACACGATGCATCCGATGTGCACGTAGTCACGTTGTCGGCCTCGTCCACGGGCGCGGGAGGTAGTTCGCACGTTCCCGCGGTGCAGATGCCAGTCTGGTTCGCACGGCACGCGGAGCCGGCTTCCTCGTCGGTCGGCACGCAGACGCTGTTGTCGGCCTTGGTGTAGTTCACACAAACGTGCAGATCGGGCGAACACCGCACGGCCGCACAGCCCCGCGCGTATGCGAACTCGCCGAGCGGACCGTAGCAGTCGGAATCCGTTGAGCAGCCCGGCACCACCAGCACGCACGAGGAGCCGAGGCACGAGCTGCCGTTTAGGCACTGGTCGCTCACGTACTGATCAACCGCCACGACGCACTCGCCCGTGACAGAGCAGAGCCCCGAGTTGGACGTACCTTCGACCGGCGGATCGACGGTGCATGAACCCGCCACCGCGACGCTACAGGCGGTGCCCTCGTCAGACAGTCCGCTCGTGCACAGACTGTCCACACAGCGCCACTGTCTACATGCGCCGAGCGCGTCCGGCCCGCCGTGTCGCGGCGCCACGAGGTCTACGCAGTCCTGGTCAGTAGCGCATCCCGGTTCACCAGTGCACGGTTCGGGTACGCAGTTGCCTGCACCGTCGCACGTACCCCCGACCCCGCACGGGGTTTCGGCCACGACGAGCCTCGCCACACACACACCGCCGACGCATGCGGCCACGACGCATGTATTGTTACCGTCGTAGATATCGGTACAGTTGGAGTCAGCCGTGCACGGCACGCCCCAGACGTCTGGCACGCAGGTGCCCAAGCCATCGCACGTACCGTTGTGCCCGTCCACCACACAGTTGCCATAGTATTCGGGGTTGATGGCGCACCAGCCATCCGAGCAGACGGGTACCACGCAGACATTGTCGCCCCCATAGATCCAGGTGCAGTTCCCGTCGTGTGTGCAGGCCGGCTGGGGCACGCACGTACCGAAACCGCTGCATGTCCCCGGCCAGCCGTCGAGGCTCGTGTTGCATGCCGTCTCGGCTGGCGTGAGTCCCGTGATGCACGTACCATTGCGGCACGCCGCGTAGGTGCACACACCGTCCCCGGTGTACCGGTCTGTGCAGTTCGCATCGGCCATGCATTCCGGATCCGGTACACACGTGCCGTAGCCGTCGCACTGACCGCTATGTCCATCGACCGTGCACGCACCGCCCTCCATACTGTCGATCCCGCACCACCCAGACCAGCATGCCACAGCTATGCAGGTGTTGCTACCCTCGTAGAGCCACGTGCAGTTGTCATCGTGTGTGCAGTCGGGCAGGGGTACACACGTTCCGGCACCGTCGCATTCGCCGTCCCAGTTGACGATGCCCGTGGCACACGCGGTGTGCAGTGCTGTCAGTGCTGTCACGCACGTGCCGTTCAAGCATGCCGCGGATACGCATGTGCCATTGCCGGTGTACCTGTCCGCACAGTCCGCCGCGATGGCGCACTCAGCGCCCGGCGGGGGACACGGACTCGTGTATTCGAACAGCTGGCCGCCGTACCCGGGGGGCAGTATATCGACACCTTTATACCGCAGGTTGATATAGGTCTGGCCCAGGGTCGCTGCCGGCGTGGTGCACGTGACAGTGTAGCCGTCCCACGTGGCGACGGCCGTGTCGTCGGTGCCAAACACACAGCGGAGGGTGGGGTCGGACCAGAGTTCGACGGTTGGCGTGATAACCACCGTGGTGCCGCCGGTCGTCGGGCCAGCCCGGGGCATCACTGTATAGAAGCTCGGCGGGGTGTCGATGCAGTGCGTGGCGTTGATGCCCACGCACTCGTTGACAAGCGCGCTCTGGCGTGAGATGCACTCCTGGCTATAGAGGTGCCAGGTACAGTAATACGGATCTGACAGGCAGTCCACCATACCAGTGGCGGCGGTGCAGTCCGCGACCCGCACCGACGTCATCGTCGCGTATGCGTCCGCGTAGATGTGCGCACAACCGACCACGACGTAGTCCGTGGGCAGCGTCGCGAGGATGTGGACAGACGCGCCGGTTGCCTCACAGACCAGCAGCTCTTCGATGCTGCTCAGTCCGAAATCGTCCAGTGGTATGCGGAACAGGATTCCGCGGGTGTCCGTACCATAGAACATCCGCGCAAGTGGGTCGATGGCGCCAGTCCTCGGTATGCGCTGCTGGTATATGGACTCGATCGTGGATGTGGCCTCTTCCGACACGTTGAGGTCGTGCAACTCGGCAGCGTATGCCGAGAAGTCGTTGGTGCCGCTGCCCGTGCGTGCCGTGGTGCCGAGGCTGATGGCGTAGTCCGTTGGGCCATCCGGCGCGATATATTGCGTGGAGCCGTTCGTCTGCACGTAGCACGGTGTGGTGCCTGCAAGGCACGCCTCGACGTCGAATATCATGTACTGTGTCTCGTCCCGCACGCTCATGTAGCTGCCGCCCACCGAAAGACGCGCGGTGGTTCCGATGGCCTTGTCGCCCAGGTCCGGTGCCGGCACCAGTTCCGGGCTGCACGCCGCTGTCAGGTTGTAGCTCCACGGCGTGGCTGTCGGGAGATCGGCGATCGCGTATCGACAGAGCCTGTAATGCCCGCTGGGCTTTTCATACATTATTGCGGCAGTCTGGCTGCGGAAATCGGACGTGCATACCCGGGCGATGTAACCGTCCGATACGGTCACCTCGACCGGCGCGTCCCCGGGTGCCACGTAGGCCATACCCGTATCACCACATGACCAGATGTATCCAGCGTCGCTGATGATGCCGTAGTTTGCGGTGTTCACATTGGACACCGTCGCCATGCTGTATGTATGATTCTGTAAGAACCCGGCCGCGGTAATCTGCACGCCGAGATCGACGCCATAAATGCCGGCAGGGAAGCCGTGATAATAAGTCGTCACCATCTGGATACTGGTGGGACTGGCTGGTGGCCAGGCACTAAAGATCGTTTCAGTGGTTTCGGTGGGAGTGGGCGTGATGAAGACCGCACTGGTGACAGTGTTCACGACCTCGAACACGCGGGCACCCTCGCTCAGCAGTGGCCCAACCCAGAGCAGCACAGCGATGACTGTCGAGATCTGTTTTAACATTTTTTAAATCCCTTTTCCTTCCAGTGCTCTAGTCTTTGCTTGCTTGTGACTTTGTGTTTTTTGACCCCCCACCCAGCTCATTAGAGTTTCAATTGCGGACTCCCTCCTCGCCGCAAATGGCCGAAAACTTTGCCTCCGTTGCTGCGTCGGGTACACTGGGACTGATGTGCTCGGCGCAGAACCGGACCACAACGGGGTCGGGGACGCATTTTTCAACGTCAGGCACGGCGTCGATGCGCAGCCCGGCCAGCGTGCGGGTGCGGCTGAGCGCAACGTAAGTCTGCCCGCGGGCAAAACAGCCGCTGATCTCTGCCGCGACGGTGTCGAGCGTCATACCCTGTGCTTTGTGGATCGTGAGCGACCAGCCCAAGATGAGCGGTATTTGTTGTATGGAAGCCAGTACCCTGTCGGCGCCGTCCTTGAGCGACCACATATGGCGCTCGACGGTGTAGACCGTGCGCAAGAACTGTACGACTGGTAATGGCTCGCTGGCCGTGTTCCCGTCGTGGCCACGCCTGCTGCCGTGCTCGAATCCGATGACAAGGCCCGCCGCCCCGTTGCACAGCCCAGAGTCGGTGTCGACGTTCGCGACGAGCAGCACCCGGGTGCCCACCTTGAGTCGTACGAGGGCTTCCACCGGGCACGTCTCGAGCAAGCGGGTGCGCTGTGCCGCCGTGCCGGTTCCGCGTCCCGTGGAAACGTCGTACACGTATTCGGGCTCACCCACTGGTAGCTTGGCGTATTCGCCGGCGTTGATCGCGCGGGCACGGGCAATATACGGCACGAGTCTAATCTCGTCCGGTGGGCCGGCCACGGTCATGTTGCTGACGCGCGATGCGAACAGGTCGCGCGAGGTCTCGAGCAGTGTACCCACGCGGAGTTGGTCGAGTGCGTACCGGTACGCCGGGTCGCCCGCCTGCCGGTGCGGCGTGGTGAGCATGAGCTGCAACCCGCCGAACAACTGCGGCCATGCACTCGCCTGGAAACAGTATCCGTCCTCGGTGCGGACAGGTTCCAACTGCAGCAGATCCCCGGTAGCGACCACCTGGATGCCGCCGAATGGCAGCACGCTGTTGCGCAGCGCCCGGCCGATGACATCGAGTTTATCGATGAGCGCGCCGGTTATCATCGATATCTCGTCGATCACCAGCGTCTCGCACGCGCGCCAACGCAGCGCGGCGGCGCTGTTTGCGCGGACACGCCCAACTAGCCGCTCCGCGGAGCCGTCGCCGAGCTCGATGCCCGCCCAGCTGTGCAGCGTCCGGCCGCCGATTTCCACGGCCGCGCGGCCCGTGCTCGCGGTAAGTGCAACGAGCAGACGGTTGCGGCCGTGCCGATGCACCAGGCCTGCATAGATGGCACGTAGCAGGTACGATTTCCCCGTGCCGGCTTGCCCGGTGTAGAATACCGATTTACTACACTCCACCGCGAGTTCGTACACGTGATATTGGTCAGCCGTGAGATCGCGTCGTTTCATTTTCTATGCCCTTAAAATGCCGTGATCAGGATTATTTTTTGATGCAACTTGTGACTTCTTTTGTTCATCACGTCTCGTGCGCGTTCACTCGGTGGTGTGTGCGTGTATGTGTCACCACCTGTCCTTGGACGGATCGGTGATGAACGCGGCAAAGAGCGTCGCCACGGGGTTCTCGCCGCGGTAAGCCACGACGGTCAGCCCGAACGGCCTGTCGAAACGCAGCGTGGGCGGGGCCTCGTGAACACACTCAGTTACACACACTACGGCGGCGACGGCCGCACCCTTAGCACCCTTTTCGTCGAGCTTCAGGAGGGCACGATGCACGACACGGGACAGCGATGTACGAGGGTCGGCGGCCATGTGCCCGGTCTGGGTCAGCGGTTTCAAGCCGGCGGCACAAAGTTCGGGCGCCACGTTGCTGGGCCCGAACGATGCGTACGTGATCGGCAGGTACAGGTTCGCTTCCATGGCGTGCGTGCCGGATGCGACCTGATGGAACTGGCTCGCGCTCGGGCACTGGCCATCGTCGCGGGCAACGACGACGACTGCTAACGAGTAGCCTTCGCGACTTTCCGGCGTTTGCAGATCCAACTTTACGCCATAGAAGCCCGAATCGCGCAGGATCGACAACTCCTCACCGCCGCGATACATCATGCGGCATGCGACGTCGCCGGCCGGCGAGTGAAACGGCGCGTCCTCCGTGAGGAGGGGATCGAACTGGACCGCCCAGCTGGCATCGAAGACGAGCGCGGACACGATCAGCATTGTCGTGTCTGCATCAATCTCGCTCAGGATCGTCGGGACCAAGCCTTTCGTGGCCTCCTTGACCCAGGCGTTCACATTTTCGAGGGTCACGTCGGTGTGCACGGATGCGCCGGCGATCGTCTTCGCGTCGTGGAGGAACGCCGCGAGGAGGTCGGGATGGTCCGCACCGAAGCCGGAGAGCCATATCGAGCTCGCCGCCGTCACGGTGACGGCCGTGGCATGTGCCACTGCCCGCGCATGTCCGACGTCGCCGAACTGGTCCGCGATGAGTCCGCGGCACTTCGCGTCCTCGGCCAAGCCGAGGACCGCGAACGCCGTCGACAGGCACGCCGGCGACAGCACGATGGACGGTGCGACAGGTTCGCGTGTCGCGAGAAGCATGAGCAAATCGAACGTTCCGCGCGCCGCGTCCGCCGTGCCGCAGGTCTGACTGTGTCCGGCCGCGTCCTCGCGCATGCACGCCGGCGAACAGTACGCCTCGTGTTCGCAGGCGGGGCACACGCAGGTCGTCGCACGATGACACCACTGTTTCCGGCACTCGGCACGAATCCTCTGCGCATTGCAGGTACTTACTTCGTCGGAAGTCCTCTTAGTCGTGGCCATATTTATTTTTTGATTTGGTTTGGTTTGGTTGACCGTGTCACTTCGATTATTTTTAGGTGTTGCCAATAAAAATTAACATTTTTGCGGATTTTTAAATGACCGTAGATATTTTTAAAAATCCCAGATTTTTAAATAACCGCAGATATTTTTTAAATATCTCTGGTCGACGACGACGTCAATGTTGTGCAGCTGCTCCTGTACGTATGACTGGACATTCCCATGCCCGTTGAGAAATTTGAGTACCCACTTGACCTGCTGGCTTCTGCGATTCCCAGGGAACGATTCCACGACGACAAAGAATCTAATAGTAGGGAAGTTTCACATAATCAGAAAAATGAGCGAAGCAAAGTCGAATCTCGGGCCACATGATGACGATCATCAACGCGAACTGGAGACAGACCTCGACAAGGCCGCCGCAGATGCCATGATCGAGAGGCTGGAAGATGAACCAGATTTTAATTCGTACGTTTTTGCCAGAGCAATCAAAGAAACACAAATTCCCGCGGATGCACTGAGCGCCAGCGAACTCGCGCGCGTGCACATCGATGCGTATTACAGGCTGCGCAAGAAGAACGCAGCCGATGACCAGCGCTGGCTTCTCGCGGACAAGCATCCGCTCTACATATTGGAGCTCGAGGGCGATGGTGACTTTGGCGCGATGTGTATGGAACGCGCCTTTGGCAAAGCCGGACTGGCAGCGATGGCGTGGGGCGCCGGCGGAAAAGTCGAGATCTCCGATGAGGACGGCGATGGCGATACATTCGAAGGTGGCCGCGTTACACTGCACTCGTTCGATGTGCATGGAGATGACGTGGACGAACTGCTTGGACTTTTCTTCAACAGCATGGACTATGACCAATCCAAGGCCCACAATTTCATCCCATTGCCCGGTGATCTTATTGCCGGGTTCAATACGTCGAAACAAAAAAAAATCGACAGGACACAGACGCGTCTCACACTGGCACCGGTTCACTCCGATGACGATCCACCATTAGCCAAGAAACACAAATCTTAATGCATGGGGGGGAAGAGGTGTCATATGCACACACGAACATAATACTTTTGGTGTTCTGGTCAATGCATTCAGACAAAGCTCGACCAACTGACCAGGGACTCCCAATCGGACGAGTGCACCTTCGCCGGTGCCCACTTCGTCGGGGATCCATCCCCATTCCACGTATTGAGAAAGTCTAGCGTGCGGGGGTGGGAGAAATTGGACGGAAAATGAAACACACCGACGGAGCGGTCGCAACCTACACGGCCCAGTATGACCCGGCGGAACTGCGCCGGTCGTACAGTGCTCCATACCGTGGCAACAAGTTCGCGGTGCACGCGCTCAATGCAATGAGACCGACCAACGGTCCGCCTGTCGACGTCTCGCGCTGGCGGGCGGAGCTGCCACCCGTCCGCGCAGTGTTCGGTCACGCGCCGCCGGTGTGTACCGTCACCGCTGGCCCGTATAGATACACGGCGTCCGAATGGTACCAGGACTACTCGGTGAGTGGTGCAGTGTTCGAGCAGCAGTCCAAGCCCCATTTTTCACAGGGCGACCAACTGGCGTTGGAGCACCGCGATGCCGCGTATCTGGCCGAGGCGGTGGGCACAGGTCGCGCACCGTGGCTGTTCGTCAACCTCCAGCGCACGTTGCGCATCGACACCACGCGATCCGGCCTGGACGGGCCCGCATTCGCGCGGGCCACCGTAGGCGACGTCCTTGGAGCGGTCACGTTCGTGGACCCTCCGACGCTGTCCAACCTGGTCGTGACCGAGACACTGTACCATGCCTCGCCCGGTACCTATGATCGCGCGACGGTGACAGCGGAGGTGGAAAACGCGTTCGCGGGATACGCCGCCGTGGTGTGCGCCTCGCGGCTACTGTCGCGAGCTGCACACGTGCACGCCGGCCTGTGGCATTGCACGGCCACCCACAGCTCCCCGGACGCCGTGGCCGAGATCCTGCTCGCGGCAGCGTGGGCCGCTGGGGTGAGTGCTGTCACGTTGCACACCTATACAGACGTTCAGACGGCAGCAGCCGAGCGGGCCAGGCAGTTGGTCGAGACGATGGGCCGTTGCTGCCCGTCGGCCTCACTGTTCGACCTGATCGATGCCATTGCCCAGAGGGAATACGCCTACGGCCACTGAAACTTACAACACGCAGTTGGAACCTTTAAAAATGGAAAAGCTGAAGAGAATTTAAAAACGACGAAAGGAAACTCCCCAATCAAAAAATATAAACGACATGACCGACAGATCACAACCGACCAGGGCAGAACAGCTCGTGGAAGAACTGCTGGCACTACTAGAGGCCGGTACGGACGCATATGACACAGCGTGGCTTAAGGACCCGGCGAACGCCGACTCGGTTGGCAAGTTGAGCCAGTTGCTGGCCATCGAGCGCACGCCGATAGTCGTATCATTCAGGCCGGGCACAGATCCGACGGTGGTGCACGACCGAATCCTCAAATTCGTGCACGGAGAGACCCGCGGTAGAGAACTGGGCAATGGTGCCAGCAAATATCTGTGGGCACTAGCATCGGCGATGGCTGGGATCGCGCCGACGTCGCCGCTAGATCTACAGACCCGCGCTCCGGCCGCATCCGAGCGGAGCCGTCCGGACTACATCTGGAAGGCGCTGCGCCAGAACCAGTACTCGATCGAGTGGAACACGCCGAGGGGCCGACCGGTCGACAGGTGGGGCAACTTCACGTGGACGGGGCCAGACACCACGCCCACGTACAGGATGCGTCGGCACCACATGTGGTCGCTCATTGTCGGCCGCGCGCGCTCGGGGCCGATCACCGTCCCCGACAGGCATACACTGGCCATCGGCGGTGTGCGCCTGCGGCACGGTGGGGGTGGCGCGGCGCCCGAGGTCACGTACATGCGCTGGACGTACGGCACTAACGATCCCGTCGCGGCGGACGGCCTGCCCGTGCCCACTCCGCCGCGGGAGGTCGATCTCGAACAGGCCTCGGGTGCACAGTTTGGCACTGGCAAGGACGACAAGCAGCTTGGCGTGTACTACATATTCCTCGATCCACTGGACATGCCCACCCACCAGGCGCAAATTTACGTTGGCAAGGCCACCCCAAACATACGCTTTCGTGTGTTTGACGTGGCCGGCCATTTTGGTGCCATCGAAAACCTAGCCAGGACTGCCTCGGCCGGTGGCGACCCGGCGCTCCCGCACGCAACGCTGCTCATTGATCTAGCCATGCTGTGGGTCGCCATGAACAACTCCGGCAGCTGGGCAGGCGTCGCAGCCGCCGTCGTCGCGCAAGGCGCGTCCGATGAAGCTGATCTACCCGGGCTCGAGAAGGCGCACGTTAAACTGCGGCATTCGCACGACATGCAGTTTGGTCTCAACAAAACCCGGGGTGGGTGATACCGGGTGTGACCACGCAATCCGGCCTGGCAATTCCGCACCACATTCAGAAGGAGGGGAAATGAGAGAAAAACAAAGCAACAAAGAATACGAAAAAATCCCGCGACATTAATGGGAATCTCAGACTCTAGATATCTGCTCGAGGTGCGAGTTGGCCAAGAGACTATGCATTATGACCTGGCAGACGGCAGCTCAGTACTTCCCAGTGAAATGTCCGACGATGACATGATCGTCGGAACGCCATTGCGGTACGAAGTGGACGAGGACGGTGATGAGTGGGTTCACGCAGGACATCACCGGCTCGGGCTGACCCCGGAACTGGCGGCGGCGTTCGATGCAATCGCCCGGGAGACCGGTAGAAACCTGTTTGTCCAGTATCGGGATGACCCCGAGCCAGAGAATGTTGTCCCGGAAGTGGTTGGACGGCTCGAACGTATAGCCGAGGCGGCAACGACCAGACCGTTTCGAAATATAGCGGGGTTGGTGGGGCCCTGCACCGTGACATACTGGAGAGAATTCGGAATCACTGGCCGGCCCCCGCTGCGGTTGATGCTCCTGGGAGAATGCCATATTTCTTGTTGGGAGCACCTGACAACACCGAGAAGCGGACCGGGTATCGCGCTATATTTTGAAACTTCGGGACTTCACAAAATCAATGTTTCATGAAAACCCCGGAGGACAGTTCCGATACCAGAGACCGACGAAGGCCTCTGGCTAGCCTATAGCTGGCAGCGCCGGAGCCCGTCTACGGGTCGGCTTTTTTTGTTCGTTCGACAGTACCGCTCACGGGTTGTCGTTGACGAACTTGAGTGCGATGTTCCTGGCAGCGGCAATGTCCCGGTCAACGACGAGCCCGCAGTACGGGCAGACGAAGAGTTTGCGTGTCCCGACCTCGTGGATCCTGCCGCAGCGTCCACATGTCTTAGACGTGTACGCCTCGTCGACGATGAGCAGCGTAACGTCACGCTGTTTCGCCTTGTGCTTGAGGAACTGCCTGAACCTGTGGTGTGCCAGCGTGTACATCCTGGACACGGTCTTCTTGCTGATCCTGCGCTTGCCCTTCTTGACCATCCCGCTGACCCGGAACTCGGGCAGGAGGATGAGGTCGTAGTTGGCACAGGCCCAGGTGGCGAACTTGTGGTGGAGCTCGTCGACCATGTGGCGGATGCGTGCCTCGACGCGCGCCGCTGCGCGGTGCATGTGTTGACGCTTCCGGTGGCCGACATGAGGCTGGACCATGCGCGCACGGATACCATTTGCGGTGTTCGCGAGGCGCCACAGCACACTGTTCGTTGACCCACCGCCCCATTCGACGGCGAGGCCGGCCGGATCATAACCCGTCATGAATGTGCGCACGCCGGGGTCGAGCGCGAGCTGTCTCTGCACCGATGCTGTGGCCGGGGGTGCCGCTGCGGGCGAGGCCGCTGCGGACGTCCCCTCTCCCACAGGAGGGGGACGCGGAGCTTTGATATCGCTCCCACCCGCGGCCGGAGATGGCGGCGGCACGGGGATGATGAGGTAATACCTGCGCCGGACCTTGCCGTGGAGCAGTCTGACGTCGCTGCCGAACGTCGCCGGAAGCGGTTGTTTCGAGTGCATGACCCTGCGTGTATCGGGCGTGCCGAACAGTGCACGGAACCACTGCAGGGTCGCTCCGTCGAGGTTGCGGCTCCGCAGTGTCAGGGACTCCGACGAATCCTTCTCCGCGCGGAACTTGAACGACCAACCAGCTGCCGTTGCGGTAACACCCCTGGAAACTGCCTCCGACTCGCACCGCGCATCCATGCTCTTTATCGCCTTGGCCAGGTCCCGCACGGCCGAATCCCGCACCTCATACGGGATTCCTGCCCAATCCGTCGCGTGCTGGCCGGCAACGACCTCGCGCCAAGCGGCGTTGTTTGTGTACATGCCCCGCACGGCCTTCTGTATCTTCTTCCCGGTGGGCCTCCTTCCGGCGAGCTTCTCGGTGCTGGCAAGCTCGACGCCCTTGTTGTATATGAACCTGCTGGCTCCGAATGCTGCCCGGAGCAGCGCCCGCTGGGCCACGGTCGGCCAGATCCGGATCCGCCGGGAGACCGTCCCCTCGGCATCAGAGAGCTTCTTCGCGTCCCTCTCCCTGCGGAGCGTTCCCTCCTCCCTCTGCTCCAGCGTCAGGCCCGCTTCCTTCTTCTCCCTCCTCTTCGTCGCCGTCTCCCCCTTCCTCAGCTGCCCGAGCGCGTCTTTTTCGATTCTCCGCCGAGCGGCGGCCGTTATTGCTAGCGACGAAATACGTGACGATGGACAGGAGGTCTTCGCGGAGGTCGTCTGCGACAGCATCGGCGGAGGCCGCGGCCGCCACGCTGCCGTCGCAAACCACGACTTTGCACCCACACTGGCCGAGCACATGCTCGACGAGCTCGAAGGCGATGCGGCAGAGCCGATCCCGGTGGGCGACCACAACCTCTTCGACTCCCCCACGGACCGCGCGGTCCAGAAGGGAGAGCAGGCCCCGGCGGTGGAAGTTGATCCCGGACGCGATATCCTCAACGACCTCGTGCTCGGGGTAGCGCGCGTGGAGGTCTGCGCGCTGGCGCTCGAGGTCGGCACGCTGCTTGGCGCTCGAGACGCGGCAGTAGAGAACGCGTGCTCGAGGCTTTGCTGCCGCTTCTTTCGAGGCGGCGGCGGGAACGTGCAGGGTCCGCTCGATGTCGGGCAGGCTGTACAGCCGCTTGCCGCCGGCGGCCCCGATACGGATGCACCGCACCCGCCCGGTGTTGGCCCAGCTCCGCAGCGTGGCGTCGCACACCCGGAACCGGGACTGGATCGCTTTCCCGGACACGTAGGGCTCGGCGCTCTGGGTTGCCTGGGGCCCGTCCTCTTTTGTGCTTTCGTCCGCTTCATTTCCTTGCATTATCAGGATTTATTTTAATTGGGAGTCCGCCGTGTGTCCCGGCCCTTATAAATTGTCCCTTTTCACGCTGAAAACGGTTTTCGCGGAAAGCGGTTGGTGGAATGATGGAAGCTTCCACAAATACTTCGATTTATTCTAAGATCTGATGGAAGCTGTTTTACCGCATCTGTTTGCTGTCTTGGCGGGTAATGTAAACTTTTCAGGGATTTGTCGTTTTTGACCCGACGATCCGGTGGTGCCATTGAATGTCCACGGTTCCGATGGTGCTACCCGGTGCCAGTGCTCGATCTCCCAGAGCACGACGTGGTGCGGTTCGACTGGACATGGCTCTTGTAATTCGCTCATTTCGTTTCGTGGTCCTTTTTGTATTTTTTGCTATCGGTGTAGATTTTTAAATCCTCGAATGACGTCAATCTGGATCAAATTGGCAGAATGATTTTTCCGGGCGGTCAAATAGGAAGCTTGGGACAATAAAAATATCACATCGAAGAACGAAACCGACATGACCGACGAAACTGATAGCAATAGAATCCCGATGTTCGTGCACGGGGGTGGTCCGGTGCTCCGTGCCGATGCGACCAGCTACGCCCGGTCGCTTGAAGCGTTTCGCGAGGAACTGGCGGCCGGATCGACGCTCTTTTGGACGCCCGAGTATAAGGGTCATATGAACCACGACGTCTCGAGGCCACACCATGATGCACTGCTTACCGCGCTGCCGTACAACCCCAACAACGTCGCTGCCGAGTCGTCCGGGGTGACCACGCGGTACGAGCGGGAGCTCGCGGAGACTATGTGCAGTGAAGTGTTCGGGTACGAACCGGCAAAGTCGTGGGGTTATGTGTGCACCGGCGGTACGACTGGCAACATCATGGGTCTGTGGGTGGCGCGCGAGAAGGCGCGCGCCACTGGTCGCCGCGACCGAACGATCGTCTACGCGTCCGAGTGTTGCCACTACAGCGTGGACAAAGGGTGCAAGTTGCTCGATCTCGAGCTACGCCGCTGTCCCGTCGACGCGACAAATGGCCGCATGATCCTCCCGGCGGTGCTAGACCAGCGTACGCTCGCGGTGATCGCCACAGTTGGCACCACCGAGGCTGGCATCATCGACGACGTCGCGGACGCCCGCAGGGCGTGTTCGGCGGTCGGAGCCTGGCTGCACGCTGACGCGGCGTACGGTGGATACTTCGTGTACACGGTGCCTGGCGGACTGACCGGGACCGAGGTGGCGAGCCTGCGTGCGCTGTCCGGCTGTGACTCGGGCGTCGTAGACATGCACAAAGTCGGCTATGCGCCGTACGTCGCGAGCCTCTTCGCACTGCGCGACGGTGCCGATCGTTGCCACGTTGACTGCGCATCGTCGGTTGCGTATCTCGATTCGCGCGTCTCATCGGCGTGGACGCTCGAGGGTTCACGTGCCGGGGCACTCATCGCAGCGGCCCACTTCGGCCACAAGATGCTCGCGCCATCGTATCCAGCTCTCATGACCGCGGTCATCGACGGGGCCAACCGCCTCCGGGCCGTGCTGAACACGGCGGGGTTCACGGTCCACCGACCGACCGGCCTTGCCATGGTGCTATTCTCGATGGCGCCGGCCGAGCGCATGCCGTACTACGCCAAGTGCTTCGCCGTTCCGACCAATGTGCAGCATGGGAAGATCACGCTGGTGACGACCGAGATCGGGGGTGCGACGCTGTTCCGCGTGGTGGTAATGGACCCGGAGTTTGGAGCCGCTGCAGTCGAGAGGTTCGTCGGGCGCCTCACGGAAGAGAAGGCATCGTATGATGCCGAGTTCGGCACGTCGGTCCACACTCGCGTAGAAGCCCTGCGCGGGATCGCTGAGGAGGTCGACACGGTCGACGAGCTCCGTGCGCTGGTGGCGTCGGGCAAGCGTTTCGTGGCATACAACGGCTTCGAGCCCAGTGGTCGCATTCACATCGCACAAGCGATCGTGACCGTGCTCAACGCAAACGCCGTCTTCGCCGCCGGCGGCCGCATGCTTATCTACATCGCCGACTGGTTCGCCAAGCTGAATCACAAGATGGGCGGGGACCTGGCCAAGATCAAGGAGGTCGGGCGGTACTTCATCGAGGTGTTCCGCGCAGCGGGCATCAACCCGGATACCGAGTTCGTCTGGGCGAGCGATTTTATCGAGGGCTCGCGCACGTACTGGCCGCGCGTACTGGACATCGCGGCGCACACCACGGTCAATCGCGTGCACAAGTGAGTGGACATCGCCCATTTTTACACCCCCTTCCCCGCATTTGGATTCCGTGGATGCGTGCTTCATATTTTCCCCGTCCCCCCCTGTTATGTTCTATCGGTTCCGATTCACTTTCCGATTACCCGACACGGGGATTCCGCAGATGCTGCCAGATCATGGGCCGCTCGGAGAAGGACGCACTCGAGGAGAGCCAGCACATTTACCCATGCATGCAGGTGGCGGACGTGTTCGAGCTCGTGCCCGGCGGTGTCGACATCTGTCAGTTGGGCCTCGACCAGCGCAAGGCGAACATGCTCGCACGTGACTACGCCAGCAAGATCGGCGCAAAGCCACCGATCGTGCTCTCGCACCACATGCTGCTCGGGCTCAAGTACCGCGGTAAGTCGGCGACGGTACCCAGGCCAGCCGCCACCGCCGAGCCGGAGGAGAAACTCGTGGCCGGCGCGAAGATGAGCAAATCGGACCCGGACAGTGCGATCTTCATGGATGACTCCACCACCGAGATTCATCGCAAGATTGCCGGCGCGTACTGCGCAGACAGTCCGGTAGACAACCCCGTCTTCGAGTACATCAAGTACATCGTGTTGCGTTGGTATGGCTACATAACTATCGGTGGCATTGTGTACCACGACGCCGACTCGGTGGCTACGGTGTGGCCGATACTGGACAAGCGCGCGGTCAAGGAAATCGTGGCGGGGCTAATCGATGGCATCGTCGATCGCGTGCGCTGCCATTTTGCTGCCTCGCCAGATCTCACCGCTCTCCTCGAGCGCGTCGCCACATATCGCACCACCCGCTGAAAACACTGTGGGACGGGGGTACACACACAACTGACCCATAACTGATCAACCACCGGTGCAACATCGATGGCAAAACAAATGGCTGGGAAAGAGAAAATGGCGTTCAGTTGAGAGTACCGGGTTTAGCTCAGATGGTAGAGCGGAGGACTGTAGCATTCCAGTTGGTAATCCTTAGGTCAGTGGTTCAAATCCGCTAACTCGGATTTTTTTATGGAAACGATACTAATGAAAGCGTACGTGGCTGATTCAGGTCGTATCCACCAGTGTGTGATACGTGATCACAACGTGCATGAATTCGGTCGGCGCGGTCAATCGTAAATTTCCAAATCGCTTTAAAATAATACCTCGAATGGCGTAAACCTGGCCAAGCCGCCGGTTTTCGGATCTTTTTTGCGTAATGCCCATTACTTTAATGCCGATTTATGCGATTCCTGGGACGGAAGGGAAGGAGGGGAAAATAAATTATTAAAAAATCCAACCCCGATGGGAAACAGCATCGAGCCCCCGCGACCGGCCCCCGCGTTCCGCGGCACCGTGAACAGCGAGTTTGACCGCGTCGACGACGCCGTGATATGCGAGATCATACTGTGTCTGGCCGGCCCCGGCCCGATATACTGGTGGACGCTGCGGACGCTGGTGGCACTGGCACACACATGCCGGCGCATGTATGGCATAATGCGGTCTCTCCGCGTCTGCGCGGAGGTGTGGTCGCGCGCGGATTCTGGCTACCTGGTGTCGGAATACCTCGAAGCCCACCTAACCGGAAAGCGGCGTGCCGACCGGTGCATGGTGGTGACCACCGTGCGATCTTTCATCGGATTGCTGGGTGGAGCCGTTGCCACATCTGCGAGTTCGGTGGGAGGTCTCGTGCCCGCCGGGCCGGCGCTGGCGCTCGCACTGACCGCGGGCGCCAACCTGCGTACATTCGTCCTCTCCGACACCGCGACGAACCTGGTGCCCTTCGCCATAAATCGAGGTCCATGCGAAATCGGCCACGTGGCATGCGGTCGCTACATCCAGCCCACGGACCCGGCGGTCACGCGGTCTCGCATCGATCACCTGCTCCTACTCACGCCTGCGGACGGCGTGAGAGCGGCGCTAGCCGTGCTGGCGGACGAAACGGACCTACCGGGAATCGAGGTGCTGAGCATCTCGGTGATGACCATGTCGGGCACACTGCAAACGATTTCGGCGCCGGGACGCCGAAATATCCGCAAGCTGGTGCTATCGACGCCCGGCGTGCCGTGGATTCTCGGGCCGGGCGCCTGGAAATCCGTGCGGGAATTGAATGTATCGGACGTGGTCTTTAGTGGCGTAGTGGAGCTGCCCGAGCTTCGGGTATTGCGTATGTATGTATGGAGGCCCGATCGCGCCGAGCGCTTGATCGGAATGCTGCTCGGCGCCGCGCCGAATCTCCGCGAACTAACGCTCTGGACTGTGTCCGGGCCCTCCGATTATCTCGGCCAGGTCATCGCGGCAGGTCCCGTTCGGCCAACCATGAAAACTCTGAACGTGTGGGTCTCCGTCAGGGAACTTCGCCGGCTGGCCCAGTGGACCGGCCTCGAGTCGTTGCACCTCATGGGCCCGGAATCGATCACGGGTGATGAAGCAGACGAATACCGCAAATTCGGCTCGGCCGCAGACGCCGCGCCGTTGCGCGAGCTCCATACATTGACGCCGCTCTCCGAATTGAGTCCGCTGCTCAGTGCACCCCGTTGCGCGCATCTCGTGAAAATCACGACATACTTCATGGGCACCAAATACCTGCCCGCGAGTTTGCGCACGGTCGTGCTGCGTGGCCCGCCTTGCTATCGTGACATCGTCGGCGTGCTGGCCGCCTGTCCCCGCATCGACAAACTCTCCTTTCACTGGCCCCATCGGCTTGAAGCCGCCGTGGACGTTTCTCGGTCGTTCGTTGGCCAGCCACGCCGGGTGCACATCCACTCGGCTCCGGCAGAGACGGCCGTCGCGACGGTGTTGCGTGCGCTGGCCCCCACTGTGCGCGACGTCAGAATCAGCGTGGCAGTCGAAACCGTCACCCCCGAGTTTGTGGCGGCACTGGCCGATCAAAACCCGCATCTAGGACGCATCGTCATCACGCGAGCGGAAATGTGGTCCCCGTTGACCCAGCTGCCGTTTCCCGGCAACCGGGCAGGATCCTTGCTCGTAGCCAGTGACGTGGTAACCGCAGACGGGCTCCGGCGTTGCCAGCTATAGGCTAGCCACGGGCTTTCACTGGCCCTTGGTATCGGAACTGTCCTCCAGGATTTTCATGAAACACTGATTTTGTGAAGTCCCGAAGTTTCAAAATATAGCGATAATTCCCCCCTTTCCTTAGAAACTTGACCCCCCCCCGCATTGTCGTCACAAGACAGCGATCAAAAACAGACTTGGTCATTGGCGTTTCCTGGCCTCGAGTTTGGACTTCTCCCTGACTGCTGCACCCACCAGCCTAGCTTTGTCGTATAGGTCAGTCTCGGGGAATCCGACAGTGGCCGGATCCACACGTGGGACGAGCGCTGCGTGCTCGGCCTCGATGAACGAGCGGACGGACCCCCTGCTCACCCCAAGCACGTGCATGTCGATGGCATACCCCGGGGGTGTGTGTAGCAGTTCCACGCCCAGCAGGCGCCTGTAGAGCGTGTCGACGGCGGCGGAATCGTGAATGGGTGCTGCACCGTGGTCACTTCCCATGTGCATGGCAGTGAACAGTCCGTGGACGAGCGGCATAAACGGGGGCCTGGCCTTGCGGTCCTTCGTGGACATGATCGCCTTTGCCGACGCCACAGCCGTTCCGCACCCCTTTCTGTCCAGATAACTCAGGACGCTTTCCAGATACGCGCGATCTGTCTTGAGAGCCTTGGCCAGACTCTCCAGCGCGAGAACCGGATCGCGAATCGCCACGCCCCTTGCCATTACAACGGGCCAATCGTCGTGCAGTAAGGGCTCGGTGCCGTCGAATATGGGGCCCACGATGCCTATGCAGCCATGGTCGCACGCCCTGCTCTTAGGAGCTGCGCACAGCATCCGCACGAGCCCATCCACCGTTGAGCGTATGCCGGCAATGTTACGCATACGTTTCCACTCTCCACGGCCGCCGTAGGTGCTCTGGCGTAGGCCCGCGTACCACTGATAGCCGTCGAGGACCGCCCGCAGCGCAGAATCGTCCGCTGGCCCAATGTCCTCGGATGCTATAGTGAGCAGCCTGTTGAAGAGGTTGGCGATCTTGTGCGACCCCAGCAGGATGGCTGCCCAGTAGGTGGCTACCGCAGCGTCCCCGCGGCGGATCGCTTTCTGCAAAGCCGATTTGGCAACGGCCATCGACGCTCCCTTGATTCCAATCCTGTAGTAGGTCTTCTCCAGGTCCTCCGCGGGGAATGCCAGATCCGCCGTCACCATTGTGACCGATGGGTTGTGCGTTTCGGTCATCTCTCTCCTTTTTATTAAAAAATACACTCGACTGAAAATTCCGATTTTTTATGTCCACAAAAAATCTAGATTTTTAAAAAACCGCCGATTTTTTAAAAATCTAGATTTTTTAAATCTATACCCGATTTAATTTTTTTGACCAGGCAGCATAAGTCACGAGAAACGATAGACGGCATGGACGCGAAGAAGCGGAAGACGCAACTGATCCCCGGAACGGGAGGCCTCGTGAAGCGGGCCGTGGCGACGTTGGCGACAGCGGCGATCCCGCGGCTCGGCAGGGAGAGCCCCGTGGAGGAATTTGCGGCCAACACATTCCTGCTCATGGACATCGCAGCGCACTGCCGCAATGCGACCGAACACATTGTGGTCTGCGGTGGTTACGGCCCATCCTACGCATGGACGAAAGGTTTCTATACGTTTTCAGCCGATAGGAATACATGGACCCGCGGACCCGACATGCTCGTGGGTCGTAGCTGTTACGGTGGTGCTCGTGCAGACGATGGTCGAATTTTCGTTTTTGGCGCGACCATGCCCGGTCCGCAGTACGGCGGTTGCGTATTCGATCCCGTTGGGAACAGATGGACGGAAACACCGCACATGCACCAGGCACGCAGGCGCGCGGGAGTCGCCGGACTCAACGGCAGGATCTTCGTTATTGGCGGAGCCGATGGCCTCGCGCCCCTCAGTGCGTGCGAAGCACTTGCAGTCGATACGCTCGAATGGACGGTCACGTTGCCCATGCCGACTGCGAAGTATGGCATGGGAGTCGCGACGATCGGTCACTGTATCTATACCATCGGCGGATCCACCAACGAAGATACTCCCCTGCCAACGGTGGAAAAACTAGACACGGCGACCGGCACGTGGACGGCATTGCCTCCAATGCCGATCGCGGTCACTCGCATGGCAGTCGCGGTAATCTACGACCGGTTTATTTGGGTTCTTGGCGGCCTTGGTCCCGAGGACCTGAATGCGCTGATCGAGATATTCGACACCATGCGCAATATGTGGCTAGAGCCCAAGATCAATCCAGCCCCGCGGGTCGGTGCATCTGCAGTTGCCGTTGGCAGCATGATCTACGTCATCGGTGGGTACGGCCGCCGTGGACGTACCTATCAGAACGAGATTCTGAACACTGACACACTGACCTGGCTACCTGGCCCGGATTGTCCGAATTGCCCAGACTATGCGGCCGCCGTCATCGGATACTGAGCGAGCCCAGGAAAGACACCCCCCCCAACATATCAACGCGAAACAGACATCACTGGACAGCCAAAGTTTTTAGGAAACGTGTGGAGGGGGTGTCATTTTTTAAAAGGTTTTGCGTGCGTTCCCGTCTTCAGCCACAGCATGACCGACGTCGCTGCTGATGGACCATGCCAGTACATGACGACCGGGATTCCTGCCCGGTCCAATTGGGCTTCCCACACATTCCCCGTGCGTCGCGTGAAATAATAGACGACATGGATGCGAAGAAGTGGAAGACGCAACTGATCCCCGGAACGGGAGGCCTCGTGAAGCGGGCCGTGGCAACGTTGGCGACAGCGGCGATTCCGCGGCTCGGCCGGGAGAGCCCCGCGGGGGAATTTGCAGCCAACACGTTCCTGCTCATGGACATCGCAGCGCACTGCCGCAACGCGACTGAACACATCATGGTCTGCAGTGGAGGTGACCTGCTTGTTACACCGCCGAAAACACTCTACATGCTTTCAGTCGGTGAGAACGCATGGACCAGCGGACCCGAAATGCCCGCGGATCCGTTTTGTTACGGTGCCGCTCGCATGGATGATGGCCGCATTTTCATCTTTGGTGGCAAGACGATCTACGCGGGGCGTAGCGGTTATGTATTCGATCCCGTTAGGGGTGGGTGGGAGGTATTGCCACTCATGCATCAGGCGCCTGTGGTGTACAAGCTCGCGGGGGTCGCTAGAGTTGGCGACAGAATATACGTCTTTGGCGGATCTGATGGTCGCGTGACCTTCTGCGCGTGCGAAACGCTCCCGGCCAACATGCACGAATGGGTGGACATGGCACCCATGCCGACCGCGAGGTCTGACATGGGAGTCGTGACGATCGGTCACCGCATTTATGCCGTCGGTGGACTCGGCAACGATTACGACTTCCTATCAGTAGTAGAAAAACTGGACACGGTGACTGGCACGTGGACGACATTGCCTTCCATGCCGAACGCTACTGCTTGGATGGCGATCGCCGTAATCGACGATCGATTTATTTGGGTTCTTGGCGGCTACATCTTTGGCC
>JALNYR010000027.1:7715-21369 GCA_023229725.1 Dehalococcoidia bacterium | reverse complement strand
TAGTCCGTTATCCAGATGGGCACGCGCGCCCCGTTGAAGCGGTTGATGACGTAGCTGCCGAGGAAGACGCCGGTCTTCTCACGGCCCAGCGAGGTGCGTTCGTAGTCGGCCTGTCGCCGGCACCACTCGACGTACTCCTCCACCTCGCGTTTCCGGTCAGGCGTCGTGAGCTTCGCGACCAGGGGGTGCTCAGGAGAGAGCAGGAAGAACGTTACACCGAAGATGGTGTCGGGACGCGTCGTGAACACGCGTATCTCTTTCCGGTCCACGCCCGGACAGTCCAGTCCGAAAGACACCTCGGCGCCCTCGCTGCGGCCTATCCAGTTCGACTGGATGGTCTTGATGCGCTCCGGCCAGTCGATCTTGCTGAAGTCGAGCAACTCCTCCGTGTACTTCGTGATGCGGAAGAACCACTGCTCCATATCCCGCTTCGTAACAGTGGCGCCGCATCGTTCGCACTCACCTTCCCCGATTACCTGCTCGTTGGCGAGCACCGTCTGGCACTGGGGACACCAGTTCACGGGCGCCATGCCGCGGTAGGCCAGACCGGCCTGGTAGAGCTTGAGGAAGAACCACTGCGTCCAGCGATAGTAGTCCGGCTGGCAGCTCACGACCTCGCGCTTCCAATCATAGATGGAGCCCATGCTGCGGAGCTGTCCGCGCATGCGCTCGATGTTGCTCATGGTCCACGTGTACGGATGTATGCCGCGCTTGATGGCGGCGTTCTCGGCCGGCAGCCCGAAGGCGTCGAAACCCATCGGGTGCATGACGTTGTAGCCCTGCATGCGCTTGAACCGCGCACGGGTGTCCGACGGCGCCATGGCATACCAGTGACCGATGTGGAGGTCACCCGACGGGTAGGGGAACATGGTAAGCGCGTAGTACTTGGTGCGCGTCGGGTCTTCAGTAGCTTCGTACAGGCGGTCGGCCGCCCACTTGTCCTGCCATTTCTTCTCAATATCCTGGGGCACGTACTTGCTGGTCATGACCCACGATTTTAGCCGAACCTGCGGCAAATGGGAAGCCAGCGCGAAGCCATGGTGTTATGTCAGCTGCGGCGAGCACGGGGGACCGGTCCAGGCGAGGACGGCACCGGACGCGCGGCGGGCAGTTCGTGGTGGTAGAATGGACAGGCACAACGTACGTTCACGAACCCCCTGTGGAGGAGAGCCATGGACGTCAATCGTCTCACGGACAAAGCACGCGATGCAGTGGTTGGAGCACAGCAGGAGGCGGGGCAACGAGAACACACCCAGATAGAGCCCGAGCACCTGCTGTACGCTCTTGTGCGGCAGGAGGAGGGCGTGGTCCCGCAGGTGCTGCAACGGTTGGGCGTGGCGCCGCGCACCATCTCCGTTCAACTCGAGACTGCGCTCGAGGGGCTGCCCAGGGCGCATGGTCCCACACAGGTGTACGCCTCCCGCGAACTGGAGTCCGTACTGGACCGGGCCGAGAAGGAAGCGGCCGCCTTCAAGGACGAGTACACGAGCGCTGAACACCTTCTGCTCGCCATGACCGATGGCGGGGCCGGGAAGGCATCCGCGATACTTCGCGACAACAACATCACGAAGGACCGCATCCTCCAGGTGCTCGCAGCCATACGCGGCGGGCAGCGCGTGACAGACCAGAACCCCGAGGCGAAGTACGAGGCGCTCGAGAAGTACGGCCGGGACCTCACCGACATCGCGCGCAGAGGGAAGCTCGACCCGGTCATCGGTCGAGACGAGGAGATCCGCCGGGTCATCCAGGTGCTCTCGCGCCGGACGAAGAACAACCCCGTGCTCATCGGAGACCCGGGCGTGGGCAAGACGGCGATAGTCGAGGGACTCGCACAGCGCATCATCCGCGGAGACGTGCCCGAAGGACTGAAGAACAAGCGCATCGTCGCGCTGGACATGGGTGCGCTCGTGGCCGGGACCAAGTATCGGGGCGAGTTCGAGGAACGGCTCAAGGCCGTGCTCAAGGAAGTCCAGCAGTCCGAAGGCAACACCCTCCTCTTCATCGATGAACTGCACACCGTCGTGGGCGCCGGAGCCGCCGAAGGGGCGATGGACGCTTCCAACATGCTCAAGCCCATGCTGGCGCGGGGAGAACTGCACTGCATCGGCGCCACGACATCGAGCGAATACCGCAAGCACATCGAGAAGGACGCGGCCCTCGAACGGCGCTTCCAACCGGTGCAGGTCGGCGAGCCATCCGTCGAGGACACCATCTCCATCCTGCGGGGACTCAGGGAACGCTACGAGGTACACCACGGAGTCCGCATCAAGGACTCCGCTCTGGTGGCAGCGGCGGTGCTGTCCAGTCGCTACATCAGTGACAGATTCCTGCCGGACAAGGCCATCGACCTCGTCGACGAGGCCGCAGCAAGGCTCCGCACCGAGATAGACAGCGTGCCGGCCGAGCTGGACGAGGTCCAGCGCCGTCTCACGCAACTCGAGGTGGAGAAGGAAGCACTGAAGAAGGAGAAGGACCAGGCCTCGAAGAACCGCCTCGCCCAGATGGAGAAGGAGCTTGCGAACCATCGCGAGGAGGCGAGCGGGCTCCGGGCCAGGTGGCAACGCGAGAAGGAAGAGATTCAATCGCTGCAGCAGCTCAAGGAACGGCTGGAGCAGGTGCGGATGGACATCGACCGTGCCGAACGTGCCGGCAACCTCGAGAAGGCGGCACAGCTTAAGTACGGCACGCTGGTGGAGATGGAGAAGGACCTGCGGCAGAGGGAAGAGCGCCTCTCCTCGGTCAAGGGGCAACAGCTCCTCAAGGAAGAGGTTGACGAAGAGGACATCGCTGAGGTCGTGGCCAGGTGGACCCACATCCCGGTCAGCAGGCTGATGGAAGGCGAGACGGAGAAGCTCTTGCGCATGGAGGACCGGCTGCACGACAGGATAGTGGGGCAAGATGAGGCCGTAAGGGCAGTGGCGAACGCCGTGAGGCGGGCGCGTGCGGGTCTCCAGGACCCCAACCGGCCGCTCGGGAGCTTCATCTTCCTGGGACCGACCGGGGTCGGCAAGACGGAGCTGGCGCGGGCGCTGGCGCAGTTCCTGTTCGACGACGAGCGGTCGATGATCCGCCTGGACATGTCCGAGTACATGGAGAAGCACACCGTGGCGCGGCTCATCGGCGCGCCTCCCGGCTACGTCGGCTACGAAGAGGGGGGACAGCTCACGGAGGCGGTGCGACGGCGCCCGTACGCGGTCGTCCTCCTCGATGAGATTGAGAAGGCGCATCCCGACGTCTTCAACGTGCTGCTGCAGATACTTGACGACGGCCGGCTGACGGACGGGCAGGGCAGAACCGTCGACTTCAAGAACACGGTCCTCATCATGACCAGCAACCTCGGCAGCCAGTGGATAGTGGACATGAAGCCGGGACAGGAAGCGCAGATGCGGGAGCGGGTGATGGAAGCGCTCAGGGCAGCCTTCCGGCCCGAGTTCCTGAACCGCGTCGACGAGACCATCATCTTCCGCCAGCTCGGAGAGGACGAGATACGGAAGATAGTGGGCCTCCAGTTCGCCGCCCTCAAGCGCCGCCTGGCGGACCGGAGAATCGACGTCGTCCTCGACAAGAGCGCGGAGGACATACTGGTTCGGGAAGGATACGACCCCGCTTACGGTGCGAGGCCACTCAAGCGCACCATTCAGAGACTGGTGCTTGACCCTCTGGCGATGAAGGTGCTGCAGGGTGAGTTCCGCGACGGCGACACGATCGCCGTCAGTGGCGCCGGCGGCGAACTCACATTCGTGGCAACGCACCAGTCTGAGCCGCAGACACGCCCCGGAACGTCGGAACGAAATCCCTCCGCATGAGCGTCGGGCAGGACGCAGCGGGCAAAGGAAGAGAGATGACGATACCTGACCGTGAGACTGACAGCCTGTGCATCAACACGATACGCACGCTGTCCATCGACGCCGTGCAGGCCGCGAAATCCGGCCATCCCGGAGCGCCGCTTGGCGCGGCGACCATGGCGTACGTGCTGTGGGATCGTTATCTGAAGCATAACCCCCGGAATCCGTCCTGGCCGGACCGGGACCGATTCGTGCTGTCAGCCGGACACGCCTCGGCCCTGCTCTACTCACTGCTGCATCTGACCGGTTACGACCTGGATATCGACGACCTCCGCCAATTCCGGCAATGGGGCAGCAGGGCGGCGGGCCATCCCGAGCACGGCCTAACGCCGGGCGTTGAGACGTCGACCGGACCCCTGGGGCAAGGGTTCGCCAATGCCGTGGGGATGGCCATGGCCGAGCGCCAACTCGCAGCCCGCTTCAACCGGCCGGGGCACGAGGTCATCTCCCACTACACGTACTGCATGGTCTCCGACGGAGACCTCGAGGAAGGTATCTCCGCCGAGGCGGCATCCCTCGCGGGTACGCTGCACCTCGGTCGACTGATTGTCCTGTACGACTCCAACGGCATCTCCATCGAGGGACCGACGGGAGTCACCTTCACCGAAGACGTGGCCGCCAGGTTCAGGGCATACGGCTGGCACGTCGAGGGACCAATCGACGGGCTGAGCGTGGACGCAGTGGACGCAGCCCTTCGGGCATCCCGAGGCGAGTCCTCCCGCCCCAGCCTCATCGTCTGCCGGACCGTCATCGGCTATGGCAGTCCGAACAAGGCCGGCAGCGCCGCGGCGCACGGAGAGGCGCTGGGCGAAGAGGAGACGCGGCTCACCAAGCGGCAACTCGGGTGGCAGTACGAAGAGTCGTTCACCGTCCCCTCGTGTGCGCGTGACTCCCTGCAGCGTGCCGTCAAGCAAGGGCAGGAGCAGGAAGGCCGGTGGCGCGCCGCAGTCGCCGCCTACGCAACAGCGTATCCGGCCGAGGCGGCGCAGCTCGAACAGGACCTGGCAGGGCAATTGCCGCAGGGCTGGGAACAACTGCTGGGAAACGTGAAACTCGACGGAGCACCGGTGGCCACGCGGGTGACGGGAGGCAAGGCGCTCAACGCACTCGCGGCAGGCATCCCATCGTTCACCGGCGGCAGCGCCGACCTGTCCCCTTCCACCAGGACGACGATTGCCGATGGCGGCGATTTCGGCCCCGGCAACTACGCCGGCCGCAACCTCCGCTTCGGCGTGCGGGAGCACGCGATGGCCGCCGTTTGCAACGGCATGGCTCTTCACGGCGGCACCATTCCGTACGCGTCCACATTCCTGGTGTTCTACGACTACATGCGGCCCGCCGTACGGCTGGCCGCGCTGATGCGGCTGCACGTCATCTTCGTGTTCACGCATGACTCAATCGGCGTCGGCGAGGACGGTCCGACCCATCAGCCCGTCGAGCACGTCTTCGGACTGCGCTCAGTGCCGGGGCTGACTGTTATCCGGCCGGCCGATGCGGCCGAGACAGTGGAGGCCTGGCGCACAGCCATGGCCAACAGGGAAGGGCCAACGGTGCTCGTCCTGACACGCCAGAACGTGCCCGCCATCGACCGCAGTCACGGGTCGCCCGCTGCCGACCTGGCACGGGGGGCCTACGTGGTCCGTGACACTGAGGGAACTCCCGACGCGATACTGCTCGCGACCGGCTCGGAAGTCAGCATCGCGATGGAGTCCGCGGACCAGCTTGGTACCCGGGGCATTTCGGTGCGGGTCATCTCCATGCCCTCGTGGCGACTGTTCGAGAAACAGACCCAACAGTATCGAGACAGCGTGCTGCCGCCGAACGTGCGCCGCCGCGTCTCCATCGAGGCGGGCATCACGCTGGGGTGGGAGCGTTATGTCGGTATAGACGGGCGTGCGGTCGGCATTGATACGTTCGGCCATTCCGCGCCCGGACCTGAACTGTACCGCAGGTTCGACCTGACGGCCGACAGAGTGACCCGAGAGGTCGTCGACCTGATGAAGGGGGAGGGCAGATGAGGCTACGCGTCGCAATCGGAGCGGACCACGGCGGATTCGAGCTCAAGCAGGAGCTGATACGGCGCCTCGGGCAGAACGTCGAGATTGTGGACAAGGGAGCGTACGCGTACGACGCGCACGATGACTACCCTGACACTGTCATACTGGTCGGACGTGCCGTGGCCGGCGGCGAGGTCGACCGCGGTGTGCTCATCTGCGGCAGCGGCGTGGGCGCGTGTGTGGCAGCCAACAAGATAGCGGGCGTGCGGGCGAGCGTGTGCCACGATACCTACTCCGCACACCAGGGTGTGGAGCACGACGACCTCAACGTGCTGTGCCTGGGCGCCCGCGTGGTCGGCGTTGAAGTGGCAACGGAACTCGCCGTCGCCTTCCTCATGGCCCGCTTCTCGGGCGAAGAGCGACACCTGCGGCGTCTGGAGAAGGTGAAGTCGCTGGAGACGGCGCAGGAAGGCCAGCCAGGTCCGGAGCAAACCGCCGAATCCCACGGGGATTCAGAGGCGGAGGCCGCCCTCGAGGAGGATGACAAGGAAGAGGAAGAAGAGGCGGAAGAGGAGGAGGAAAAGGAGGACGAGGAGGACGAGGAGGACGAGGACGAGGAGGACGATGTGGAAGAAGAGGACGCAGTAGAAGACGAAGCTGAAGAAGAGGACGACGAGGAAGCGGAGGGCAAAGAGGACGATGCCCGCTGAGGACTCGGGTGCCACGCAGCTCCGCGGCGACGTTCTTGCAGCGGTTGAGGAATGCCTGGCGGAACTAGGCGAGAAGGGCGTCTCGCGCCGCCTCTGGGCGGGAGACTGTTCGCTGTGGCCCGGCAACGCTTCTGAGACGGCGCAACGGCTCGGGTGGCTTCACTTGCCGGACACGATGCAGGCACACGCGGACGCCCTCGCGAGGCTATCGGCCGACGTCGGCAGCGGCGTTATTCGAGACGTCGTGCTGCTCGGCATGGGCGGCAGCAGCCTCGGAGCGGAGGTCCTCAACCAGGTGTTCGGCCCCGCGGCAGGACAACCGCGACTGCACGTCCTGGATTCCACGGCGCCGGGCGCCGTGCGAGCCGTCGCGGATGCCATCGATTTTGCGCGTACGCTGTTCATAGTCTCCTCCAAGTCGGGCGGCACGCTGGAGCCGAACCTGCTCTACGAGTACTTCTCCGCGGAGGCCGCGACCCGGAACGGCAGGAGCGCAGGGGAACAGTGCATCGCCATCACCGACGCCGGCACCTCACTCGAGCGGCTGGCACGGAAAGCCGGGTTCCGCCATGTCTTCACGAACCCTTCGGACGTTGGCGGCCGCTACTCCGTGCTCTCGCTGTTCGGCCTCGTTCCGGGCGCGACGCTCGGCATGAACCTGCCGCTGCTCCTCACACGGGCCAGGCAGATGGCGCGGCAGTGCGGGCCGGACGCCCCGGCGCAAGGCAACCCCGGTGCACAGCTTGGCGCTTACCTGGCCGGCTGCGCCCGACTGGGTCGAGACAAGCTCACGCTCATCACATCGCCTGCGCTTGCGAGCTTCGGGCTGTGGGCGGAGCAACTCATCGCGGAAAGCACCGGCAAGGACGGCAAGGGCATCGTTCCTGTTGTCGGTGAGCCTGAGTTCGACACGGTGGACTACCGCTCGGACCGCGCGTTCGTATACCTCCGCCTGAACGATGACAACAACGACGCCACAGACAACCGGGTGTGGAAGAGCGCCGATGCGGGCTTCCCGTGCATGACGGTGGCGGCGGAGGACGCCTACTCACTGGGAGCCGAGTTCTTCCGCTGGCAGTTCGCCACCGCAACGGCCGGGGCCCTGCTCAGAGTGAATCCGTTCGACCAGCCCGACGTCCAGAGAGCCAAGGATGCGAGCACACGCGTTCTCGCTGATTACTTGGCGCGCGGCTCGCTGCCGCGCGTGGAGGCTCCGGATACACCCGCCGGCCTGTCAGCCAGGCTGCGCGCCGGCACATACTTCGGCGTCATGGCCTATCTGCGCCAGCGGCCGGATGTCGACGACATCATCACGACGTTCCGCCACAGGCTCGGGTCTCATCATCGCGTCAGCACCACGATTGGGTACGGTCCGCGGTTCCTGCACTCGACAGGCCAACTCCACAAGGGAGGTCCCAACGAGGGCGTCTTCCTGCAAATTGTCAGCGCCCACCCGGATGACCTGCCCGTTCCGGGCAGCAAGTACTCATTCGGCGTTGTCGTCGACGCGCAGGCGATGGGAGACCTCCAGGCGCTGGTCGCGCTGGGCCGCCCTGTCGCGAGAGTGGTCCTTGAACGCGACGACCCGGAGTTGCTTGCACGCGCGCTCGAGTCCGTCTCGTGAGAAGTCTCTCCGCGCCCGGCCCGTGAGCCTCGCCCGGACAATCGCCGGGCAGGATATCAACGTGCTCCGGACATCCGCGCGAGGTCGGAAAGCCGGACGAAGCTGGCGGCCGGGTCGGGCTGGCCGAAGACCGCGCTGCCGACACACACCGTGTCCACCCCGTATCCCACCACATCCGGAAGGTTGCCCTCTTTGATGCCGCCATCCACGCCGATCTCGATGTCGGGGCGGAGAGCGCGCACCAGGCTCACCTTCTTCATGACGTCAGGCACGAACGGGGCACCGTAGTACCCGGGGTAGACAGTCATCAGCAGCACGCTGTCCACTGCGGAGATGAATGACTCTATGGCGCCGACGGGCGTCGGCGGGTTCAGCGCCACGCCAACCCCGAGGCCGAGAGAACGCGCCTGCAGGATTACGAGAGCCGCTTCGTCCTCGGCCTCCACATGGAATATGATCCGCGATGCGCCCGCGCGCCTGAAGGACTCAAGATGCGGGAGGGGATGCGCAACCATCAGGTGCGCCTCCCATGCAAACCGGATATCCTGCCTCTGCAGTCCCTCGGCCCGCACGCTGACGGTGGGCACGAAGACGCCATCCATGATATCCACCTGGACGAAGGGAGCGAAGACGTTGGCGAGGGAGACCATGCGCGAAAGAGCGACCTCGCTGTCAGTGAGGATTGCAGGTACGATTCTGACCGACCTCTTCACAACCACCCCTTCGAGCCGAAGTCAAGGTGCCGACCTGCGCCAGCCACAATCGCGGATGCCATGCAGGAACAAGCGCGCGGAAGGAAGGTGCTGGTGGAGCTGATGGGATTCGAACCCACTACCTTCTGACTGCCAGTCAGACGCTCTCCCGACTGAGCTACAGCCCCGCCGAACCGGTGAAATATACCGCATGCGATGGTGCGAACACAAGTCATACCGGCAGGCCCAGCCACCGAAGCACCGTGCGCATCCCGAAGTAGCCGAGGTAGGCGAGTAGCAGATTCTTGAGAATGCGCCCCGCCAGTGTATAGAGGAAGAACTTCCCGATGCGGACACGCAGCACGCCCATCCAGACGGCGAACGGATAGTAGATGGGGTTGACGAGCGCGGCCATGATGAACATCGCCTTCGAACCGTGCCGCTGCATCAGGGCAGTGAACCGCGCTCCGGACGGGCCATCGATGAGGAGCCCTCGCCCGCCGTACCCGGTCAGGTACGCGCCGACGGCTCCCGTGGCCTCACCGAACCCGGCCACAACACCGACGAGCGCCGGCTGAAGCACGCCGCCAAGGGTGAAGGTGATAACCGCCCCCATCCCCGGCAGGACCAGCGTGCCGCTTGCCAGTACGTTGACAAGGAAGAGGCCTACATAGCCCCAGTGGGATATCTGGTCGACGAACCCCCTGTGCTGGACGATGAGAACGCAGAGGACAATCGTCGCGCCAACGGACAGGGCTGCAAGCAGGCGCCCGCGTCTTCGAGCTCCACACTCCACAGTGCGGCATTATACCGGACGGTTTCCGCAGGGCACACGCCCCGGATGATGACGGCTATGCGGCAGCAGAGTCGAACCTCAGCGCGTTGTCGCGGACGCTGACCGTCACGCGGTCGCCATCCTTCGTCTCGCCGCTGAGCAGCCGGGACGAGAGGGGATTCTCCACGTACCTTTCTATCACGCGTCGCAGCGGGCGAGCACCGTACACCGGGTCATAGCCGGCCCGGACGAGCCACGCCTTCGCGTCGTCCGTCACGTCCAGGGTGACCGCGCGCTCGGCGAGACGTTCAGCGGTCCCGCGCAGCATGAGGTCGACAATCTTGCGGAGATGCTCCTCCCTCAGCGGGTGGAATATGACGACATCGTCGATGCGGTTGAGTAGCTCGGGCCGGAAGGTCTTCTTCAGTTCCGCTTCGATGCTCCGGCGCATGTCCGACTCCTGCAACTCCTCCCCCCGCGCGAAACCGATGGCCTGGCGCTGGAAGTCGGCTGTGCCGAGGTTGCTCGTCATGATGACAACCACGTTCCGGAAGTCCACCGTGCGGCCATGGCCGTCGGTGAGTCTGCCGTCCTCCAGCAACTGCAGAAGGACATTGAAGACATCGGGGTGCGCCTTCTCAATCTCATCGAGCAGGAGCACACGATAGGGTCGACGCCTCACCGCCTCGGTCAACTGACCGCCCTCGTCGTAGCCGACGTAGCCGGGCGGCGCGCCGACAAGTCGTGACACCGTGTGTTTCTCCATGTACTCCGACATGTCCAGACGCACCATGGCATCCTCGTCGTCGAACATGAACCACGCCAGCGCCCGCGCCAACTCGGTCTTGCCTACGCCGGTCGGCCCCAGGAACACGAAGCTGCCTATGGGGCGGCGGGGGTCCTTCAGTCCGGCGCGCCCGCGGCGTATCGCCTCGGCCACGGCGGACACGGCTTCCTCCTGGTCAACAATCCTCTCGTGCAGGCGATCCTCCATGTGGACGAGTTTGTCCGCCTCAGCCTCAAGCATCCGCGACACCGGGATGCCGGTCCACTGGGAGATGAGCGCGGCGATGTCCTGTTCCCGCACCACGCCGTCAAGGCGCTGTTCGGCCTGCCACCGACACCTGGCGTCGTTGTACTCAGTCTCGAGTCGGGCAAGCTCCGCCTTCGCCGCAGCGGCCTGCTCGTAGTCTTGCCGCTGAGCCGCGGCGCTCTGTTCGTCGCGGAGATGACGGACCCGGCGCTCCAGCTCCTGCACGTCCTTCGGCGCGCTCTCCATATCGAGTCGCATCCTGCTCGCGGCTTCGTCGATGAGGTCGATGGCCTTGTCGGGAAGGAAGCGGTCAGCGACGTACCGCTTCGACAGCCGCGCCGCTGCTTCGAGCGCGCTGTCGTCGAGCTTCACAGTCTTGTGATGCGCCTCGTAGCGAGGGCGCAGGGCCTTGAGTATCCGCAGCGTCGTGTCTTCGTCGGGTTCTCCGATGAACACCGGCTGGAACCGCCGCTCCAGAGCCCTGTCCTTCTCGATGAACCTCCGGTACTCGTCCAGCGTGGTCGCGCCCACGCACTGCAGCTCGCCGCGCGCGAGCGCAGGCTTGAGGATGTTGCTTGCATCTATCGCGCCTTCGGCGCCCCCCGCGCCGACCACAGTATGCAACTCATCGATAAAGAGGATGATTTCGCCGCTCGCCGAGCGTATCTCGTCGAGGACGGCCTTGAGGCGCTCTTCGAACTCACCTCTGAACTTGCTGCCGGCAACGAGCGCCGCCATGTCCAGGGCGACCACCCGCTTCCCTCGAATCGAGCCGGGCACGTCTTCAGCAATGACCCGCTGCGCCAGGCCCTCCGCTATGGCGGTCTTGCCGACACCCGCGTCGCCGATGAGAACCGGGTTGTTCTTCGTACGCCGCCCGAGCACCTGGATGGTGCGCCGTATCTCGTCGTCACGCCCGATAACCGGATCCAGCTTGCCCTGACGAGCCATTTCCGTCAGATCGTGGCCGTACTTCTCGAGGGAACGGTACTTGCTCTCCGCGTGCTGGTCCGTCACCCTGTGGCCCCCGCGTATCCGCTGAAGCGCCCGGTACACCGTCTCTTTCGTGATTCCGAATCCGGCGAGCAGGCGGGCCGCTTCCCCACCATTCTCGTCCGCCACGGCGATGAGCAGGTGCTCAGTGCTGATGAATTCGTCGCGGAATCTCTCCGCCTCCTGCCGCGCGCCATCCATGACCCGCAACACGCGAGGTGTGGCGTACACCTGCGCCCCCTGGAACGCCATCTTGGGCAGTGCTTCGAGGGCGCGCCGCAGGGCCGCGCGCGCGGCAACGACGTCGACGCCCAGCTCCTGCAGGATGCGTTGCGGAAGACCCTTTTCCTGCTCGAGGAGGGCAAGCGCAAGGTGCTCCACGTCCCACTGGTTGTGCGCAAACTCGCGCAGGTACTCCTGCGACGTGGCCAGGACCTGCTGCGCCTGCTCGGTGAACTTGTCCGGGGTGAGCGGCCCGATGCCTTGCTGCATCCCCATCCGCTAAACCCCACCCCCCGACTCACTCGCGTCGCCGGACGTCCGGCGCCTGCGGTCAAGTCGCGCCATCCTCTCCGACATCGACTCCACTTCGCCCCGCAGGCTCTCCATGCGATCCATGAGCGTCAGCGCGAACTGGACGCCGGCTGCATTCAATCCAAGGTCATTCATGAGTGTCTTCACACAACAGAGGTGGTCCACATCTTCCTGGGAGTAGAGACGGGTGTTGCCGTCAGAACGACCGGGGTGGACGAAGCCCAGGCGTTCGTAGTGCCTGAGTCTGTGCGCCTCGATGCCAACCATGCGCGATGCCACGCTGATGACGTATCGTGGCTCGGTGTGTCCCGGCCCGTGCATGCTCGAGTCAAGGAGCTTGCACAACGCCTCACATGCACGCCTCAGGTCCTCGGAGACCAGGCCCTCAGGCTCCTGTCTTTCAGTGGACTCGTCACGCAGTTCCGACACGCAGCACCTCCCGCGTCGCTTCGAGCATTGTACTGCGCGACAGGATTTTCACCAAACGCAGAAAGGAAATCTTACATGAGCCTGCAGAAACCTGCCGGAGCGGAGGCTCGCCTCCCGCCGCGTTCGCCGGCAGGTGAGCCGAGGGCGCCCGCTGCGACGCGTCCGGGGCTACTCCGGCGAAGAAGCCGCGTCTTCGCCCAGGAGACCTACCAGGTGCTTGAGGATACGACCCGTTGCGCCCCAGATGACATGGCCGTCGTAGTCGCAGACCGGGCCGTGGTAGTAGTGCTCGCCGATGACGCGTTCCTGCTCCCTGAACTTGAGAGGGTCCATCAGAACACTCAGTGGCACGAGAAAGATGTCCTTCGTCTCGATTTCGCTTGCGTGGAAGCTGTACGGGTACGGAATGAAGCCGACAAACGGCGAGATAACGTAGCCGGTGCTGGCCACGACGTTGTCATCGATTTCCCCGACTACTTCGACGTCTCCGGGGGCGACGCCCGTCTCTTCCCACGCCTCCCGCAGCGCGGTGCCGAGCAAGGTGCCATCCTCCGGGTGCGGCGTGCCACCCGGGAAACACACCTGCCCCTTGTGCGAGCGCACGTCCTGTGTGCGTTCGGTGAGCAGCACGTGGAGCTCTCCGTCCTTGCAGAGCAGCGGCACAAGCACCGCCGCCTTCACGAGATGCGGGCCCGAGATGCTCCGTTTCCTGTAGTTGGCGACGAGTTCCCGCACTCGTGCTCTAGTCACGGCCGGATTATACCACCGGCGCCGGTTGTGACCCGAACGCGAGACCGGGCGGCTGAAAGTATCCGCGATTGGCGTTTGTCAGCGATGGCGTCACACGCGTACAATGAGTGGTTCGGAGATTGCCCGCATGCAGGTACGCCGCGACTACTACGAGATACTCGGTGTGTCAAGGGACGCCGAAGCTGACGAGATACGAAAATCGTTCAGGCGGCTGGCGTTTCAGTACCATCCCGACCGCAACCACGAGGCTGACGCGGAGGACAGGTTCAAGG
>JALNYR010000027.1:0-7675 GCA_023229725.1 Dehalococcoidia bacterium | reverse complement strand
AGATGTACGACCTGCGCGGGCACGCTGCATCCCAGAGCGGCGGCTACGGGGACTTCGGCTTCGGCGGGCTGGGCGAGATATTCGACACCTTTTTTGGCGGCGCCTTCTCCGACGCTGCATCCCGCGCCCCGCGGCAGGGTGAGAACTTCCGGCTGAAGACCAGACTGACCTTTGAAGAGGCTGCCTTCGGTTGCACGCGCGAGTTCACCATTCGCCGCACGGAAGCGTGTCAGGAATGCAACGGCACCGGTTGCGCGGAGGGAACGTCGCCTCTGAAATGCACCGACTGCGGAGGCAGCGGCCGGCTGCGGAGGGTTGAACAGAGCATCTTCGGTCGCTTCAGCCACGTGGTGCGCTGCCCACGCTGCGGCGGCACAGGGTCCATCATCACGGTGCCGTGCAGCCACTGCAAAGGCACGGCCCAGGTCACCGTCTCGCGGACGCTACGAACGCAGATTCCGGCAGGCATCGACAACGGCGGCCAGGTAACGCTCAGGGGAAAGGGCAGCCTCGGCGCGCACGGCGGCGCCGCCGGTGACGTTCACATCGCTGTGGAGGTCGAGCCTCATGAGGTGTTCTCGCGCGACGGATTGGACATCAACTGTGAGCTTCCCATCAACTTCGCACAGGCGGCGCTCGGAGGCGAAGTAGCCGTGCCGGTTCTGGGAGGCACCACGTCGATTCGCATACCCTCAAACACGCAGACCGGCAAGATGATTCGCCTGAAGGGCAAGGGAATCCAGGAGGCGGGGGGCAAGCGGTGTGGCGATCAGATTGTCCAGGTCCGAGTGGTGACGCCCAAGAAGCTTGACCCCGACCAGCGCCGGCTGTTCGAGGAGCTGGCGAAGATCCTTCCCACCGAGTAGGCGCTCCGGCACGCCCCGCCTCTACGCCGCGCGCCCAACCTGTCCGGTGAACCTGGCAACCGCCTTCGTCAGCGGGTATCCTTCGAACAGCACCCTGTAGATGGACATCATGATGGGCGCCTCGATGTTGAGTTTGACGGCAAGCTGTCGTACCGCCTTCGCCGTATGCACTCCCTCCGCCACCTGATGCATCGAGGCAAGCACTTCCTGCAGCGGGCGACCGCGGGCGACTTCGCAGCCGACGCGGTGGTTGCGGCTGAGGTTGCTCACACACGTGGCCACGACATCCCCGAAGCCGGCCAGTCCGTAGAACGTCGATTCACGCGCGCCCATCGCAACGCCAAAGGCGATGACCTCGCTCCAGGCAAACGCGATGAACGCCGCCTTCGCGTTGTCCCCGAGCCCGAGCCCATCCATCATGCCGGCTCCCAGCGCAACGATGTTCTTCAGCGCGCCTGCCAGCTCAACGCCGACGACATCGTCGGTCACGACAGTGATGAACCGGTGCGAGCCGAAGATGGTCTGCACCTTGCGCGCAACGCCGGCATCGCTCGACGCAATGACCGAGGCCGCCGGCAGTCCCCTCCCTATCTCGTCCGCAAGGTTCGGTCCCGAGAGCGCGCAGATGCCGCGAGCACGGTCAGCTCCCAGCACATCCTGCAGGACCTCGGTCATCCGCTTCCCCGAGTCAACCTCCAGGCCCTTCGCCGCGCTCACCTGGCACGCCTGCGAGGGCACGCAGTCGACGACCGACAGCGCGTTGGCCCGCACCGTCTGGGAAGGCACCGCCCAGACAACGCAACCGGCGTCTCGAAGCGCGGCCTGCGGCAGATGGGTGGGATGGAACTCGACGGAGCGCGCCTGGAGAGTGACGGCTTCGGCCTCGGTCCTCGCAAGCAGGCGGACGTCGTGTCCGCCACGAGACAGAAACGACGCCATGGTCCTCCCCCACCCCGTGTTGCCGACGACCGTCACAGCCTCGCTCAACTGTCAGATGCCTCCGATGCTCGCTCTCAGGCGGGCTGCTCCTTGCGCTAGAAGAGCTTCCGTTCCGTTCCCTTTCTGAGACGCGATATGTTGTCCCTGTGCTCGAATGTCAGAATGGCCACCGCGAGCAGCGAGTACGCCACGTGCGGCCAGGGCACCCAGCCGGTGAAGTAGAGAGCCACCATGACGCCGCACGTCACGAGTCCACCGATGATTGACCCCAGGGACATGAACCGGCTCAACAACGCCACCACAGCAAGTACCTCGATGCCAAGCAGCGCGGCAGGCAGGTGGATGATACACATGGAACCGAAATACGAAGAGACCCCGCGGCCACCCCGGAACCCCGCAAACACCGGGCGATTGTGTCCAAGGATGGCGACCAGCCCCGCTAGACCCTGGACCATCGGCACACTGATGGAGGACCCGCCAAGGTGTTCGACCGCGTAAGGCCAGAGGAGCGTGGCAACGAGAACGGCGACCGCGGCTTTCAGACCATCGAGGAAGAGCGTCAGGAAGCCGAGACCGCGCCCGGCCGACCGCATCACATTCGTGGCGCCTGTCTTGCCGCTGCCGGTGGCCCGAAGGTCCCGTCCGGTCTTGAGCCAGGCGATGATGAGCCCCATGGGGATGGAGCCAAGCAGATACGAGAGCCCGAGGATGCCCACAAGCAGCAACCCGGTCATCGCGTCTTCTTTCCTCCCTTGCCGGAGCTCGGGCGGCCTGCCTTCACGACAACGAAGTGAATGGGCACTCCGTCGAAGCCGAACTGGTTCCGCAACTGGTGCTCGAGATAGCGCAGGTACGTCTTCAGCACAAGTCTCAGGTCATTCACGCGAATGATGAATACCCACGGCCTGCTCGCGTCCTGGGACGCTCGCGCCACGCTGAGCGTGCGGGTGCCCAGCCTCGGTGGCGCGTAGCGCTCCACCGCTTCCTTAATCGCCGTGTCTACGACGTCGGGCGCCAGATGGAGCATCCGGGCGTCCGCCACCTCGACGGCTCGCATCAGCACCTCGGTCGTGTTCCTGTTGTTCTTCGCCGAGATATGCAGGAGCGGAACGTGGGTAAGGAAGTCGAGCCGCTGCTTCAGCCGCTCCTTGTGCGCTTCCCTTTCCGCCGCCGGCACGAGGTCCCACTTATTGACAACCAGCACCAGCCCTTTCCCTGACTCGAAGACATACCGGGCGATGCTGTTGTCCTGCGCCGTGGCCGGTTCGATGGCATCGAGGACAAGGATGGCGACGTCGCAGCGGTCAATGGCCTGCATCGACCGCAGAACGGAGAAGTAGTCGACGCCGTACCCGAGTTGCGAACGCCTGCGGATACCTGCCGTGTCGACGAGGATCAGTCGGCGTCCCTTCCAGGCCAGCTCGGCATCCAGGGAATCGCGAGTCGTCCCGGGAGTCTCGTCGACAATGGCGCGTTCTTCTCCGAGGAAGGCATTCAACAACGTCGACTTGCCGGCGTTCGGTCGGCCGACAATGGCAAGGCGCAGCACTCCCGTCGCAACAGGCGCCGGCGGCTCCGCGGGGGGCAGCAGCGACACCACGGCGTCCATCAGCTCGTCGATGCCGCGGTCGTGAATCGCGCTGACCGCAATCACGCGTTCGATTCCGAGACGGTGGAAGTCCGCAAGCAGCGGGTCGCGCCGGTCGGTATCGACTTTGTTGACCGCGAGGATGGTAGCTTTGCCGGCGGCCCGGACGAGGCCAACGACCTCTTCATCGCTCGCAATGACACCGTCAGTTGCCGACGCGACGAGCACAACGACATCCGCCCGCTCCAGGGCCAGTTCAGCCTGATGCTTGACCTTGAGCCCCAGTGAGGACTCCGCAACAGGAGTCCACCCTCCGGTGTCGACGAACAGCATGTCGCGATCAGCCCACGTCACAGGCGCGAAGACCCGGTCTCTCGTCACGTGGGGCTGATCGTCGACAACGACGAGTCGCTCGCCGGCGAGTCGATTCAGAAGAGTGGACTTGCCAACATTCGTCCTGCCAACAAGAGCCACGACAGGCCTGGACATCACACCACCTCTCTAGTCAGCGGGAATCAGAATCTGTGCGAGCGCGGCCTTCTGTACGTGCAGTCGGTTCTCCGCCTGGTCGAACACCACGGATGACGCACCGTTGAGAACCTCAGTGGTCACTTCCTCACCATGATGGGCGGGAAGGCAGTGCATGAAGATGACATCCGACCTTGCGTGCGCGAGGAGAGAGCTGTTCACCTGGTAGGCCGCGAATGCCTCGCGACGCATCGGCGCTTCCTTCTCCTGTCCCATGCTCGTCCACGTATCCGTGTAGACGACATCGGCGTTGCGCACCGCTTCGACGGGGTCAGACGTCGCAGTCACACTGGAGCCGGCCACTGCCGCCATCTCGCGCGCTCTCCGCAACGTGCCGTCATCAAGTGCAAAACCGGCGGGCGCAGCGATAACGAAATCGACGCCCATCATTCCGGACAGCAGGGCGAGGCTGCGAGCCACATTGTTGCCGTCTCCGACGTAGGCAAGGCGCATGCTCTGGAGGCGACCCTTGTGCTCGCGGATGGTGAGGAAGTCGGCGAGCGCCTGGCAGGGGTGCTCAAGGTCAGACAGAGCGTTGATGACCGATACGGAGGCCGAGCCGGCCAGCGACACGAGTGTATCGTGGCTGAAGACCCGCGCGACTATGCAGTCGACGTAGCGACTCAGCACCCTGGCCACATCGGCGACCGGTTCGCGCTGTCCGAGACCGACCTCCTGAGGCGAGAGATACAGGCAGTGGCCGCCCAGTTGCGTCACAGCAAGGTCGAAGCTGACCCGCGTCCGCAGCGACGGCTTCTCGAACAGCAGTGCGACGGACCTCCACGGCAGGAGGCAACGCATGCCGCCCTGTTTCATCACCAGGGCTTGCTCGATGAGCTGCTCGACGTCGCCGCGGCCGAGGTCGACAACCGACAGGAGGTCCTTCTTCACGAACGTCTAGTATAGCATGGGGTTCCAGGCGGTATAATGGCGACGATGTGCTCTCAGCAGCGACGCCTGCTCCTGCTGGTCGACGGCAACGCGCTGGTTCACCGCGCCTTCCACGCGCTGCCACCCCTGACGACCTCCCGCTCGGGAGAGATGGTCAACGCCGTCTTCGGCTTCGCGAACACGCTGTTCAGGGTGGTCGGCAGCATAAAGGCGACTCACTGGGCAATCGCCTTTGACTACCCCGCCCCGACATTCCGGCATGCGCTGTTCGACCACTACAAGGCTCAACGCCCCCCAACGCCTGAAGAGCTCAAGACCCAGCTGGGTCGCGTTCGCGAGCTCGCCGCGGCGCTCGGCATTCCGTCGTTCGAGCTCAAGGGTTACGAAGCCGACGACCTGCTGGGCGCTCTGGCGCAGCATGCCTCTGAGGCGGGCACCGAAGCGGCCATCCTCTCCGGAGACCGCGACCTGCTCCAGCTTGTCCGTCCCGGCATCACCGTGCTCCTCCCGGGTCGCACCTTCAGTGATGCCGTCACCTACGACGAGGGCGCTGTTGAGGCACGCTTCGGAGTCAAGCCGGGTCAGCTCACCGCCTACAAGGCGCTGGTCGGCGACCCGTCCGACAACATCCCGGGCGTGCCCGGCGTGGGTGACAAGACCGCGGCACGGTTGCTGACGAAGTACGAAAGCCTCGATGCACTCTACGAGCACATCGCCGAAATCACGCCTCCGAAGCTGCAGGCCTCACTGGCAGCGTCGCGGGAGCAGGCCATGACAAGCCTCAAGCTTGCGGCCATCGTCACGGACGTCCCAGTGCAGTTCAAGCTCGATGACTGCCGTATCGGCGAGTATGACCGCGAACGCGCGCTGGCACTCCTTAAGGAGCTGGAGTTCAACAGTCTGGTTGCCCGACTTCCCACTCCCCTGTCTCAGGTCGCTCCGCCGGCAACCCCACCGACCGCACAACCGGGACCGGACGCTCGCGTTCTCGTGGCATCGGCGCACGCGGCTGCCCTGAAAGACGAGCTGCGCCAAGCGGCGGAGGTCGTGCTGTGCGTGGCCCCGGGCGACGCCGCGCACGAAGCAGCGAAGGGGGCGAAACGTCCGGGAAGAACGTATGCGGCTCCCCGCGGCATCGCGGTGTCGGCGGGAAGCGAACGTGTCTACTACCAGCCGGTGGCTCCCGAAGCCACCAGTTCCGCGGGACAGCTCGGTCTGGAGCAGCCTCTCAGCCTTCTCGCCCCCGCTCTGGAACGCGAGAGTTGCCTCAAGGTATGCGATGACGCCAAGGCGCTGCTGCGGCATCTGGCTGCGCTCGGCGTCGCCGCAGTGGGGCCATGGTTCGACACCTCCGTCGCCGCCCACCTGGTGGGAGAGAAGAACGTTGCGCTGGAGGCCATCGCTTCGAGCCGCCTGGGCGTGACCCTCGCCGCAAAGCCGTCAGGTGGCGATGAACTCAACCCGGCAACCGACAATGACGTCGCTTCCTGGCTGGCTGCCCGCGTCTCAGCCTGCAGGTCACTGCGCGAATCCCTTGAGGCCGACATGGGCGAGCGGAAGGTCCTCGACCTGTTCCATGGCGTCGAGATGCCGCTCGTTCCGGTTCTCGCCAGTATGGAGGACCACGGCATACTGGTGGATACGCAGAAGCTGAAGGAGATGTCGCGCACGCTCTCCGACCAGCTTGCCTCGCTGGAGATCGATATCTACAAGGCGGTGGGGCACCGCTTCAACATCAACTCCCCGCAGCAGCTTGGCAATGTCCTGTTCACGGAACTGGGCCTTCCGGGCGGTCGCAAGACGAGCAACGGATACTCAACCGAGGCCTCACTTCTGGAGACACTGCGACCCGCCAACCCGGTGATAGACCTCGTGCTCCAGTACCGCCAGCTGGCGAAGCTGAAGTCCACGTACGTGGACACCTTCCCCGGGCTGGTGAACCCCCAGACGGGCAGGATCCATACGGTATTCAGTCAGACCGGCACTGCGACCGGGCGCCTCTCATCCAGCGACCCGAACCTGCAGAACCTCCCCATCCGCACCGAACTCGGGAGAACGATACGGGCAGCCGTCATCGCGCCGCGCGGATGGAGCCTCCTCAGCGCGGACTACTCGCAGATCGACCTGCGCTGCCTCGCCCACCTCTCCGGCGATGAAGCGCTCGTGAGCGCCTTCAGACACGGCGAGGACATCCACACTACGACGGCCGGCAGGGTGTTCGGCGTTGCCCCCGAGAACGTGACGCCCGAGATGCGCCGCGCGGCGAAGGTGGTCAACTTCGGTGTCGTGTACGGCATGAGCGACTACGGACTGGAGCAGGCGACCGGCTTCACGCGGGCAGAGGCCGGCAAGTTCATCAAGACGTACTTCGAGCAGTACCCCGGGGTACGCCGCTGGATAGAGCAGACGAAGGCGCAGGCGCGCGAGACTCTGTTCGTGACGACGCTGCTTGGCCGGAGGCGCTACGTCCCCGAGATACGCTCAACCAACCGGCAGGTACGCGAAGGCGCCGAGCGGATGGCCATCAACGCGCCGGTGCAGGGCACGTCGGCCGACATCATCAAGGTTGCCATGATCCGCATCTACGATGCCATGCGGCGTGAGAAGCTCGAGAGCAAGATGCTCCTGCAGATACACGACGAGTTGCTCTTCGAAATCCCTGACTCGGAGTTCAAGCGCATGGTAGGCCTCGTGAGAGAGCTCATGCCGGGCGCCGTCCAGCTCAACGTGCCGCTCAAAGTCGACCTCAAGTCGGGGCCGAACTGGGCCGACATGGAACCGGTCGCTTCCTCCCTGTGACTCCTACGAGCCTTTCAGGTAGCGGTCGATGTCGGCCGCGGCGCGCTTCCCGGCTCCCATGGCG
>JALNYR010000203.1 GCA_023229725.1 Dehalococcoidia bacterium | reverse complement strand
ATCATCGACCGCATCGAGGGCGACTTCTCGAACGTCGTCGGCCTGCCCATGGCGCACCTCGCACGCGCCCTCGAGAGCTTCGGCGTCCGACTGCCCTGACGGCCACGAAGGGAGCCATCACCGTGTCACGATTCGAACGCCCCCGCATCTTCCGCCCCCCGAGCGAGTGGATGAGCTACTACCTCCCGCTCACGAGCGGCTGCTCCAACAACACCTGCACCTTCTGCTACTACTACGGCTCTAAGCTGCAGATGCGTGACATCGAAGAGGTCAAGGCGGAAGTAGACGCACTGCACCTCTACAAGACGAAGCACATCGGCGTGCCCGGCATGGACCCCATGGTCTACATGCTCGCCAACCAGTGGGACGGCCGCAGGGTTTTCCTGCAGGACGGCGACGCCCTCGTCTACCCATTCCCGAAGCTCATCGAGGCGCTCGACTATCTCAACGAGCGCTTCCCCGACCTGGAGCGCATCGCCGTTTACGCCACCGCCCAGGACATCATGCGACGCAGCGTTGAGCAACTGCAGGAACTCAAGAAGCGCAAGCTCTCCATCCTCTACGTCGGCCTGGAAAGCGGCGACGACGAGATACTGCGCGAGATAGGCAAGAACGCCACATCGGCCGACATGATTGCAGCGGCGAAGCGCGTCGACGAGGCCGGGCTCGACCTCTCGGTCATGGTCATCCTCGGCCTGGGCGGCGTGGATCGAAGCGAACGCCACGCGCTGGCGACGGCGGACGTCCTGTCGAAGATGGACCCCGAGTTCGGCGCCGCGCTTACACTGACCGTCGTCGAGAACACGCCGATGCATGACCTCATCGAGAGCGGCCGCTTCCATCCCATCTCTCCCTTCCAGTCGCTCAAGGAACTGCGCACCATCATCGCCAACCTCAAGGTCACCGACTGCTTCTTCAGCTCCATGCACGCCTCCAACTACCTCACCATTCGGGGGACGCTGCCGCAGGACCGCGAAAAGATGCTCGCCACCCTCGACCGGGTGCTCCAGAAGGGCGACGCGTCCATGCTCCGGCCCGAAGGCCTGCGAGGCCTGTAGCAGCCAGCCGCCACAGGCGGACGGGGCGCCCGCGCCAAGTCATATAGCTGCGTCGCACGTCATACACCTGGCTGTCTATCTGCGTTGCTGCGGGCACAGCTTACTGCATTCAGCTTCAGTGAACCAGTGCTGTCGCATTCCAGAGTAGGATGGTAGTATCAGCACCGTCCGGGCGAGAGCGCGGGCCCGAACGGGGAGGGATGACCCATGGAGCACTACGACGTACTCGTCATCGGCTCCGGCTGCGGGCTGGAGGCAGTCGAGCAGGCCTCAGCGCGCGGGAAGAGCGTGGCGCTGGTTGAGCCGGGCCCGCTCGGCGGCACGTGCCTGAACGTCGGTTGCATCCCATCGAAGATGCTAATCGCTCCCGCGGACGCCGTCGTGGAACTGGAGCGCGCTTCCATCCTTGGCGTGCGGACCTCGATAGAGTCCGTGGACTTCGCCGCCATCATGCGGCGGATGCGCGCCGACCGGGCCCACTTCCGCGGGCACCTGAAAGCGTCCACGCTGGGCCTGCCCGGCGTGCGCCTCATCCGTTCGAGGGCAGTGTTCACTGGCCCGCGCGCCATCCGCGCAGGCAGGGAGCAGTTGGAGGCCACACAGGTCTTCATTGCCGCCGGCGCGCGACCCGTCATTCCCCCCATCCCGGGCATCGATACCGTCGACTACCTCACCAACGACTCCGTGCTGGAACTCACGGAACGGCCCGAGAGCCTCATCATCATGGGCGGCGGCTACATCGCCGTCGAGTACTGCCACTTCTTCGCCGCCATGGGGACGAAAGTGACCGTGCTGGAGATGATGGACCGGCTGGTGACGTCCGAGGAGCCGGAGGTCTCGGCGGCGCTGCAGCAGGCTCTCTCGAAGCGCGCCCGCATCGTGACCGGCATGAAGGTCGAGTCGGTCTCCGCCGCGGAAGGCGGCGTGCGCGTGAGCGCGCGCGGGACTAAGGGCGGCGGGGCCAGGACGTTCCGGGCGGAGCGTCTGCTGGTCGCAGTCGGACGGCGCTCGAACGCCGACCTGCTCGAGGTCGCGAAGGCGGGCATCGAAACCGACCGCAGGGGCTTCGTCGCGGTCGACACTCACATGCGCACAGACCAACCCGAGGTGTACGCGATGGGCGACATAACAGGCCTGGCGATGTTCCGCCATGCGGCCAACGTGCAGGCGCTCGTCGCCGCGGCGAATGCGTTCGATGGCGCCGATGTGGAGATGGACTACCACGCCGTGCCGCACGCGGTGTACTCCTGGCCGCAGATTGCGTCGGTCGGTTTCACCGAGGCGCAGGCCCGCGAGGCCAGACATGATGTCGTCACGTCCATCACTCCCTACATCGATGTCGCCAAGGGACAGGTGCTGAGAGAAACGGCTGGCTTCACCAAGGTGGTGCTCGAAAGGGGCACTGACCGCATCCTGGGCTTCCACATCGTCGGTCCGTACGCCCCCATGCTCATCCAGGAAGTGGTGAACGCCATGCAGTCCGGCGGACACGTCGATGAACTCGTGCGCGGCATCCACATTCACCCCGAGCTGACGGAGCTGATCCCCGCATCGCTCGCCTCGCCGCAGTAGCGGCCAGTGCGGCAATGGCGACCGGCACAGATCTACGTACCGAAAGGAGCACGACAGTGATGCAGGAAGAGGTATTCGAGGCATCCTTGAGCGACGAGATGCTGCGCCGGATTCGAGGCTCGTCCGTCGTCTCGGGACAGGCGGGCGGCACCTCCTTCTACTCGCCGCTGGAACGGTCCTTCGAGGCGCAGAAGCGCTGGATGACGTCACCCGCCTTCAAGGTTGACCGCGTGTGGGAGCTGCTGCGGGGCACCTACGATGTGCACCAGCACAGCGGTCCATCGCCACACACGGAAAGGCTGTTCGACGAGCTGGACCTTGCCATCCACGGCTGCTACATCGGTCTCGGCGGCATCGTTTTCAAGGAGCAGTTCATGCCGTCGACGCGCTCCGCGCGCATCGTTCAGAAGGTCGTCGACCAGTGGGCCGACGAGCATGGCAGGCAGCGCATCGAGATATTCGGCGGCGTGTGCCTCAACTACGCCGTCGGCGGTCTGAACCCGGACGCGGTCATCGCCTCCTACCGCATGGGCGGCAAGTACGTGTGGCTGCCGAACGTGGACTCCAACCACCACCGCCTCGTCGTGAACGAAGGCGTCGGGCAGGGCATCGACCTCGTCGATGGCGACGGCAACGTCGTCCCGAAGGCGCGCGAGATACTCGACCTCATCTCACAGACGGACATGGTGCTCGGCATCGGGCATCAGAGCACGAAAGAGCGCCTGGCGCTGGTGAAGGAGGCGGTCAGGCTCGGCATCAAGCGCATCGAGATAACGCACGTCAACTACCCGCCGTCGTGGCTGACGCCGGAGCAGTGCCGGACCTTTGCGGACCTCGGGGCGTTCATCAGCATCTATGCGATAGACGACTCGTACTACTCGTGGGACGACGTGATGGCGGTCTACCGCGCCGTCGGCCCGGAGCGGATGCTCATCGCCTCGGACCGGGGCCACATCTCGCTTGGTCACCCCATCGACGGGCTGCGGCGCCTCATCGTGGGCTTCATCCAGAGCGGCGTGCCGGACGAGCACATCAGGCTGATGTGCCAGGCCAACCCATACAGCCTGCTGCACTGACTGGCTCAAGCCCGCGCTACAGAGTCAGGCCGATGCTGAAGGCGTCGCCCGCAGGCACGCCGGCGTGCGCGT
>JALNYR010000202.1:2725-3802 GCA_023229725.1 Dehalococcoidia bacterium | reverse complement strand
ACGCTGGAGCAGTTCAGCCACCTTGTGGAACTCGTTCGACTTGTCGAAGAAGTAGTCCGCGCCCGCGTCCATGCACTTCTTGCGATACTGCGGATAGGGGTAGTTCGTCAACATCACAACAATGGGCGGAGACTCGTGCTGCTTGATAGCCTCCAGGACGGAGATCCCGCTTCCGGCAGGCATTCGTATGTCAAGGATGGCGACCTCGGGACGGGTGCTGATGATGCCACCGATGCCATCGGCCGCACTGTCCGCAGTGCCCACGACCTCAACGCCTTCGACCTCCGACAGCAGCGTGACCAGCCTCTCCCTGACCAACGGCGAGTCGTCGACGACGAACACCCTCATGCAGAGCCTCCTCCACAATCGCGTGGACCAGTCCCGAGCCGCCCCAATCTGCGCATCTCATTATGTCTGAGCGCGAGTCTCGTCGCTACAGGGATTTCCCCAGACGCCACGTAAGCTCCGCCCAACGCTTTATGTAGTCTTGAACCCGACATGATTCAGTCAACGAGGCCATGCGTCAGAGCGTAGCGCGTGAGTTCGGCCGTGCCGTGCATCTTCATCTTGTGAACCAGGCGCGTCCGGTACGTGCTCACGGTCTTGACGCTCAGAATGAGCTTCTCGGCGATCTCCTGGACGGTCAGCCCTGACGCGATGAGGCAGAGCACTTCGTACTCCCTGTCCGAGAGCATCTCGTGGGGCAGCTTGTCGGTGCCGGTCTCCACTTCCACTGCCAGCCGCTCGGCAAGCGTTCCGGTCACGTACTTCCGTCCCTTCGAGACACTCCGCAGCGCCGCAATCAGCTCCTCGGGCTCACTTCCCTTCGTGAGATAGCCTGAAGCGCCCGCCTTCATGACGCGCACGGCATACTGCTCTTCAGAATGGAAGCTCAGGACAAGGATTGCCACAAGCGGAAACTCCTTGCGGATCTGCTTGATGACCTCAAGTCCGCTCATCATGGGCATCGACAAGTCCAGCACAACGACATCGACCCTGGCGTCCCGCAGTCTCTCCAGTACCTGCACCCCGTCCGTGGCTTCCCTCACGATATCGAAGTCCGGTACCTCTGCCAGG
>JALNYR010000202.1:0-2671 GCA_023229725.1 Dehalococcoidia bacterium | reverse complement strand
TCTGCCGTATGCCCTGCCGCACCACCGCGTGGTCATCCGCCACGAGCAGCCGTATCTTGGTCATGCGCCTATTGTTCCCTCCGACCGAATTCTGCCGCATACGTGTACGACACGCAAGTGGCCGCACGATTGTCTCCTGCGCCACAACCTGCTACTCTGCAGATTCACCGCCGGAATATGCGCCTCATCAGCTGGAACGTCAACGGCATCCGGGCCGCAGCGAAGAGCGGACTGCTCGACGTGCTTCGCGGAGCCGGCGCGGACGCGCTCTGCCTGCAAGAGACAAGGGCGCATCCGGACCAGGTGGTGAGTTCTCTGCGCGAGCCCGAGGGCTACAGTTCATTCTGGGCCTTTGCCGAGCGCCGCGGCTACAGTGGCGTGGCCCTGTTCTCTCGTGTGCTCCCGGTAGAAGTGACCACCGGACTCGGCGTCCCGCGGTTCGATGCCGAGGGCCGGGTCCTCATCGCCCGTTATCCTCAGTTCCTGCTTTTCAACGTCTACTTCCCCAACGGGAAGATGAACGCTGAGCGGCTCCAGTACAAGCTGGACTTCTACGAAGAGTTCCTCAGCCGACTGGTGGACCTCCGGCGCCGTGGAGAGCGGATCGTCGTCTGCGGCGACTACAACACGGCGCACAAGGAGATCGATCTTTCCCATCCGAAGAACAACGTCAAGGTCTCAGGCTTCCTGCCGGAGGAGCGAGCGTGGATGGACCGTCTCACGGCGCATGGGTTCATCGACACGTTCCGGATGTTCCACTCCGATGGAGGCCACTACACGTGGTGGGACATGCGGACACGCGCACGTGAGCGGAACATCGGCTGGCGACTCGACTACTTCTTCGTGAGTGACAACCTCGCCGGCGCGGTCCGGGATGCGGCCATCCTGCCCGAGGTTGGCGGCTCCGACCACTGCCCCGTCAGTCTCACTCTCGAGACCTAGCGCCCACCCTTCACATGGTACAATCCGCTGTCGGCCCGTCGCTGCGGCGGGCCACACGCATGTGGACATGAAGACACTCATTCAGTGTGACTTTGACGGGACCATCACCGAGGACGACGCCAGCTTCTACCTGCTCGATGCGTACGCGGAAGGAGACTGGCGCTCGATTCTCAAGGAGTACAAGGAAGGGCGAATCACCGTTGGCGAGTTCAACACGCGTGCATTCGCCATGATAAAGGCCGACGAGTCGACGCTGTTGAGCAAACTCGACGAGAATGTGCGCGTTCGACCGGGGTTCCGCGAGCTGCTCGACTACTGCGCCTACCGCGGGTTCCGCTTCGTGATTGTCAGCAACGGGCTGCAGTTCTACGTCGAGGCCATTCTGAGGGCACTCGGCGTCAACGGTATCGAGGCGCACGCCGCGACCAACGCGTTCGAGCGCGACGGAGTCCGCGTCCAGTACGTTGCACCGGACGGCACGGTACTCCAGGACGGCTTCAAGGAAGCGTACATGAAGCTCTATCTGAGCGAGGGCTACCGTGTCGTCTACGTGGGCAATGGCACGTCCGACTCCTACGCTTCACGTCACGCCCACGTGGTATTCGCGACGGGCGACCTGCTCACCTACTACCTGCGGCACGGGTTGCCGTGCATCCCCTTCGACGATCTCACGGAAGTGGTGAACGGGCTCACGAAGCTGTAGAGGGGTGGCCGTGGCGCCGTGGCGTGCGACGGTGCGCCCCGCAGTCCTCCAGCCCACGCCTGGTTCAGAATGACGCCGCCCGGGATGCTTCCCGGGCCAGTACATCACGAAGATAGCGTCCTGTGGCCGAGCGCTCATCGCGGGCCACATCCTCGGGTGTCCCGGCAGCGATGAGCCAGCCGCCTTCGTCTCCCGCGCCGGGGCCGAGGTCGAGTATCCAGTCCGCGTTCTTCATCACGTCCAGGTGGTGTTCGATGACGAGCATCGTGTTGCCGTTGTCGACCAGTCGCTGCAGCACGCGCAGCAGGCAGTCGACATCCGAGAACGCGAGTCCGGTGGTTGGCTCGTCCAGGATATAGAGGGTGTTGCCGGTCGACCGGCGCGACAGCTCCGTCGCCAGCTTGACGCGTTGCGCCTCTCCGCCAGACAGTGTCGGAGCAGGCTGCCCCAGACAGACATAACCCAGGCCGACGTCCCGGATTGTCTCAAGCTTGCGGCGGATAGCGGGGACATTCCCGAAGAACTCCAGCCCCTCCTCGACGGTCATGTCGAGCACATCGGCGATGGACTTCCCCTTGAAGTGAATCTCAAGCGCTTCGCGGTTGTAGCGGCGTCCTTTGCAGACCTCGCACGGCACCGTCACGTCCGAGAGGAACTGCATCTCGATCTGCACGAACCCGGCACCCTGACACGCTTCGCACCGTCCTCCCTTGACGTTGAAGGAGAACCTCCCCGGTCCGTAGCCTCGTGCCCTCGCCTCGGGCACCCGGGCAAACACCTCACGAATGGGTGTGAAGAGGCCGGTGTACGTGGACGGGTTGCTGCGGGGCGTGCGGCCTATCGGCGACTGGTCGATACAGACCACCTTATCGATGTTCTGCAGACCCGTGATCGAGTCGCACGCGCCAGGGGTGTCCTTCGCCCTGTACAGGTCCCACGCCAGTCGCTTGTACAGCACTTCGTTGACGAGAGAGCTCTTGCCCGAGCCGGACACGCCGGTGACACAGACGAAGACTCCCAGCGGGA
>JALNYR010000026.1 GCA_023229725.1 Dehalococcoidia bacterium | reverse complement strand
GACATCAGTCCCGAAGCGGGCCGTGATGGTCTCCAGCGTGACGTCGGTGTCCTCCACCACATCGTGCAGCAACGCCGCGGCTATCGAGGCCGCGTCCATCTGGTATTCGACCAGCGTCATCGCCACGTTGAGCGGATGCTCAAGGTACGGCTCGCCGGACGCTCGAAGCTGCCCCTCGTGCGCCTTCGCCGCAAACTCGTAGGCCGACCTTACGAACTCCACCTTCTCAGGCGGAAGATACGCGGCGGCATCCCTCAGCAGGGACTCGACATCCATAGCTGGCATAATAACGCAGCACCCACGTACGTGCAAACCACACGGGCGCGACCCGGTGGCGGGACGGTGCTATCATCCGGCCATCGCTTGTGACGACAGGACACGACATGCTTGAGCAGTTGCAGGGCAGCGCCGCCATGCTGGGGTACGAACTCACGCCGGAACGGCTGTCGCTGTTCGAACGGTACCGCGCCGAGATCCTCGACTGGAACGAACGCGTCAATCTCACGTCCATCACTGACCCTGATGACGTGGAGGTACGCCACTTCCTCGACTCTCTGACGGTCCTCGCGGCCATCGAGGCGTGTGAGCCCTCCGGCGCCGGCCTGCGCATCCTCGACGTCGGCTCCGGAGCGGGTCTCCCCGGTGTGCCGCTCGCCATCGTGCTGCCGAACGCCCGCGTGACGCTGCTCGAAGCGACCGGCAAGAAGGTGGCCTTCCTCACGCACATCGTGGAGCTGCTCGCACTGGGCAACACGAGCGTTCTACTCGGCAGAGCGGAGGACCGCGGCCAGTCCCATTCGCACCGGGAATCGTACGACATCGTCGTCGCACGAGGGGTCGCACCGCTCGCCGCTCTCGCCGAGCTCTGTCTGCCCTTCGTCGCCCTGGGAGGCAGGTTCGTCGCGATGAAGAAGGGCAACCTCACAGCCGAGCTCGCCGCCTCCGCCGTCGCAATCGCGCGACTGGGGGGAGCGCCGGCGCGCATCATCAAGGTGACGCTTCCCCTGCTCGCTGACGACCGCTGCCTGGTCGTGTCGGACAAAGCCGGCCCCACTCCCGTCCGCTTCCCGCGCCGGCCGGGCATGCCGGCCAAGTACCCCCTCTAGCGACCGCTGAGCTCCCGCCCACTCGTCCGCAACGAGCGCGCATCGGCTACAGCGCGCGCCCGTGGATGTGGTACGATACCGCCGGAACATCGAAAGGAGACAACGCATGGCTGCGATGGCATTCTCGCTCGAGGGGAGAGTGGCGCTCATCACCGGCGGCAGCCGCGGCATCGGCAGAGAGACCGCACTGTCGTTCGCGAGAGCAGGCGCCGACGTGGTCGTCGGCGACGTCATCCCCGCCGTTGAGAGCGCAGCTGCGGAAGTGCGCGCCCTCGGTCGTCGGGCGCTCGCCGTCCACGTCGATGTGACGGACAGTGCGCAGGTCTACGAGGCCGTCGGAAAGGCCGTCAAGGAACTCGGAAGAGTCGACATCCTCGTCAACTGCGCCGGCATTCACCTCGTCCAGCGTTTCACCGAAGGAGCCGTCGCGGACTGGGAGCGACTGCTGCGCGTCAACCTGCTCGGCACCATGGTCTGCTGCCGTGCCGTCATCGATGGGATGATTGAGCGACAGTACGGCAAGATCGTGAATGTTGCCTCAGATGCCGGCAGGGTCGGCAGCATGGGACAGGCCGCCTACGGGGCCTCCAAGGGCGGCGTCATCGCCTTCACGCGCAACCTCGCCGTCGAGATGGCTCGCTACAAGATCAACGTCAACTGCGTCTCGCCGGGCCTCATCAACACCGACATGTGGAACGCCAACCGCAGGGACAACCCGAAGCTGGCCGAGGCCTACGAGAAGATGATCCCGTGGAAGCGACTCGGCGAGTCGGAGGAGATCGCTGCCGCCATCCACTACCTCGTCTCGGAAGAGGCGGCATACGTCACCGGCCAGACGCTGAGCGTCAACGGCGGGGTGTTCATCGGCTAGGATTTGCTGCCGCACGCGGTCGTCCGCCGGCCGCGCCCGGCAAGAACCCTTACGAAGAGACAAGGAGGATTGCGGAGCATGGTCATCAAGAAGGTGGGCATCATCGGCTGTGGCTTGATGGGGTCCGGCATCGCGGAGATCACCGCCCGCGCGGGATACGACGTCCTCGTCACGGAAGTAAACGAGGAGTTCCTCAAGAAGGGCATCGCCCGGATCGAGGCCTCGACGCAGAAGGCCGTCGACAAGGGCAAGTCCACCGCCGCCGAGCGCACGGCAACGCTCGCTCGAATCAAGGGGTCGACGAAGATCGAGGACGTGAAGTCCTGCCAGCTCGTCGTCGAGGCAGTCATCGAGAAGATGGATGAGAAGAAACGCGTCTTCGGCATCCTCGACGCCGCCTGCCCGCCCGAGACCATCCTGGCGAGCAATACCTCGTCGCTCTCCATCACCGAGATTGCGGGGTCCACGAAGAGGCCGGACAAGGTGCTCGGACTCCACTTCTTCAGTCCCGTCCCTGTGATGAAACTCCTCGAAGTCGTGCGCACCATCATGGTCAAGGACGAGGTCGTCGAGGCCGGAGTAGCCTACGGCAAGGCCGTCGGCAAAGAGACCGTGGTCTGCAAGGACGCGCCAGGCTTCATCGTCAACCAGTTGTACCTACCCTACACGCTGGTCGCTATTCGACAGTGGGAACGCGGCCTCGCGACGAAGGAAGATATCGACAAGGCGATGTCCCTCGGGCTGAACTACCCGATGGGACCGTTCACGCTCATGGACTTCGTCGGGCTCGACATCCACTACAACGCGTGCATGTCCATTTTCGAAGAGACGAAGGACCCCGCCTACTTCCCGCCCCCGGTCCTGAAGAAGATGATTCAGGCGGGCCACCTCGGCAGGAAGACCGGCAAGGGTTTCTACGACTACCCGGGCAAGTAGCCCACCGGCGAGCAGCATGTCTTGCCCCGGTGCAAGGAAGGAGTCAGTGAAGAACATGACGGGAATCGTATCGTACGCAGCATATCTGCCACTCTACCGGCTCAGTCGAGCAGAGATCGGCCGTGCGTGGGGCGGCGGCGGAAAGGGAGAGAAGGCTGTCGCAAGCCATGACGAAGACAGCCTCACCATGGCTGTCTCAGCAGCGCGCGAATGCCTCAAGGGCCTCGACAAGGCGTCGGTCGACGGTGTCTTCTTCGCATCGACGACCTCTCCGTACAGGGAGAAGCAGGCGGCCGCAACCATCGCCGCGGTGCTCAACCTTCGCGCTGAGACGTACACGGCCGACTTCGCCGGCTCGCTCCGGAGCGGTACGAATGCGCTCCGCGCGGCAGTGGACGCCGTCAAGAGCGGCTCGCTCAAGAAGGTGCTGGTCCTCGCCGCCGAATGCAGACTCGGCCTGCCGAACGGCGCCAACGAATCGGCGTTCGGCGACGGCGCTGCGGCTCTGCTCGTCGGCTCCGAGGGCGTCATCGCGTCGGTCGATTCCATGTACTCGGTGGCCGATGAGATAATCGACGTGTTCCGCTCCGACAGAGACCGCTTCGTCCGGGCATGGGAGACCAGATTCGTCCGCGACTACGGCCACGGCCGGGTCGTCCCGCAGGCGGTGAAGGCGGCTCTCGCCAAGAGCGGCGCCGCCGCGACCGATTTCGCGAAGTTCGTGGTGTCCTCGCCGGACCAACGCCAGCTTCAGGTGGTCGCGAAGTCGCTGAAACTCGACCCCGCGAAGGTGCAGGACTCCTTCTTCAACGAATTCGGCGACACCGGCGCGGCGCAGGTGTTCATCTCTCTTGCCGCCACGCTCGAGCAGGCGAAGGCGGGCGACAAGATACTGGTAGCTTCCTACGGCAACGGCGCCGACGTGGTCACGCTGACCGCGACTCCGGCCGTCGCCTCACGGAAGCCCGCCCGCGGCCTGCCGTACTATGTCAGCACGAAGCTGCCGATCTCGACGTACGAGAAGTACCTCCGCTGGCGCCAGATCATCGAGCTCGAGCCGCCGGCGACCGCTCCGATGGAGCAGCCGTCGCCCGTGGCTCTGTGGCGAGACAACAAGAGCGGCCTCGACCTCCACGGCGTCAAGTGCCGCAAGTGCGGTACCCCGCAGTACCCGGAGCAGCGCGTGTGCATGGAGTGCGGCTCGAAGGACGACTTCGAGGACTACTCGTTTTCGGACAAGCCCGCAATTCTTGCTACATTTAGCCATGACAGCCTGGGCATCAGCGCGGACCCGCCCACCACGGTGGCGGCAGTCGACTTCCAGGGTGGCGGACGCATCACCTGCGACATGACCGACAGGGATCCCGCCGAGATCAAGATCGGCATGCCTATCGAGATGGTGTTCAGGGTGTTGAGGTACGTCGGCGGCTTCTACACTTACTGGTGGAAGGCGCGGCCGAAGAGGGACTGAGAACGCTAGACAGGAGCGAGGTGATATATGGACGGAATCAAAGACAAGGTCGCCATCATCGGCATGGGATGCTCCAAGTTCGGCGAGAACTGGGAGAAGTCCGCGGACGACATGATTATCGATGCCGCCTATGAGGCGTATGCGGACGCCGGCATCGAATCGAAGGATATCGGCGCCGCCTGGCTCGGAACCTACGTCACCGAGCAGACCGGGCAGATGCTCTCCCGGGCGCTCAAGCTCGACTACATACCCGTGACGAGGGTTGAGAACGCCTGTGCCACCGGCTCGGACGCGCTGCGAAACGCGTGCTACGCGGTCGCCTCGGGCGCCTGCGACATCGCGCTCGCCGTCGGAGTCGAGAAGCTCAAGGACTCGGGCTACACCGGCCTGCCGGACTTCGAGCTGCTGCGCCGGCAGAGCAACACCTACCGCACCCGCACCTACAGTCCGCCGGGACACTTCGCCATGATGGCGACGAAGTACTTCGACCGGTACGGACTCAGCCCTGAGGAAGGCAAGAGGGTAATCGGGCAGATTGCCGTCAAGAACCACCACAACGGCGCGCTGTCCCCCAAGGCGCACTTCCAGTCCGAGACGACGCTCGAGAAGGTCCTCGCCGCTCCGATGGTCGCCTGGCCTCTCGGGCTCTTCGACTGCTGCGGTGTCAGCGACGGAGCCGCAGCCGCCATCGTGACGCGGGCCGACCTCGCCAAGAAGTTCAGGCCCGACCCCATCTACATCAAGTCTCTGCAGATCGCCGTCGGCCCGTACGAGGGCTACATGAGCCCGAAGTTCGACTGGAGCCACGTTGAGGAGACGGTCAGGGCGGGCGAACGCGCGTATGCCGAGGCCGGCGTCAAGAACCCCCGCAAAGAGATCAGCATGGCCGAGGTGCATGACTGTTTCACCATCACCGAGCTCGTCATCATGGAGGACCTGAAGTTCAGCGAGCGCGGCAAGGCCCCTGACGATGTCCGCAGCGGCTTCTTCAACCTGGATGGCGGACTGCCCATCAACACCGACGGCGGCCTCAAGTGCTTTGGCCACCCCATCGGCGCGAGCGGCCTCCGGATGATGTACGAGGTCTACAAGCAGTTGCAGCAGAAGGCTGACAAGCGGCAGATAAAGAACCCGCGACTCGGCCTCACCCACAACCTGGGCGGCACTCCCGCCACCTGCAGTGTCAGCGTCATCATCGCCGGCAACGAGAAGGGCTAGAAACCAGCGCTTCTGCGGTTCGCACAGTTCGGAGGGCTCGACGGATGCCGTCGAGCCCTCCTTCGGTTCCGGCCTCCGCACGGCATCCGCATGAGACCGCATGCTCGGGATTGCGTGCCCACCTTTGCGCCGCAATTGTCGCTGACCTATAATACCGCCATGGAGAAGAGCACCTTCCGGACAAAGAGCGGACTGGCGCAATCGCTCAAAGGCGGCGTCATCATGGACGTCGTCACGGCGGAACACGCCAAGATTGCGGAGGACGCCGGCGCCTGTGCCGTGATGGCCCTCGAACGCGTGCCGGCCGACATCCGCGCCGCGGGTGGCGTGGCCCGCATGGCCGACCCCACGGTGATTCTCTCCATCATGGATGCGGTGAGCATCCCGGTCATGGCGAAGTGCCGCATCGGCCACTTCGTCGAAGCGCAGGTGCTCGAGGCACTGGGAGTCGACTTCATCGACGAGTCAGAGGTCCTCACGCCTGCCGACGAGAACTTCCACGTGTGGAAGCATGACTTCCGTGTCCCGTTCGTGTGCGGCTGCCGGGAGCTCGGCGAGGCCCTGCGCCGCATCTCAGAGGGCGCGGCTATGATCCGCACCAAGGGCGAGGCCGGCACTGGCAACGTCGTCGAGGCCGTGCGCCACATGCGTGCCGTCATGGACGGCATCCGCCGCGTCAGGTCTCTTCCGAAGGAAGAGCTGGTCACCGAGGCCAAGACGCTCGGTGCGCCCCTCCAGCTCGTCATCGACCTCCATGAATCCGGCACGCTGCCCGTCGTCAACTTCGCCGCAGGCGGCGTGGCCACACCTGCCGACGCCGCTCTCATGATGCAGCTGGGCGCCGAGGGCGTGTTCGTGGGTTCCGGCATATTCAAGTCGAGCAACCCCGCCGCCCGGGCCAAGGCCATCGTGGAGGCCGTGACACACTACCGGGAGCCGGAAATTATCGCCAGGGTCTCCCGGGGTTTGGGCGAGGCGATGCCCGGTCTCGAGATAAGCTCGATACCGCAGCAGGGACTGCTCGCCACCAGAGGCTGGTGAGAAGGCCTTGCGACAGGTAGTAGCCGACGATCTGGACGCACTCCTGGACGTACTCCCCCCTCACATCCGGGAACCCCTGCGAGAACAGCCGGGACTCAGCGAACTGCTTGAGGTCGTCATCGACCTCGGCTCTCCCCCCGAGGCTCGCCTCCCCGGCAGCGAAGTCGTCGTCAGCTGCAAGGAAGTCGACCAGAACGATATCTCGTTTGTCGTCTCCAGGATAGGCGAGTTTACAACTGACAACAGGGCCGGCATCGAACGTACCCTCCATCGCATCTCCGCGATGCGCAATCGCCACGGCACCATCATCGGCCTCACCTGCAGGGTCGGTCGCGCCGTGTACGGCATGGTGGACATGATTGCCGACCTCATCGAGTCCGGCCAGAACATCCTGCTCCTCGGTCGCCCCGGCGTCGGCAAGACGACCATGCTGCGCGAGGCGGCCCGGGTGCTGGCAGACAAGACCAGGAAGCGCGTCGTCATCATCGATACCTCGAACGAGATTGCGGGCGACGGGGACATCCCCCACCCCGCCATCGGGCACGCCCGGCGCATGCAAGTGGCCGCCCCCGAGCGCCAGCACGCCGTGATGATCGAGGCTGTCGAGAACCACATGCCGCAGGTCATCATCATCGACGAGATCGGCACCGAGCTTGAGGCCCAGGCGGCGCGAACCATCGCCGAGCGGGGCGTACAGCTCATCGGCACGGCACACGGCAACAGCCTTGAGAACCTCGTGCTCAATCCCACGCTCTCCGACCTCATCGGCGGCACGCAGTCGGTCACACTTGGCGACGAAGAGGCCCGCCGGCGCGGGTCTCAGAAATCCGTACTCGAACGCAAGGCGCCTCCTACCTTCGACGTCGTCGTCGAGATACTCGACTTCTACCGGGTCTCCGTGCATACGGACGTACAGGAGTCGGTGGACAACCTCCTCACGCATCGGCCGGTGCGGACGGAGCTGCGCTGGGTCGACAGCAACGACCAGGTGCAGAAGCAGGTCGTGCTCTCGCCTGAAGTCGGCGAGCCTCAGGTCGCTGAGGCGACCGAGGAGCACCAGCCACAGGGCCGCGAGAAGCCTGTCCGCGTCTACCCTTTCGGCGTGAATCGTTCCAGGCTTGAGGCGACCGCGAAGCGGGAGCGATTGAATATCGAGCTGGTCGATATCCTCGAAGGCTCCGACCTGTTCCTCACCACCCGGACTCACTACCGCAGGAAGCCGCAGCGTATCCGCGACGCCGAGATGATGCGCATCCCGGTCTACGTGCTCAGAAGCAACGATATGTCCCAGCTGCGGCAGTGCCTGCACACCATCTCGCCGGGAACATCGCGCGCCAACTACGTGCATCAGCTGCAGCAGTTGCTGGAAGACGGCGGGAATGGGAACGACGGGGGAGAACGCTTCCGCGAGGGCGCCTCGCGGGGGCTGCGCTAAGCGGTGAGCCTCTTCGTGACGTTCGAAGGCGGCGAGGGGTGCGGCAAGAGCACACAGGCGAAGCGACTTGCCACCAGGCTGCAACGCTCCGGCTACAGCGTCACACTCACCTACGAACCGGGCGGCACGCCGCTCGGCGAGGAACTTCGCCGCGCCCTGAAGAAGACGCGCGAGACGGACCTCGCACCCGAGGCGGAGTTGTTCCTCTTCGCGGCCGCACGCACACAGCTCACGAGGGAGGTGATACTCCCCGCTCTTGCACAGGACGGCGTCGTCGTCTGCGACCGCTTCTCTGATTCCACCACGGCATACCAGGGGTACGGGCGAGGGCTGCCCCTCGACCTCGTCGCCCGGGTGAACGTCATCGCCACGCAGGGGCTCAGCCCCAATCTCGTGGTGCTACTCGACATGGCTCCTTCCGTCGCATTGCAGCGCAAGAAGCTGCCTCCCGACCGGTTCGAGTTCGAAGGGCTCGCCTTTCACGATAGAGTGAGAAGCGGGTACCTCTCCCTTGCGAGCCAGGAGCCGGACCGCTGGCTGGTGCTGGACGCGAGCCAGCCGGAAGCGACCATCCACAAGGCAGTCTGGTCACGGGTCTCGGCTATGCTCAGCGGCTCACAATCCGCTCCGGCGCTCAGCGACTGAGCCAGTGCCGGCGGGGAGAGGCGCAATCAGCTATGGCACAGTGCGTCGCGGTCGCCATCAGCGGGGGCAGAGATTCCGCCGTTGCCGCCTCACTCCTCGCGGCCGGCCCGTACGAGGTCCTCGCGCTGCACGTCCTGATGACGGACACGCCGGGGGCTCGTGCGCAGTGTGAGCTCGCCCGTGCCGTCGCCCGACGCCAGGGGCTGCCTTTCGAAGTCGTTGACCTCGTCGATGAGTTCTCCCGGAGAGTCATCGCGCCATTCTGTTCCGAGTTCGCCGCCGGGCGTACGCCCAACCCATGTGTCGTGTGCAACAGGGAGATCAAGCTCGGCCTGCTGCTGCAGCACGCACGCGCTCGCGGAGCGGAGATGCTGGCCACCGGACACTACGTCCGTGTCGAACACGACGGTGGCGAACACCGCCTGCGCAGGGCCGCCGACCGGCTCGTCGACCAGTCCTACTTCCTCTACGCCGTCGCGCCCGACTCGCTGGAGCGCATGCTGGCGCCGCTGGGGGACATGCAGAGGGCCGAGGTGCGTCGCATCGCGGCCACGTTCGGAATGGCGGATACCCCGTCGAGTAAGGACATCTGCTTCGTCGGAAACGGAGACTGTGGCCGGTTCGTCGCGCAGAGGGCAGAGGTGAGGCCGGGCGACATCGTCGACCTCGACGGGCGCATACTCGGGAAACACCAGGGTTTGCCCTTCTGTACGGTCGGACAGCGACACGGATTGCGCGTGGCGACCGGCGAGCCGAAGTACGTTGTTCGACTCGACCCCGAACACAATGCCGTCGTCGTCGGCTCGGCCGCGGACCTGCTCAGCGAAGCGGCGGTGCTCGACAGCCTCGCGTGGACCGGGGGCCGGGCCCCGACCGCCGAACTGCTCGTACACGCTCAGACGAGATACCGTTCCCGCGGCAGTCCGGCCCACGTCAGCGTGCAGGGCGAACTCGCCCACGTGCGGTTCCTCGAACCCCAGCGCGCCATCGCGCCGGGGCAGTCCGTGGTGTTCTATGATGACGATGTCGTGCTCGGCGGCGGGGTGATACGCCGGAGGCACGAGAAAGCGACGGACTCGCATGTTCCGGTGTGTGCCGACCGCTGACAGGGAGACGCAGCTGCGCGATGCAGGCGCCTGGCCCGTCGCAGGCGTCGACGAGGCGGGGCGTGGAGCGCTTGCCGGACCGGTGGTCGCCGGAGCCGTCGTCGCCGACTGGTGCACGCGGCTGCCATGGCATGACAGCGTGCGCGACAGTAAGCAGCTTTCCGCAGCCCAGCGCGAGCGTCTGTTTCCCCTCATCACGGATGGCTCGGCGGCGGTTGGTGTCGGCGTGGTGGACAGCGAGGTCATCGACCGCATCGGCATTGCCGCGGCCACCCGCCGCGCGATGCTCGACGCGCTGCACGCTCTCAGCCTCCAGCCGGGGTATGTCCTCATCGACTGGCTCACGCTGCCGCGCCTCCGCTTGAGGCAGGAAGGCATCCGCAAGGGCGACGCCCTCTGCCTCTCCATCGCCTGCGCCTCCATCGTTGCCAAAGTGACGCGCGACCATCTCATGAACGACCTCGATGCGCGCTACCCCGGCTACGGCTTCGGCACGCATAAGGGCTACGGTACCGGAGAACACCTCCTCGAGCTGGCCGCGCGGGGCGCGTGTCCGGTGCATCGCGTCACCTTCAGGCCGGTCCGGCTCGTCGTCGGGGGACTCCTCTGAAGCCGGCGGACGTCGGCCGTCTCGGCGAGGAACTCGCCTGCGGCCTTCTCAAGAAGCACGGCTACCGGGTCATCGAGAGGAACGTCCGCGGCCGCTACGGAGAGATTGACATTGTCGCGCGGAAGAAGGACTGCACCGCATTCGTCGAGGTCAGGACGAGGACCGGAGCCGGGTTCGGCACGCCGGAAGAGTCCATCACGCGGCACAAGCGAGACAAGATGGTCACCTGCGCGCTCGACTACGTAGCCCATCACGACGAGCTGCGCGATGCCGCCTGGCGTATCGACGTGGTAGCCATCGAGCTCGACGAAGAGGGCCGCCAGACACGGGCGGAGATTATCGAGTCGGCCGTGCCTCTCGACTGAGCAACGGCCTGGGTTATAATGGCAAACGCAATGCAGCGAGGAGGTTGCAGGTGAAAGTATACGTATCGTTCTGGCTCCCCGAAGCTCCACTGAACGTCCTGCGCGAGAAGCACACCGTCGTGGTGAACGCCAGCGACCAGCTCCCTTCCCCCGACGAGCTCGTCACGCAGCTCGCCGACGCCGACGCGTTGCTCTGTGTCGGCAGCAAGGTCGACAAGACCATCATCGACCGGCTCAACCCGCGGCTGAGGATCATCGCCAACTGGGGCGTCGGCTACAACAACATCGACGCCGACTACGCCGCACAGAAGGGCATCATGGTTACCAACACGCCTGACGTGCTGACCGAGACCACAGCCGACTTCTCCTGGGCAATCCTCATGGCAGCGGCCCGGAGAGTGGCGGAGGCCGACAAGTACGTGCGGGACGGCAAGTTCAAGGGATTCAAGCCGTTCACCATGCTCGGGGCCGACGTCTGGGGCAAGACCATCGGCATCGTCGGTTTCGGCAGGATAGGGCAGGCGGTCGGGCGACGCGCCCTCGGATTCGGCATGAAGGTGCTCTACCACGACCAGAAGCCCATCGACCGAAAGAAGGAGCAGGAGCTCCGCGCAAGCTTCGTCGACCTGGACACCTTGCTGCGGGAGTCGGACTTCGTGTCGCTCCACGTGCCTCTGATGGAGGAAACGAAGCACCTCATCAACGCCCGCGCTCTCTCCCTGATGAAGCCGACCGCGTTCCTCGTGAACGCGGCGCGCGGACCGGTCGTCGACGAGCAGGCGCTGCTCGAGGCGCTGAAGAGCAAGAAGATAGCCGGCGCCGCGCTCGACGTGTTCGAGAAAGAGCCCGAGGTCACTCCCGGGCTGCTTGAACTCCCCAACGTCGTTCTCGCGCCGCACATCGGCAGCGGCAGCTGGGAGACGAGGACGAACATGGGACACGTGGCCGTGAAGAACATCATCGCGGCGCTGGACGGGAAGACCCCGCCGAACCTGGTCAACCGGCCCGTCGCGCGGAAGCCCTAGAGAATCTTCCTCACCACGCAAACCAGAGAGGGGTGGACGCCCGGGCGTCCACCCCTCTCTTCCTACGCCATCTTTACCTGCGCGGCCTTCTCCAGTCCCAGTTCCTTGATGGCCGCCTCGCGCATCTTGAACTTCTGGATCTTCCCGGTGACCGTCATTGGATACTCCGTGACGAACTTCACGTAGCGAGGAATCTTGTAGTGCGCTATCTTGCCCTTGCAGTACTCGCGAATCTCGTCCTGCGTCGCTGTCTCACCCTCGCGCAGCTCGACCCAGGCCTGCACCTCTTCCCCGTATTTCTCGTCCGGAACTCCGATGACCTGCACGTTCCTCACCTTCGGGTGCGTGAAGAGGAACTCCTCTATCTCGCGCGGGTAGATGTTCTCTCCCCCGCGGATTATCATCTCCTTGGCCCTGCCCGTTATCTTGCAGTAGCCTCGACTGTCCATGGTCGCAAGGTCGCCGCTGTGCAGCCACCCCGCCTCATCGATGACCTCCGCGGTCCCCTTCGGGTTGTTGTGGTAGCCACGCATGATGTTGTAGCCGCGATAGCAGATCTCGCCCTGTGCGCCGCTCGGCACGATGGCGCCCGTGTCTCTGTCGACCACTTTCAACTCCACGTGCGGCATGGGCAATCCCACCGTGCCCGTGCGGTCCTCGAGTGACGCGTCAACCGGGGTCTGGGTGACAACGGGTGACGCCTCAGTCTCGCCGTAGCAGATGGTCATCTGGCCGGCGTGCATCCGGGTCGTGACCTTCTTCATCACTTCGATTGGACATGGCGCGCCGGCCATGATGCCGGTCCGGAGCGAGGACAGGTCGAACGAGTCGAACTCAGGGTGTTCGAGTTCCGCGATGAACATCGTCGGGACGCCGTGCAGCGCCGTACAGTGCTCCTGCTCGACCGCCTTCAGCGTCGCCGGCGGGTCGAAGCTCTCTCCGGGCAGGACCATCGTGGCGCCGTGCGTCATGCAGGTGAGATTGGACATCACCATGCCGAAGCAGTGGTAGAACGGCACCGGGATGCACAGCCGGTCCTTGTCGCTGAATCGCATCCCTTCACCCACGAAGAAACCGTTGTTGAGGATATTGTGGTGGGTGAGCGACGCTCCCTTCGGCATTCCGGTCGTCCCCGACGTGTACTGGATGTTGATGACATCGTCCATGTCGAGCGAAGACTGCCGGCGGGCAAGCTCCTCGTCGGAGACTCCGTCGCCCAGCGCGAGGAAACCCGGCCATGTGAACATGCCGGGATGCTCTCCCGGCCCCATGAGAGCGAGCGTCTTCAGATGGGGCAGCTTCCCGCTCTGCAGGGCGCCCGGTTTCGACTCGCGGGCCTCCGGGCATACCGAGTAGAGCATGCCGACGTAGTCCGATGATTTGAATCGCTCGATGAGCAGCAGGGCGCTCACCTCGGAATTCCGCAGGGCATACTCCAGCTCGTGGGTGCGGTACGCGGGGTTGATGTTGACCAGCACGATGCCTGCCATCGCCGTGCCGAACTGAACGAGCACCCACTCGGGATGGTTGGTGGCCCAGATGGCGACCCGGTCGCCGCGCTGCAACCCGAGAGCCATCAGTGACTTGGCCACGCGACGGCAGTCCGACCTCAGTTGCGAGTACGTCCAGCGTCGACCCTCCGGGACGTCGACCAGCGCCTCGTTGTTGGGGTACTGCGCCACGATGCGGTCGAGGACAGCGGGGATGGTTTCTCCGAGAAGCGGTGTGGTTGAGCCACCGTGTGCGTAGCTCAATGGGCTGCTGCGAGCCATGACTCCCCCTCCTTTCGATTGGCATCCCGCCGCATCGCCCGAGGGCTGGGGAGCTTGGGGCGCAGGGCGGCGGTTTGTTCCCGAGTTACATGTACCGGTTCAGCACCTCCGGCACGAGCACCGTGCCGTCCGCCTGCTGATGATTCTCAAGCACGGCAATGAACACGCGCGGAAGCGCAAGGCCCGACCCATTCAGCGTGTGGACGAACTGCGGCTTCGACTCCGGTTCAGAGCGGAAGCGCAGGTTCGCCCGGCGCGCCTGGAAATCCCCGCAGTTGCTGCACGAGCTCACTTCGAGCCACTCGTTCGACCCGGGCGCCCAGACCTCGAGGTCGAACGTCTTGCACGAGGCGAAGCCGAGGTCGCCGGTACAGAGCTCGACGACCCGGTACGGCAGCTCGAGCCGCCGCAGCACTTCCTCGGCATCCGCCACCAGAGAGTCAAGCTCCGCCATGGAGTTCTCCGGCCTCACGTACTTGTAGAGCTCCACCTTGTCGAACTGGTGGCCACGCTTGATGCCCCGCGTGTCCTTCCCTGCCGCCATCTTCTCCCTGCGGAAGCAGGGCGTATAGGCCACGTACCGGAGCGGGAGGTTCGCCCCGTCCAGTATCTCGTCCCGGTGCAGGTTCGTCAGCGGCACTTCCGCCGTAGGCACGAACCAGTAGTCCTCTTCCGCGTCGTGGTACAGGTTGTCGGCAAACTTGGGCAGGTTGCCCGAACCTACCATGCACTCCCGGTGGAGCATGAACGGCGGGTATATCTCCCGGTAGCCGTGCTCCTTCGTGTGCAGGTCCAGCATAAACGAGATGAGCGCCCGCTGCAGCCTGGCGCCGAGCCCCTTCAGCACGTAGAAGCGGGTGCCCGACAGCTTCACGCCGCGGGCGAAGTCGATGATGTCGAGCTTCTCGCCCATCTCCCAGTGCGGCGCAGGCTGGAACTCGAACTTTCGGGGGGTCCCCCACGTGCGGACGACCAGGTTGTCGCTGGCGTCCTTCCCTTCGTGTACGCTCCGGTCCGGCAGGTTCGGCAGCTCGAGCAGCAGCGCATCGAGCCTGTCCTTCACATCCTTCGTAGCCTTCTGGTCCTCCGCGATCCGCTCGCCCAGGACGCGCAACTCGTCGAGCAACTCCGGGGGCCGTTCCTTCGTCCGTCCCAGCTGCTTGCTCGCCTGGTTGTGCTGCGCCCGGAGCGCCTCTACGTCGCGCAGCAGCTCCCGGTAGCGTTCATCCGCCTCGACAACCGGGGCAAGCACGCCCGACATTCCCCGCAGCTCCATCGCCCTTTCCACGGACGCGCGGTCCTCTCGCAGCAGCCTGATGTCAAGCATCTTGCCTCCCCTTCAGTTGCGGGAACAGTATCACGTCACGGATCGACTCCTGTCCGGTGAGCAACATGACCAGGCGGTCGATGCCGATGCCCAGGCCTCCCGTGGGGGGCATGCCGTACTCCATGGCTTCGAGGAAGTCCTCGTCCGCCACCTGGACATCTTCGTCGCCGACACGGTCACGCAGCTGCTCTTCCAGCCGTTGCCGCTGGTCCACGGGGTCGTTCAGCTCGGTGAACGCATTCGCAAACTCAAGTCCGCAGATGAACGCCTCGAAGCGCTCGACAAGCCGTGGATTGCCGCGCTTCTTCTTCGGGAACGGCGACATCTCCACAGGGTAGTCGAGCAGGAAGACCGGCTGCACCAGCTTCGGCTCGACAAACGTCGAGATGAGTTCGTCGATGAGGTGCCCGCGCCCGGGAGTGCCTTCGATGTGCACACCTTCCTGCAGCAGGCGCTCATGCAGCGACTCGGCATCAGGATACTCCTCGAAGTCGATGCCGCTCAGTTCCTTCACCTTCTCGCGCAGCGTCACTCGTTGCCACGGCGGAGCGAGTTCCACCGTCTGTCCGCGGAACTCGACGCGGGTGGTGCCCAGGACCGTGCGGGCCACCGTGGAGAAGAGACGTTCGGTCAGGTCCATCATGTCTTCGTAGTCAGCGTAGGCGCGGTAGCACTCCATGAGCGTGAACTCGGGGTTGTGACGGATGGAGATGCCCTCATTCCTGAAGACCCTGCCCATCTCGTACACTCGGTCGATGCCGCCCACGATGAGCTTTTTCAGGGACAGCTCCAGCGCGATACGCAGGTAGAGGTCCGCATCGAGCGCGTGGTGGTGGGTGACGAACGGTCGTGCCAGCGCCCCGCCGGCCTTCGATTGCAGCACCGGTGTCTCAACCTCGATGTAGCCATCGTCCTCGAGGAACCGCCGCGTCGCACTCACGATGCTGCTGCGGAGCGCAAACGTGCGACGGGCCTCGTCGTTCGAGATGAGGTCGAGGTACCTCTGGCGATAGCGCGTCTCGACGTCGACGAGTCCGTGCCACTTCTCCGGCAGAGGCCGGAGCGACTTCGCCAGAAAGACGAGTTCCGCCGTATCGACGGTAATCTCGCCGGTCCTCGTGACGAACAGCTCTCCGCCGACGCCGACGAAGTCGCCGATGTCGATGTCCTTCAGCAGCTCGTAGCGCTCGTCGCCAAGCACGTCGCGTCGCAGGCTTGCCTGCAGCTTGCCCGCGCCGTCCCGGAGGTCGAGGAACGCCATCTTCCCCATCGCGCGCTTCGCCGTGACACGGCCCGCGACGGAGACTCGCTGGGAGCGCTCGCCGGCCTGCTGGCAGAGAGCACGCGCTTGCGCCGTCGTGTGGCTGGGATGATAGCTGTGAGGGTATGGCTCGGTCCCCTTCGCCCTCAAATCGTCGATGGTCTTGAGTCGCTCTTCGGTGACACGGTCGAGACGTGACGTCATGGTGTTCCTTCTTTATGCTGTCGGCCGCCGCGCAGGGCGCCGTACGTCATCACTGGGACGCAGGGTCGGGAGGGTCTTCAACTCCACCAGTCGCCGCGTCGACGCTCTGCGCCAGAACGGCGAGGGCCTGTTCGTAGTATGGTTCCGGAACGAGGATGCGCACTTCGCCGAGACCGTCGATGGTGAGTCCGTACACGATGCCGGCACTCTCGTAGCTGAGGGCCACCGGGATGCCGTAGTCTTCGAGCCGCGCGCGGATGATCTGGGCTTCACCGTGCCGGGACCTGCAGAGGACCACCAGCGACGTCCCGTCAGCCATCGTACCCTCCGGCTATTCTAACAGAAAGCATAGCTGCATCCAACGTATGCCCCGTTCCTGCGACGAAGCTGTTGATACAACATCGCGTCCTCTCCCGGGGCGGGGCGCAACCATTCGTTTCTTGACCCTCCTCCCCACGTACGATACAATTCCGCTCGTATGCCCAGCGATATGCTGGGCATATCAGTGTGGTGCGGGCAGGGGTGCCAGGGAGAACCAGCGACTTGTACGCCCTCGGACGACATCTTCTCGTAGAACTCAAAGGCTGCAACGTGGTCCTGCTTGACGACCTCGAGTACCTCAAGGAGCACCTCCACCGTGCGGCTGTCTGCTGCGGCGCCGCCGTCGTCGGCGATTCCTTCTACCACTTCTCTCCCCAAGGGGTGAGCGGCGTCGTCAACATCGCCGAGTCGCACATCTCCATTCACACCTGGCCCGAGTGCGGCTACGCCGCCCTCGATGTGTTCACGTGCGGCGACCGCGTCCGGCCCGAAGAGGCCGTTCGCTACATGGAGCAGGCTATCGAGGCGACGGAGTGCTCCATCCTCGAGCTGCGCCGCGGGTTGATGAAGACGAGCCCTGTCGGCAGCGCAAACGCATGAATACCTTTCCGTTCGAACGCCGCCTCTGGTTCTACGACGACCTGACGCCGGACCTCGCCATGCTGCACAGGGTCGATGAATCCCTGTATGCCGGAAAGAGCCCCTACCAGGTCATCGAGGTCCTCCGCACCCGCGCCTTCGGGCTCTGCCTGATTCTCGATGACAAGATCCAGTCGAGCGAGGCCGACGAGTTCATCTACCACGAGGCGCTCGTGCAGCCCGCCATGCTGACGCACCCCGCGCCGCGCCGCGTGCTCATCGCCGGCGGCGGCGAAGGCGCCACGCTGAGGGAAGTGCTCCGTCATCGCTCCGTGGAGAAGGCGACCATGGTCGACCTCGACGAGCAGGTCGTCTCCGTGTGCAAACAGTATCTGCCCTCGTGGAGCGCCGGCGCCTTCGACGACCCGCGCACCGAGTTCATCGTCGGTGACGCGCGAGCGTTCGTCGAGACGTGCGGGCGCGTCTTCGACGTCATCGTCATCGACCTCCCAGACCCCATCGAGGCAAGTCCCGCACGACTCCTCTACACCCGCGAGTTCTACGCGGCGGTGCGGAAGTGCCTCGCCCCGGGAGGCATCATGACCGTTCAGTGCGAGTCATCGCGGTGGTTCGACCTCGACGAGCACGTCGCCATCGTCCGAACGCTGAAGGATGTCTTCCGGTTCGTGGCTCCCTACAGTGCCCACATACCGTCCTTCACCACCATGTGGGGCTTCGCGACCGCTTCGGACAGCCTCGACCCCGCCACACTGAATCCCGCCGAGGTGGACGGGCGCATCGCGCGCCGGGGGCTGGATTCTCTGCGGTCGTACGACGGGACCACCCATGTCGGGATGTTCTCTCTCCCGAGACACATCCGCGCGGCAATCGACAGCGGTGGCAGGGTAATCACCGACAGCTCTCCTCTCAGCGTCTACTAGCTTCGCGCCCGCGACTCCGCAGCTTCGCGGTATGTCGATTGTTCGGGTCGATGGTATAATGGCCGCTACTCGCCATGGACCTACTGGCCTCTCTGAACGCGTCCCAGCGTGAGGCCGTCCAGGCAACTGACGGCCCCTTGCTCATACTGGCCGGGCCGGGAAGCGGCAAGACCCGGGTCATTACAAATCGTGTCGCCTACCTCGTGACCTCCCGCAACGTAGACCCTCACAGCATCCTCGCCGTCACCTTCACCAACAAGGCCGCCAACGAGATGCGCGACCGCCTCGACCAGTTGCTTGACGGCGCCGCCAGGTCGCTGACCATCGGCACATTCCATGCCGTCTGCTGCCGCATACTTCGCGCCGACGGACAGGCCGTCGGACTCACCCACGGCTTCGTGGTATACGATGACGACGACCAGGTGAACCTCATCAAGCAGAGCCTGCTCGAGCTGCAGCTCGACCCGAAGACGTACTCGCCCCGCCTCATCCAGTCGTCCATCAGCGCCGCCAAGAGCCGGCTGCTCTCCGAACAGCACCACGCCGAGGGGGTCGACAGCTACTTCGAGGAAATCGTGCAGCGCGTGTACCAGCGCTACCAGGCGCTGCTGTCGCAGAGCGATGCGGTCGACTTCGACGACATCCTGCTCAAGACCGTGCGCCTCTTCGAGGGCCATCCCGAGGTCCTGGAGCGCTACCGGGCGCGCTATCGACATATCCTCGTCGACGAGTTCCAGGACACGAACCTGGCCCAGTTCGAGCTCGTGAGGCTGCTTGCGGCAGAGCACCGCAATGTCTGCGTCGTGGGCGACCCTGACCAATCCATCTACTCGTGGCGCTCCGCCGACCCCAGGAACCTGCTCAGCTTCGAGCGCGAGTTTCCCGAGGCGAAGGTCGTGCTGCTCGAGCAGAACTACCGCTCCACGAAGACCATCCTCAAGGCTGCCATGCAGGTCATCTCGAGCAACCCGCTCCGCAAGGAGATGGAGCTCTGGACCGAGAACGACGCGGGCAAGCCGGTCGTCCTCACCGAGTGTCTCAACGAGAAGGATGAGGCGCAGTTCGTCGTGGGAGCCATCGAGAAGCTCATCCGCCACGAAGGTCTGCACTACGGCGATTGCGCGGTGATGTACCGCATCAATGCCCAGTCGCGCGCGCTCGAGGAGAGCCTCATTCGATTCGGCGTGCCGTACCGGCTCGTTGGGGGAACGCGCTTCTATCGCCGGCAGGAGATCAAGGACATCATCGCGTACTTGCGGGTCATACACAACCCGCACGACAGCATCAGCCTCGCCCGCATCATCAACACGCCCGGACGCGGCATCGGCCAGGGCACGCTCAACAAGCTCCAGTCGTGGGCGACCGAGCGGAACGTATCGCTGTTCGAGGCCTTGAGGCAGCTGGTCCAGGAGAAGGACCTCGCCGCCCGCGCCGGCAACGCGTTGTCGCACTTCCTCGGTGTCATGGACGCGCTGATGGCGAAGGGCCGTGAAGTCTCTCCACAGCAGATAATCGAGGACATCCTCGTGCAGACCGCGTACCGCGACTACCTGATGGAGAGCGAGGACGGCGAGGATCGCTGGCAGAACGTCCAGGAGCTCAAGAACGTGGCGGCGGAGTACAACGACCTCGCGCCGGAGGAAGCCCTGTCGGCCTTCCTCGAAAAGGTCAGCCTCGTGGCCGACGTCGACGAGATGGTGGACACGTCGGACGCGGTCACGCTCATCACGCTGCACCAGGCGAAGGGCCTGGAGTACCCCGCCGTGTTCATCATCGGCATGGAGGACGGCGTGCTGCCTCACCGCAAGTCGTTCGATGACCCCGCGGAGATGGAGGAGGAGTGCCGGCTCTGCTACGTCGGCTTCACACGGGCGCAGCGCTACCTCTTCCTGTCGCGCGCACACCGCCGCAGCCTCTTCGGGAATGGGCTTGCCAATCCTCCGTCCCGCTACCTGGCCCGCCTCTCGCCCGACCTCGTCACCACGCGGGGCCTGTGGGAGGAGGACGAGGTCGACATGAGCGGCGCCGTCTACTCTCAGCCACTCGCGTTCGGAGTGTCGAGCGATGAGTTCAGAGTCGGCGACTGGGTCTTCCACAAGAAGTTCGGGCAGGGCGTCGTCATGGACTGCTTCCCGGACAAGAGCGACCTCGTCGTCACCGTGGCGTTCGAAGAGACCGGCACCAAGCGGATGCTCCTCAGCCTGGCTCGCCTCGAGAAGATCGAGCGATGAGCGCTATTGACAGTCTACACGCCACCGTGTAGACTCGCCCCGTGGAACTGCACGTACTGCCTCCCGGCGTCGCCGCTCGCATCGCTGCCGGAGAGGTGGTCGAGCGCCCGGCGTCCGTCGTGAAGGAGCTCGTCGAGAACGCCATCGACGCCGGCGCCACCAGGATAGACATCGAGTGCCGCGGCGGCGGCGTGGAGTACATCTGCGTCGCGGACAATGGCTCCGGAATCCCCTTCGCACACGTCGAACTCGCGTTCGAGCGTCATGCCACGAGCAAGATAGACTCGCTTGAGGACCTCGCCGTCGTTCAGACGCTGGGCTTCAGAGGCGAGGCTCTGCCCAGCATCGCCGCAGTCGCCGACGTCGAGCTCTCAACCAGGTTCGCCGACGAGGAGCTGGGCACGATCCTCTCCCTCCACGGAGACCGCATCGTCCAGCGTGAACGACAACCCCGGTCCCGCGGCACCACCATCGCCGTCAGGCGGCTCTTCCACCACCTCCCCGCCCGACTCAAGTTCCTGAAGTCCGGGGAGACCGAGAACAGCCACAACGCCCGGGTGGTGAGCCAGTACGCGCTCGCACACCCGTCCATCGCCTTCAGCCTGCTGCTGGAGGACAGGCTCGCATTGCGCAGTCCGGGCAGCGGCAACCTGCGCGATGTCGTAGCGCAGCTCTACGGAGCCGAGGTTGCGCGCGCAATGCTCCCTGTGGAGCACCGCGTCGACTCCCTCAATGTCACGGGCCTCGTCGCCCCGGCCTCCCTGTCGCGCGCCGGACGGGGCCACCAGAGCACGTTCGTGAATCACCGCTGGATCCTCAGTCCCCTGCTCCAGAAAGCCATCGAAGAAGCGTACCGCGGCATGCTGCAGGAAGGACGCAACTCCATCGCGGTGCTCAACATTCTGCTCCCGCCGGAGGAGCTGGACGTGAATGTCCACCCGAGCAAAGCGCAGGTGAAGTTCGCGAATGAGCAGGTGGTGTTCAGGGCCGTGCGAGACGCGGTGAAGGCAGCGCTCTCGAGCGCCGGCACGGCGACCAGTGCGGAGCACCGCTACGCGTCGTCTCCGGAAGGGCAGCAGGCCGGCTGGGCCGTCGGCGAGCCGGAGCCGCGGGTCGCGGGCTCAACCTTCGTCCCCACCACGCCGGCGCCCCCCGCATCGGCGACGCTCCCGCCGCTCCGCATCCTCGGTCAGGTGCTCTCCACGTACCTGGTCGCCGAGGGCCCCGACGGGCTCTACCTCATCGACCTGCATGCCGCTCACGAGCGCGTCGTCTTCGAGAGCCTGCTCGCGCAGCAGCAGACGCACAGGCCGGAATCGCAAGGGCTGCTGGCGCCGCTCACGCTGGACGCGAGCCCCGCGGAGGAC
>JALNYR010000025.1 GCA_023229725.1 Dehalococcoidia bacterium | reverse complement strand
CGGCGCGTCAGCGCCGGCACTGCGGTTGTGATGCTAGAAGACGGGTCCCACGCGCCACATCTCGAGGACTTCGCGGTACCGCGGCGCCAGCTCCACCTTCGGTGGCTTTCCCGAGGCCACGGCCACTATCTCTTCGAGCAAACGCCGGCCGACCTCCTCGATGGATTCCAGACCCTCGATGATGGTCCCGGCGTAGATGTCGAAGTAGTCCAGCTCGCTCTTGACGTGCGGGCTGCTGACTATCTTGATGACCGGCAGCAGCGGCAGGTTGCCAAGCGACGACGCCGGCATGCCGTGGAACCGCGACGGCAGCCCTCCACCGTAGCCGAATGTCAGCATCTGTGCGCCTGCGGCAGCGACGCCGAGGGCGACCTGCGGCGTGTTGGCCGAGCTGTCCATGAAGTACAACCCCTTGCCTGGCAGCCGCTGTCCCCACTCGAGGACGTCCGTCAGCGGCCTCGTGCCGCTCTTGGCGATAGCCCCGAGCGACTTCTCCTCGATGGATGTGAGGCCGCCCTTGATGTTGCCCGGCGTTGGCTCGGAGCCGAGGATGTCGACGCCCGCCTCGAAGATGCGCTTGTCCATGCGGCCGACGGCGTCCAGCAGCTTCCGGCCTATCTCGGGCGTTGCGCCGCGGCGCGCGACGATGTGCTCCGCGCCGATGAGTTCGGCTGTCTCGGAGAAGACCACCGTGCCGTGTGCATCGACGATGCGGTCCACCGCCCACCCGGCTACCGGGTTGCAGCCGAGCGCCGACGTCGTGTCCGAACCACCGCACTTCACGGCGAGGCGTATCTCATCGAGGCCGAACGGTTCACGTCGCAGCAGCGATGCATCCGCTTTCATCTGCTTCGCGAACCGCGTGCCTTTCGTCACGACCGTGTCATAGCTGCCCTCCCGCTCGATGGTGAGCACCTCGACCGGCTTGCCGGATTTCGCGATGTCCGCGGCCATGTCGACCGCGGAGATGGAGTCGCACCCGATGCCTAGGACGACGACGGCGGCAACGTTCGGGTTGCAGCCGATGCCGGTGAGCACGCGTCGCGCTGCTTCGTTGTCGGGTCCGACGTGGACGCACGGTTGGTTGTGCAGCACGGGATGTACTCCCGTGCCGGCCTCGTCGGCGATGCGGCACGCCATCTCGTTGGCGCAGCGGCCTGCCGGAATGAGCGCGACAAGATTCCGGACGCCGACCAACCCGTCCGGTCGGCGGTAGCCGAGGAACTCCATAGTCTCCCCCTTTGAATTGTCAGACTGCGGCGCCTACTTGTCCGATGCCCTCCCCATGTAGGCGCCCTTCATGGCCGACACCGCGAGCTGCGTGTAGGCTCCGAGGATGCCGCTGGTGTACGTCGGCTTCGAGGCGGGCTTGCGGCTCTTGCGCTCGGCCAGTATTTTCTGTATCTCCTCCGGCGACCTTCTCTCGCGCTTCACGCCCACGATGTTCAGTGCGCGGCGCGACAGGCTGATCTCGATGAGGTCGTCGTCCTCCACGAGGCCGATGGGGCCTCCGGCGACCGCCTCCGGCGACACGTGTCCGATGACGGGACCGGCGGTGGCGCCTGAGAATCGCCCGTCGGTGACGAGGGCGATGGACTTCCGGTACTTCTCGATGCCGACGATGGCCGACGAGGTCAGGAACAGCTCGGGCATGCCGCAGCTCTTCGGACCCTCGTTGCGCACGATGGCAACGTCTCCCGGCTCAAGCTTGAGGCCGGTGACCGCCGCGAAGCACTCCTCCTCGGAGTCGAACACGACGGCCTTGCCGACATGCTCGTACATGGCGGGGTCGCAGGCGCTGTACTTGAATACCGAGCCCTCGGGCGCGAGGCTGCCCTTCATTACCGCCATCGAGCCCTTCTTGCTCTTCGGGTCGTCCGGATTGCGGACGACGTCCGTCCGTTGCAGCCGGCGCGAGCCGTCGACGGTCGCGTAGTTGCCGAGGTAGCCCTCGCCCATGCGGAAGAAGTCGGACTTCTTCACGTTCTCCAGGTTCTCGCGGACCGTGAGCCCGGTGACGGTCAGGGCGTTCATGTCGAGCAGACCCGTGTCGGCCAGCAGAGCGATGATGCGCTGGACGCCGCCCGCGAACCAGAACTGCCGAGAGGCGTACTGCCCTGCTGTGTGGATGTTCGTCAGGTAGGGCGTCTGCTGTCCCAGCTTGTCGAACATGGTCACGTCGAACGACACGCCGGCGGCGTTTGCAATCGCGGGCAGGTGCAGCAGACCATTGGACGAGCCGCCGGTCGCCTGATGGATGACCACGGCGTTCCGGAGGGCGCCCTCGGTGAGGATGTCCTTCACCTTGATGCCCTTGTTGAACAGGTTCATGACCAGCTGTCCGGAGTTGCGCGCGTTGTTGAGCACGTAGCGCTGGGTGGCCGGGGCGAGCGCCGAGGTCGGCGGCGCAATGCCGAGGGCCTCGCTCATCACCTGCATCGTGGATGCCGTTCCCATGAACTGGCACGCGCCGTTGCACGGCAGCGTATGGTCCGCGATGTAGTCCAGCTCTTCCTGCGCCATCAGCTTGGCCAGTACCTGGCCGTGGCCCTTGCCGACGTCACCTTCCATCATGTAGCAGGGGCCGGGCTCGTTCGAGCCGCCGGGTATGATGACCACCGGCATTAGGTCCTTCATTCGGGCCGCGGCCACGAGACAGGCGGGCAGGCCCTTGTCGCAGCTCGACATCAGAATGGCGCCGTCGAACATGTGCGTGCCGATGTAGATCTCAATCATGCCCGCGATGAACTCGCGCGAGGCGAGCGGGTAGTTCATCCCGTCGTGCCCTTGCGCTACGCCGTCGCAGACATCCGAGGTCGTGTACCTGAAGCCGGTACCTCCGGCTATGGCGAGGCCGAGGCGTGCTTCCTGGATGAGCCTGTCGAGGTGGAAGCTGCCTGGATGCGCCTCACTGGCCGTGGAGAACAGCAGTATGTGCGGCTTCGCCAGGTCCTCCCTCGTGAAGCCCGCGGGAGCATAGAGCGAAGGCACCTGCGGCGAGCACCGCTGCAGGAACTCGCTTCGTCGTTCCATCTCCGTCACCTCCCCCATACGTAGAATCGTTCCCGCCCCTTGGGGCCGTGCCGGGTATCAGATAATCATGCGGAAGTGGATGTCGAACTCCCGGTGTCCGAGCGCCTCGGCCTTCGACAGCTCGCCGCTGGCGACAGCCAGGACCTTGTCAAAGACCTGCTGGCCGACGCTCTCCAGGGTACCCTCGCCGTCGACTATCACGCCTGCGTTGATGTCGATGTTCGGCGTCATCTTCTTGTAGAGGACGCTGTTCGTGGAGACCTTGATGACCGGGGCGATGTTGGCGCCGACCGGCGTGCCGCGGCCCGTCGTGAAGACGATGAGCTGGCACCCTGCCGCCAGGAGGCCGGTATTGTTCATCACGTCCGCCGCGGTGGCGTCCATGATAACGAGGCCCTTCCTCACCGGTCGTTCGCCGTACTTCACCACCTGCACTATCTTCGAACTGCCGCCCTTGCGGATGCAGCCGAGAGACTTCTCTTCAATACTGCTGAGGCCGCCCTTGATGTTGCCCGGCGCGGGCTGCGTGCCCCGGATGTCCACTCCGCCTGACATCGCGGTGGTCTCCGCATCGGCAATGACGCGGTAGATGTCCTTCGAGACCTTCTCGTCACTCGCGCGGCGTGCCAGGACGTTCTCGCAGCCCAGCATCTCAGTGGTCTCGGAGAAGATGGCCGTCCCACCCTGCGCGACGAGCTTGTCGGCCATGACGCCGAGGGACGGGTTCGCCGTGAGTCCGGAGAACGCATCCGACCCGCCGCACTCGAGGCCGACCATGAGTTCGGACAACGGTATGGATACCTTCTTGAGCTTGGCGGCGTCGGCAACCATCTTCGTGGCGAGCTTGACACCCTTCTCGACGCAGCCCGGCGTGCCGCCGTCTTCCTGCACGCTCACGATCGCGTAGGACTGACCTATCTTGTCGAGTTCCGGAGTGAGTACGTCGGGCGTAATGACCTCGCAGCCTTTGGCCACGAGCAGGACGCTGGCGACGTTGCCGTGCCCGCAGATGCCGAGCATCGTCCTGATGACCTGTTCCTTGTCCTCACCGACGTGTCCGCAGCCGCCGCCGTGCCGGGCGTAGACAGTCCCGGGGACCTTCTCGCTTATCATCCGCGCCACTTCAGAGGAGCAGACGACGGTCGGGAACACGAGTACATGGTTGCGTATGCCAATCCTGCCGGTCTTCCTGCGATATCCCTGGAACTCCATCTACTTGTCCCCCCTTCCTTTCTGGCTCTCCATGTTGTGGATGTGTACGTGCTGGCCGGCCTTGATGGCGGCGGTCGCCAGGCCGATTGCCTCGCCGTACTTCACCACCGGCTTGTGCGCCGCGATGTCCGCCAGCGCGAACTTGTGGCCGAACGGGATGTCCATGACGAGGGTGGTCGTGATGTCTTTGCCTGCCAGGGACACAGTCACCTTGTCACCGGCCTTCAGTTCCTGGAATGCGGTGGCCACATTGTCCTTGGTGTCGATGAGTATCGCCTTTGGTTTCATCTGTCCTGCAATCCTCCCGTCAACAGTATTCTCTCTGCAGCGGGGTCTCCTGCTCGGTCGGCGTGGAGACCTCGACGATGAGCGCTGAGCGAGGCGTGCCTCCGGGGGGCCGGCAGGCTGGCTGCACGGTTGAAGCCCCGGAGTCCTGTTCGAAGTCCAGTCAAGAGCGAACGTCCGAGCCTTTCGGTGGACCGTGGTGCGGGTGCGCTATTGTAGCCCTTCCGGATTGCGCGGTGTCAACAGAACGCCTGCCCACGGTCCATCCGCTTCTTCTACTGGACTGCGTGCGCCTTCAGAAAGTCCTTGTCCACGGTCACGCCGAGCCCCGGCGTCTTCGGGATGTCGATGTAGCTGTCAACCGCCGTGAACTTCTCGTGCGTCGCGCCCTCACGGAGCGGGTTGGGCGAGCGGTCGAACTCGAAGAAGGGCTCGGGCGGGTTGATCTTGCCGGGGATGTGCGGTATCGCCGCATAGCAGTGCAGCGCGGCGGCGATGGCGATGTTGGTGCCCCAGACATGAGGGACTATCTGCGTGTTCCAGGCGCTCGCCATGGCCGTTATCTTCTGGAACTCGGTGATGCCGCCGCAGATGCCCGCGTCCGGCTGCAGGATGTCCACGCAGCGCCGCGCGATGAGTTCCCTGAAGCCGAAGCGCGTCATCTCGCACTCGCCCGCGGCGATGCGAATGGTGGTGCTGTTCTTGAGTTCCACGTAGCCGTCCAGGTCCTCCGGCGGCAGAGGCTCCTCAAACCAGTAGATCTCCAGGTCCTCCATCTCGCGCGCCAGCCAGACGGCCTCGGCGGCGTCGTAGGCGCAGTTCGCGTCCACCATGAGCGTCGTGTCCCAGCCGATGGCGTCACGGATGGCGCCCAGAATCTCCAGGTCCTCCTCCACCGAGACGGTCCCCATCTTGTACTTCATGGCGAAGAAGCCGGCGTCCTTGTAGCCGAGCGCCTCCTCGATGAGGGCAGCCTTCGGGTCTTCCGCCATCGGCCGGTACAGTCCGGTGGCATATGCGTGGGCGCGGTCGCGGAAGGCGCCGCCGAGCAGGTTGTAGACCGGCTGTCCGGTCGCCTTGCCCTTGATGTCCCACAGTGCGATGTCCACGGCGCTCAGCGCCTCGCACAGGAGACCCTTCTGCGAGTTGTGGCGATACGGCCGGTAGATGCTGTCCCAGATGACGTCGGTGTTGAACGGGTCCTGGCCTAGGATTCTGGGGGCGCAGAACGTCTCGATGGTGCGTGCCAGCGCCTGGGCCGGACCAAAGGCCTCGCCGCAGCCCTCGATGCCCTCGTCGGTCGAGATGACTACGATGGTGACCTGTCGGCCGGTCACCCAGGTCTGGGAGAACGCGAACGACTTTATCTCCAGCGGCTGAACGAGCGGGTAGACCTTCACATCGGTGACTTTCATTCGGCACACTCCTTTCGGCGGTTCTCATTGCCTTCGCCCGGTGAAGGCGGAAGGCGGGGGCAACGGCAATACCCGGAACGCGAGCAGCGCGACGCAGCGTGCATCCGGTCGCGCCACGCCCCGGGGGATGAGCAGTCTACTTCCCTGCACTGCCACAGTCAATCGTTCGTACGGCCCCTGAACCAGACAGCGCTCCGCACTCTCCCACTTCCGCCGAGGCTACAGGTTGTGGGGGGCGTGTGGCGCCGCGGCGTCGCTGCGCGTACACTATGCCCTCGCCTCGCGGCGGCGCGCGGCAGGTGAAGGTCATGCTCTGGCGCTTCTCACTCTACGGCTTCCTGAAGAACCAGCGGTACTTCGAACCGTTCATCATCCTGTTCTTCCTGCAACGCGGCCTGTCGTTCACCGAGATAGGCCTGCTCGTCGGCTTCCGCGAGCTGTGCATCAACCTGATGGAGGTCCCGAGCGGAGCCGTTGCCGACCTCTTCGGCCGGCGCCGCTGCATGATGGTCTCCTTCGCCGCCTACATCGCCTCGTTTGCGCTGTTCGGCCTCGGGCAGAGCTACCCGCAACTCTTCGTGGCCATGTTCTTCTTCGCCGTCGGCGAGGCGTTTCGCACCGGCACGCACAAGGCGATGATCTTCACCTGGCTGCGGCTGCAGGACCGGCTCGACGAGAAGACGAAGGTCTACGGCTACACGCGCTCGTGGTCCAAGATAGGCTCCGCTGTCTCCACCGTCATCGCCGTCGCCATCGTCTGGTACACACAGGACTACGCGTGGGTCTTCTTTCTCGCCATCGTCCCCTACGTCCTCGGGCTCGTCAACTTCGCGGCGTATCCGAAGGAGCTGGAAGGGCAGCCCGAATCTCGCGTGGGTCCGCGTGACGTGTTCGCCCTCTTGTGGAAGTGCGTCTGTGACTCCGTGAAGGTGCGTGGTCTGCGACGCCTCGTGGTCGAGTCGATGTCCTTCGAAGGCGTCTACAAGGCGGTGGAGAACTACCTGCAACCTGTCGTGAATAGCATGGCGTTGCTCGTGCCCGCCCTCGCGTGGATTGGCGAGACGCGGCGCAGCGCCCTGCTCATCGGCCTCGTGTACGTGGCCCTCTACCTCGGCTCGGCGTACGCCAGTCGCAATGCGCACCGGTTGGCGTCGAGGTCCGGCGGCGAGGAGCAGGGCAGCCGGGTGCTGTGGAAGGTTGTCTTCGCCACGTATGCGATTCTGGTGCCGCTGCTCTACTTCGGGCTCTACCAGGCGGCGGTGGTGGCCTTCGTGCTGCTCTCGATGGTCCAGAATCTCTGGCAGCCGGTCCTCGTGAGCCGGTTCGATGTCTACGCGAGCGAGGCGGAGGGCGCCACGGTGCTGTCAATCGAGAGCCAGGCAAGAGCCATCTCCACGATGGTGATTGCGCCGGTCTTCGGCATGGCTGTCGACTTCGTCCGCGCGAACGGCCCCGGCGCCGAGTTCTGGCCGGTCGCTCTCATCGCCGCTGCCATCGCACTCGTCATGCTCCTCACGCCCCTGAAGGGCGACGGCCGTCGATAGGGAACGCCCGGCCGCAGCAGTCTGTGACGGCTTACTCGCCCGGAGTCTTGTTGTAGGATATGGCCGTAACGTACAACACTGGTACGTGTTGTTGTAGGATAACGCCATAACGTACAATAAGGATGGGCGTTGTTGTAGGATGTTGCTGCCATGAAGAGAGGGCTCCAGGGGCGCTACGCGCCGGTATCGACCTCGGGTGAGGTAGTGCAGGCCTTCGTACCTGCTCCGCTCCCACCTGTCCCTCCTGTCGACTGGCCGGCGGAGCTTCGCGCGAAGTTCGACCAGGCTCTGCTCGCGCTGGGGCGCCTCGACGGCGTGACGCGGCTGCTGCCCGACATGGCGCTGTTCCTGTATACGTATGTCCGCAAGGAAGCGGTGCTCTCCTCCATGATTGAGGGAACGCAATCCTCCCTGTCCGACCTGCTCCTCTTCGAGTTGGACCAGGCGCCGGGCGCTCCTCTCGACGACGTGAGAGAGGTGAGCAACTACGTTGCCGCCCTCGACCACGGTTTGAAGCGCCTCAATGAAGGTTTTCCACTTTCACTGCGCCTCATCAGGGAGGTCCATGGCGTCTGCTCTCGAAAGGACGCGGCAGCGACCGGACGCCGGGGGAGTTCCGGCGCACACAGAACTGGATTGGGGGCACCCGGCCGGGCAACGCCGCTTTCGTGCCGCCTCCTCCTGATGAGGTACTTGCGTGCATGGGCAGCCTGGAGCTGTTTCTGCACGACGAGCCCGAGCCGACGCCTGCCCTGCTCAAGGCCGCGCTGGCGCATGTGCAGTTCGAGACCATCCACCCGTTCCTGGATGGCAACGGCCGTCTTGGCAGGCTGCTCATCACGCTCCTGTTGTGCGGGGAGAAGGTCCTGCGGGAGCCCATGCTCTACCTCAGCCTCTACTTCAAGACGCACCGGCAGGCCTACTACGAGGCACTGAACAACGTGCGCCTGACGGGTGACTGGGAGGCGTGGCTCGACTTCTTTGCCGAAGCCGTGATTGTCACTGCCACCCTGGCGGAGGATGCCGCCCGCCGGCTGGCTGACCTGGCCGATGAGGATCGCCGGAAGCTCGCCGGTCTCGGCCGGGCGGCGTCGTCGACGCTTTCGGTCCACCAGGAACTACTGGAGCGCCCCGTGGCGACATCCGGGTGGCTTGTGAAGAGGACGGGTCTGACGGCCCACACTGTCAACAGGAGCCTTGGGCACATGGTGAGGCTCGACGTGGTTCGTGAGCTGACGGCAAAGCGGCGGAACAGGGTCTTCAGCTACCACCGGTATCTCGAAATATTGAATCGCGGCGCCGAGCTGCCGTGACAGGCCCGCGCGTGCGCTTTCATACGTGAGTCGCTCCCGTACGACCGAACCTGCTACAATGCGCGGTCGGTTTGTCTGCGACAGAGCGCACATGACGAACGAAGTCATACCTCAGCGGAAACCACGGGTCTTCTACGGCTACTGGTTGATCGTCGTCACGTTCACCTTCCTAGTCCTCTGCATCGGCTGCGGCTCCTTTGCCTTCAGCCTCTTCGTGAGACCGCTGGAGGCTTCGTTTGGCTGGGGTCGGGGAGAGGTGATGGCGGGCTTCACCATCTTCTTTGTGACGATGGGCATCGCCTCGCCCGTGGTCGGACGGTTCGTGGACCGCTACGGCGCACGTCTGGTGATTCCGGTCGGGGCGGTGGTCATGGGTCTGGGTTTCGCCCTCGTAAGCCGGATGAGCGACCTGTGGCTCTTCTACGTCTCGTACGTGATAATCGGCCTGGGTGGGGCGGGCATGGGGCAGGTGCCCTCCAGCGCCATCATCTCCAACTGGTTCAAGAAGCGCAGAGGAACCGCCATCGGCCTCATGTCCGCGGGCGTCGGCGCGGGAGGCTTCCTCATTGCCCCTCTGGTGGCGTGGCTCATCCCCGAGTTCGGCTGGCGGACAGCCTATTTCTCGATGGCTGTCATAATCTGGGTGGTGGCAATCCCCCTGTCCCTGCTCGTGGTGCGCACGAGGCCGTCGGAGATGGGGCTCTATCCGGACGGAACGACCACGCCGCCCGAGCTTGCCGCCGGCGCTCAGGGTCGAGCTGCCGAGGTTCAGAGCTTCACGCTCAAACAGGCTGCCCGTACGTCGACGTTCTGGCTCATCGCCGTGTCGTACTTCTTCGGCTGCTTCAGCAGCATGGGGCTGACGCAGGCGCCGGTGCCGTTCCTCGAGGATATCGGCTACCCGACGCAGATGGCGGCCGCGGCAATCGGCATGATGGGCGTCGGCAGTGCCGTCGGGAAGGCCGTGTTCGGCTGGCTGTGCGACAAGATGCATCCGAAGAAGGCGTGGGCCATCGGGCAGGCCATGGAGGCGTGTGCTGCGCTCATACTCATCAACATCAACGCGGACTCGCCCGTTATCTTCATCTGGGTCTTCGCTCTGCTGCTGGGGCTTGGCATGGGTGCGTGGCTGCCAACGCTGTCGATGCTGACGAGCACCAACTTCGGTCTCCTCTTCTATGGCGCCGTCTTCGGCGCCGTCAACATGGCGCAGAGTGCGGGGACGGCCACCGGACCGTTCTTCGCGGGACTGATGTACGATGCGACGGGCACGTACTACTGGGTCTTCGTGACGTTTGCCTCGCTGTTCGCTGTCGGCATCCCGACCGTCCTGCTGGTGAAGCGGCCGAAGTCGCCCGCCGCATAGCGCGCCCCGGTAGGGGATTCGTGGTTCTGACGTAGGGGCACGTTGCACGTGCCCGCAAGGCGGTGGTGCCTTGCCTGCGGTCGCCCGGATGTCCTTCCCGTTCCCTTGCTACCTGCGGAGATACTCGGCAAACACGTCCGCGGGAGGGCAGGGCTCGCAGCCAAGGCAGTGGTGCATGCCTTTCGAGGAGACCTTCAACGGACCGACAGTTGCGGCAGTCTCCGGACAGTCCCGCTCAACCTGGGTGAGCAACGCCTGGAGGCATTCGCAGGACCAGCATTCGGCCTTCGCGGCGGATTGCCTCAGCCTGCCAATCCAGCGTTGGGCCTCTGAAGGCGGCAGCGATGCTGTCATTCGTGTCCCTGGAATCGCACGCTACTGTGCCCCTTTCATCCCTTCCATCGCGTGCCGGATGACACGCTCCACGGCCTCGGTCGGGATGTGTTCGCCGACCTTGAAGTTGATGCTGCCCTTGCCGGTCTTGATGCCCGGCTGCTCGGCCTTGAAGCCGGCGAGGTGGTGCGGGCCGTTGGTGTAGAGAGAGACGCCGCCCTTCCGGTACCCGAGCGCCACCCAGCCGGTCTTGACCCGGTAGGTCGGCACGTGGAACCACAAGACGACCTCGGCCTCCGGATAGAGGCGCAGTACGAGCGCCTGCAGCTCGTCGAACTGCGCTCGCCGTTCGGCGGGAATCGCATCTATGAAGCGCTGGACCTCGTCGTTCATTCAGTCCTCCGTGATTTCGACAAAGACTGTAGAATGAAATAGCAGTGGAACTCAACCCCGAAACCGTTACGGCAGTGGCCCTCGGTGTCGGCTTGGCGGCCGCCGCCGGCTTCAGGGTCTTCGTACCGATGCTGGTGGCGAGCATCGCGGCCCATGCCGGTATCCTCCCCGTGCAGGACGGCTTCGCCTGGCTGGCGAGCTGGCCGGCGATGGTGTGCTTCGGCACCGCCACGGTGCTGGAGATAGTCGCCTACTACGTTCCTTTCGTCGACAACCTGCTGGACAGCATCACGACGCCCATGGCTGTCGGCGCCGGAACGCTGCTGTTGACCTCGGTGTTGCCCATCGACAGCGACATGCTGAAGTGGACCACCGGCTTCATTATCGGCGGTGGCATTGCCGCGGCGGTGCAGGGAGGCAGCGTGCTCGCGAGGCTGCTCTCCAGCGGCCTGACCGGCGGCGGTGGCAATAACGCTGTCGCCACCGGAGAGAACGCCGCCGCGGTCGGCACATCACTGCTGTCCCTCGTGGCGCCCCTCGTGGTCGTGCCCGTGCTGCTGGTCGTCATCGTCGTCCTCATCGTGCTGTTGAAGAGGCGGCTCTTCCGGGCCAGGCGCACGGCGCTGTAGGGCAACCGACCAGCCTCCGCGCCGGGTGTTCCGGCGGCCTCCCGTGTAGCGGCAGGCTCCCATGCCTGCCCGGGGGTGTGGACGTGCGATCTGCTGTAGGGTGCGGGCCCCCATGCCCGCCCGCCGTCGCCCTGTCAGACGCCCACGGCGGGTATTGTCCCGCTGCCGTGTCTTCCCGGTGCCGGGCGGCAACGTGAATCACCAGGGCGGACCGAAGAACAACAGCAGCAACAGCACCACTGCCAGCCAGAACCACGGATTGCGGGCGAACTTGCCCTTGCGCCAGTAGCCGGGCGGCTCGCGCTCCTCATCGTAGTCGGGGCAGCCAATCGTGCCGTCGAATGGACGCCGCTGGTACTTGAGTTCCTCCCAGATGCGGTCTCGGAGTCTCTTCGCCTTCGGATGGCTCATCACATGTCTCCCCACATCAACCACCGTACTGCGCGGAGCGTCTCCTGACGGCGCAGCAACCCGTCGCGCGACTTGAACGCGACATGACTATGGTGTCCCTGCATTCTGCGAGTGCCGTGCTGCTATGGCCGCCACTCGCCGTCCCAGGTGATTTCAACCCCGGTGACCTCACCCATGCTCAGCGTATACCAGCCCTCGGTATCGAACAGCAGATCGGGAACGTACTCCGCCCCTATCCGCACCGGGTCGACAACAGCGTCGTTGTGATACGGACCGTCCCCTGAGATGCCGGTACAGTCGATGAACACCCTGCCGCGGTCCGTGGTCTCAAAGACGTTCAGCGCGTGGCCGGCGTCGGACGGTATCCCGTACCCCTGGGTATCCGGATACCCTTCCAGGTCGATTGACACGTACCCGGTACGGATCCCCGCGAGTTCGGCGTTGTTGTGCAGTCGTTCCGCGAAATCAGCGCAGATTTCGGGGTCCGAGGGCTGTGCCCTGCCCTCTACGATGTCCGTCAGGTGTCCCATGTCGATTCCATCCTCTGCATCACCGTAGTAGACCCCCGGCATCCAGAGGTTGTAGGTATACGGGTACTTGTCGGTGTCGTCCTTCTTCAGGAAAGCGAGGAGTTCCTTGTAGGTCGGGTCGTGCGCGCTCTCGTTGTTGATGAGAACCACGAATTGCCCGTAGCAGCCCCCCGAGAGGACGCCTTCGGTGGTGTAGAACAGCCCAAGGTAGTACTGCTCGTACCTGCCGGTTTGCGCGTCGAACGAGTCGGTGGGCGCCTCATCCCTCTCATCCTGTGGAGGCGCCGGCTCACTTTGCGGTGGCGCTTCGGGTGGCACCTCTTCTGCGCTCGTGTCCGCGCTGGAATCAGCCGCCGCGTCTGGACTCTCATCCGTGTCGAACTGCAGCCGCGACTTGATACTGGCCCACAGCTCCGGGGAGACTGATGCAAAGTCCGCCTGAAGGTCCGAGCGAAACAACGCCGCCTCCGCAGGGCCCTCGAGCTGTCGAATCACGTATTCCAGAGGCGACGCCGTGTAGGCAACAGCGCCCACAATGGCCTCGGCCGCGTTCCCCTCTACCATGCCCAGCGCATCCGCCAGCACCAGCCGGTGTGCGTGGTGCGCCGCGATGAGATTCAGCCAGAGCGCCCGGGCATCACCTCCTGCCTGCTCGAACTTCACCGCCCACGCCATGCTGTTGAAGAAATCGTCCTGGTAGGCGAAACAAAGCTGGGCAACCTCGGCGTTGTTGCCCAGCGCGCACATAATCCGGATGCCGTGGACATCTTCGTCGGCGTACTTCAGGGTCAAGTCAGACTTCGCACCGGAATCGAACGTGAACGCGTAGAGGACATCGCGGCCGAAGGTCTTGGCGAAGTACAGAGGCGAACCGGGGAGGATACCTGAACCATCGGCGGGAGTCGCTGCCAGGACGCAAGCGCCAACCAGGGCAGCCAGGACTGCCACCACAGTCCAGAATCGGCGACGACCTTTTCCGCTCCCGCTGCCACCGCCGTACGTCCGACGGGGTGGTGGACTGTTCGTCCAGTAGATGGGCTTGTCTCGATACCAGTCGCGCGTATCTATGGGCATGAGACCAATCCATCTCGGCTCAGAGTCGGCGATGCCGGGGTCCACGCCCTCGGCCCTCGGGCTGAACCCTGGATAGGCGTGGTGTCCGAGTACTCGTCCTCACCCCGCCATCTCCCCACATATGACCTCGGCCTGTTCCAGCACGAGCTGAGTTGCCTTCTCCTGCTTGTCCGGCGGATAGCCGTACTTGCGCAGGATGCGCTTGACCATCACGCGCATCCGGGAGCGGACGTTCTCCCGCACGGTCCAGTCGATGGTGACGTTGTCTCGCACCGTCTTCAGCAATTGCTGGGCGATGAGCCGCAGAGTCGCATCACCCAGCACCTGTACAGCGCTGTCGTTGGCGCCCAGCGCGTCGTAGAAAGCCACCTCGTCTTCGGTCAGCCCGAGTTCCTCGCCGCGTGTGTCAGCCTCGCGCATGTCTCTCGCCAGGGCAATGAGCTCCTCGATGACCTGCGCCGCCTCGATGGCGCGGTTCTGATACCGCCGGATGGACTCCTCCAGCATCTCCGAGAAGGCCCGGGACCGCACGACGTTCCTGCGACCGCGCGTCCGTATCTCGCCGTCAAGCAGCTTCCGCAGCATCTCCACTGCCAGATTGCGCTGCGGCATGCCCCGGACCTCGGCAAGGAACTCATCGGAGAGGATGGAGATGTCCGGCTTCTTGAGTCCCGCCGCCGCGAAGATGTCCACCACCTCATCCGAGGCTACCGCCCGGGACACTATCTGCCGTATGGCGAAGTCCAGTTCCTCGGCGGTGCGACCTCCGCGCGTGCCGGACTTGATGAGCACGGCCCGGACCGCCTGGAAGAACGCCACCTCGTCCCGGATGCGCAGCGCCTCATCATGCGGCACAGCTAGGGCGAAGGCTCTTGACAGTCCCGTGACCGCCTTCACGAAGCGGTCCTTGCCATCCGTCTGCCTCAGCACGTGCTCCTGCGCCGCCGGCAGCACCGTAAGTTGCTGCTGCGACGTCCCCACGAACCACGCCGACCGGTCGAACCCGTGGAAGATGCCGCAGCAGACCTCGTACTTCTCAAGCATGACGGCGACCGCCTCTTCCTGGTTGATGGCCGTCTGGCCCTTGCCGCCGCTTTCGGTGTAAGTGGCCAGCGCCGCCTTCAACTCGTGCGCCAGCCCGAGGTAGTCCACCACGAGCCCGCCCGGCTTGTCCCGGAAGACGCGGTTCACCCGTGCGATGGCCTGCATCAGGCCGTGGCCGCGCATCGGCTTGTCCACGTACATGGTGTGCAGACAGGGCGCGTCGAAGCCGGTGAGCCACATGTCCCGCACGATGGCTATCTTGAAGTGGTCGTCCGGGTTCTTGAACCGCTCTGCAAGCTCCTCGCGGCGGTCCTTGTTCCGCGAGTGCGCCTGCCACTCGAGCGGGTCGGAGGGCGCAGCCGTCATGATGACCTTCATCACGCCTTTGTCGTCGTCGGGGTTGTGCCAGTCGGGGCGGACCGACTTGAGCGCGTCGTACATCTCCACGCAGATGCGGCGGCTCATGCAGACAATCATTGCCTTGCCGTCCATGACGTCAAGCCGCGCCTCGAAGTGCTTCACGATGTCCTCAGCCACGAGGCGGATGCGCTTCTCGGCGCCCACGATGGCCTCGAGCTGCGCCCACTTCGTCTTGAGCCGCTCCCTCTGCTCGGTTTCTTCGTCCTCGGTAACTTCCTCGAAGTCAGGGTCGATGTGCGGACGCTCATCCTCCTTGAGTTCCAGCTTCGCGAGGCGGCTCTCGTAGTAGATGCGGACCGTCGCTCCGTCCGCGACCGCTCGCTGGATGTCGTACACGCTGATGTAGTCGCCGAACACGCTGCGCGTGTTCTTGTCGTGCAGCTCGATGGGTGTGCCGGTGAAGCCGATGAAGGACGCGTTGGGAAGCGCCTCGCGCATGTGCCGCGCGTAGCCATCGATGAAGTCGTACTGGCTGCGGTGCGCTTCGTCCGCAATCACCACGATGTTGCGGCGGTCCGACAGGAGGGGGTGCTTGTCCTCTCCCTCGATGGGGAAGAACTTCTGCACCGTGGTGAAGTAGACGCCTCCGGATTCCGTCTTGAGCAACTCGCGCAGGTGCGCCCGGCTCTCAGCGTTGACCGGAGGCTGCCGCAGCAACTCGTGGCAGCGGGAGAAGGTCCCGAACAACTGGTTGTCCAGGTCGAGCCGGTCGGTGATGACGACGATGGTCGGGTTCTCCATGGCAGGGTGAAGCACGAGCCGCCCGGCATAGAAGGCCATGGTCAGGCTCTTGCCGGCTCCCTGCGTGTGCCAGACCACTCCGATGCGGCGGTCGCCCGGCTTGCCTTCGGGCAGGCCCCTCGCGTGATACGCGCCTTCGACGTCACCGGTGGAGAACTTGCCCTCCGGCTTCGAGGCGCGGATGGTCTCCATCAGGGCCACGTTGACGGCGTGGTACTGGTGGTAGCCGGCCATCTTCTTATGAAGCACGCCGCCTCCGGTGTCTTCAAAGGCGATGAAGTACCTGACCATCTGCAGGAAGCGGCGCTTCTCGAACACGCCCTGGAGCACCACCTGCAACTCCGGCATCCGGCCGTCCGCCAGTTCGTCTCCCTCGATGGTCCTCCACGGCAGGAACCACTCCTGATTCCCCGTGAGGGTGCCGATGCGCGCCTCCACGCCGTCGGAGACGACGAGCGCTTCGTTGAAGGCAAACAGCGAGGGTATCTGCTCCTTGTAGGTCTGGAGCTGGTTGAAGGCGGACCAGATGGTGGCATTGGGGTCGGCGGGGTTCTTCAACTCTATGACCGCCAGAGGCAGGCCGTTGACGAACAGCACGATGTCAGGCCGGCGCTCGTGGTGGTTCTCAACGACCGTGAACTGGCTGACGGCGAGGAAGTCGTTGGCGGAGACGTGGTCGAAGTCGATGGCCGTCACTGTCTCGTGCCCTCGGCCCGAACGTCCGGTCTCTTGCGCGGGGACGGCGGCGGCAATGCCTTCGATGAGCATTCGGTGGAGCGCATGGTTGTTGGCCACCAGGGAGACCGAATCCGGTACGGCCAGCTTGTGGAAGGCCTCCTCAAGCGCTGAGGTTGGAACGCCCGGGTTCAGGGACTGGAGCGCGTCTCTCAGGTGGCTCTCCAACACGACCTGCCCGTAGCTGTCCCGCTGCGCTTCGGGCTGCTCCGGTGCAATGTCCGGGCCGTTCAGCACCTGCCAGCCAAGGCCCCTGAGCCAGTCAAGGGCGGCCTGTTCCACGTTGGACTCATTGAAGGGTGTCATGGCACTCTGTGCCTTTCGGCTTGGTGCCAAGCCCACACGTCCTCGATCGGCGTCTCGGTCAAGCCCTTCTTGATGGCCGGGATTGCCTTCTGAGAGTAGCGTTTGAAGACCACCGCCTTCGCCATGGGGAACTCACTGTAGAACTCCGGGTCCTTTCGAATCTGAAAGAAGGCAACGGCGGCAAGTGCCTGTGCTCTCGTGAGTCCCAAGTGCTCTGCCAGTTGGTCAGAGTTGAGGTTGTAGTATCCGAGTTCGTTGACTCGCTTGACGGCGACGACGGCGGCACCAGGAGTCCCCTCAGGAACAAGTACTGTGGGGATTCCCTCCTTCTTGGAGATCCGAAGACTCAGGGTAGGCCCTGATTCCTCGGACACAACGTGAACCGCTGCTACCCCGGGGAAGACTGTTGGCCACTCGTTCCCTTTGCGCAACGTCTCTCCAATGTGTCGCAGCCGGGCGTCACTCGGCGTTCCTTTCTCGCCACGCAGTGCACCATCCAGAATCGCGAGCGGACGCAACCTCGCCTGAGCCTCAAGACTTCTGCGTCTGCCCGGCTGCAACAGCTTCATGACTTCGGCCACTTCGTGGTCGAAGAGCACGTCAAGGTCGATTATGGGTCTGGTGGAGACCGGCAGTACTCGACACGGAAAGACGTCCAGCAGTTCACGGTCGAAGACGGACTTCAGGACATCACGAAACAACGTGATGCCTGACTGACTGTGCATATAGAGCTGCTCTTCGGAGACGTCGACGACGTGATGCTGCGCGGCATCGCGCAGCCCATTGATGGCCTGAAGAAGCAGCGTCTGTTCTTCGGTCAGGAACTTGACAGCTCCATCCGTCAGAGCTCGTCGGACGCACGCGTCAAACCCTATGGTCTGGCTCGCATCCTTGTCCCGGATGCTCCCGCCGCGATGAAGGATGGCCGCCTTCAGTAGCATCTCGAATGAATGGTCAAGCAGGATGAGTACGGTTGCCGTGCGGCCTCGATCCTGAGGACGGTTGAACACCTCCACTCCAAGTAGTAACGAGTCAATGGCCTTCGAAAGGAGTAGTCTCGCCTCGCGTTTCATGCTGCCATTCCTTCACTCAACGTCCGCTCCGGCATCCTCGATACTGTCCTCGACAGTCCTACAACTCCATCACCCCCGCGACTAGCTTGTAGCACATTGGGGGCTTGGCTCCATCCTTTGGAGCCCAAGGCCCGGCGAGACTGATGGTCAGCAGACAGTCTATCGAAGCGCCGCCAAGCTCCTTGAGCCTTGGCAGTATGGCCGGGTCCGTAACCCTAAGTTCGAGGCCGTTGCCCCGACCGTCACAGAAACAAGCACGCCAGCGGTTCGATTTGAAGTAGTCCTTCTCAAACGAGGCCTTTGTTCTGACGAGCGTGAGCGATTTCCAGTCCTGTGTGGGTAGTCTCTCCATCGCACTAGGTTCCACCCGATCGCTGTTGGAAAACAGAATGCGCCGCTTTGGCTCGCAGTATTGGATCGCGTCCCTAGGTGAAATCGAACGCAAGACTTCCCAATTCCAATCATCCACGAACTGGTTCTCGCATTGGTATTTGTCTGGCGGGTCTGGAACCTCGCCTGTGAGGGGAATCTCCACGACATCCAGCAGACCAAGTGACTGGATGTTTCGGAGGACAGGAACCGAGCGAGACGAGTCCCGCGGAACCGGACGAATCCACCGGCCACTGGACAACTCAATGCCTGCGACGCAACGTCCGTCAGGGCGTGCGGAGTTCGCCAGAATCACGACGTCTGCCATCCTTTGCTATCCTCCCATCCTTCTGGTTTCAGAGATGCCTGATCGTCAACTGCGGCCAGTAGGATCTGCAGTATTCGGCCACCAGACGCCTATGGCACCTGTCCGGTTTTGGTTCACTGCAAAGCAGGCAAGCATGGTTCATGGTATCCGGCGACAAGAAGGTCTCAGGGCTGCGTTCCATCATGAGTTGCCGAAATCTGTTCTCGTACTCTTGCCAGTCAATCCGCTTCTTCTTGTACGAATCCAGAATGTCCTTGGTGGGCGCGAGTTCCGGTCTGTGTTCGTACTCCATGCCACCTATTCTCTCGAGAAAGAAGGCGAGGTCGTCTCTCTTCGTGAATCCCGCGAGTTGCGAAACGTTGTTCAATCGTATGTCGACCACCCTTCGGACTCCCGCCTCGGCCAGTAGCGAAAAGAACCGTCTAGCACTCTTCTGCCCGAAGCCTATCGTGTACAGAGTGAGTCCGCAGCCGTGCGAAGACATGTCTTCGGTCATCTCATTGTGTCCTCTCGTTCTTTGGATGGGTGACCTTGAGAATGCGTTGACTGTAGGCTTGAGCGACACCTAAGCCCTCGCTGATACTTAGGTCGAACAGCGATGCTCCGCGCTGTTCCTCCGCCATCAGGCGTTTCTCGGTGTCGCTGTGACACTCAAGGCGATCGTCGGGAAGGATGTGCTGGACAGCGACGTTGTCTTGCGCGATAACGCGGCCAATCAACAATGTGCGATGGCAGTTCAACGGTTCCCTTTCCGAGCACATCAGAGCGACTCGCTCCGTGTTCGCTGCGGCCAACACTCGGACGATTCCCCGTCGGAATTGCGGCCGCGCGGCAAGTCTCTGGTAATCGACGCTGCCATCTTCGTTGTAGCATGCAGGGTCCTTTGGGCGAGCGCCGAGTTCGTCTCCCAAGAACACATACTTAATGCCTGCAGTCGCTAGCGATGCTTGAAGTGCTTCTCTGTTGAAATGCGGGAAGTGGCGGCTGAAGGGAATCGATCGCACATCCGCAATCATCGTGATGTTGTGCCGCCGCAGCTGATTCAGGAATGCGTCGATAGGTCTGTTCGAGTGCCCAATCGTGAAGATGCTTCGTTCGGCAGCGGAGACTGCACGAGTCTCCATAGAGCCAGTCCCCGTGGTCCCCACCCTAAGTTCGCCGGAGATCAACTTGGGGAGCAGCGTGTCGCGGATCGTGCCGAGCGTTTTGGATTCAAGCAACGCCATCCGGATGCGATTCAGACAGTGCCCAGCGCGTGTATCGAAGAACTGGATCAACTCGTCAGGCGGCAGCACAATCAGAGCACGAGTGAGGGTGTCTCGCGTAATCGTATCGAAGACTGAGCCATGTGCTTGCTGTCTGAGGCTAGCCACCATCTGTCGGGTCAGGAAATAGGTGAAGAATCCAGGACTGTCGATGCTACCTCGCAAGCCGTAGCAGGATTGATTCATGGCCATAGGTACACCCACGAGCGCAACACGGCCAACTGTGCCGCGCGCGGAAATGATCGTAGTGCCAACAGACAGAATTCGAGCTGACGAGTGTTCTAGTCCCTCTCGAGTTATCTTCTTCTCAGTGTCTACCACCCATACGTCGCTAGTGAGCGGAGCGTCGACCACTGAGAACCAAGGTATTTCGCCGTTCCAGAAGTCCGCTATGGCAGTCTTCGGGGTGCCGCCACCGATGACTTCCACGGTTGAAGTCAAGGGTCTGACTCTCCACCCCTCCGGTATCGGGCCCAGTTCGGAGTCAACGAATGAGGAGGGGAACAGGTCTGCAATCTCAGCGGGAAGACCAGGGTCACGGCCCTCAGCCTTGGCGCGGACGGGGTCGAAGTCCACGAACCAGCTCTTGAAGATGGTCCGCACGAGGCCCTCAAGCGTCGCGTTCATCTTCCGGTTCAGCTCAATCTTGTCGTCCAGTGCTCCCAGGATGCAGGCGATGGCGCGCTGGCTGGTCCTGTCAGGTAGAGGGACTGTCATACGGGACAGCTCACCGAGACTGAAGTTAGCCTGTACCGACTGCACAACCCGGGAGCGAGCGTTTCTGGTGCTCAATTCGTCGCGCAACGCGTAGAAAAGGAAACGCGAGTCAACTACCGCCGGATCGGGACGAACAATTGCCACCGCTTGGTTCGTATTCGCTGGCAGGATGCGCTCGTGCACCCTCGCCACGCGCCCAATCGTGCCCGCTATTGTGAAAAGGACATCGCCCTCCTGAAGAACCGAGCGCGACAGAAGTCTGTTGGTAGCCTCGTCAATGTGAGCGAACTTGGAGTCATCAAATGAACCTTCGGAGGTAATTGATTCAACCTTGACGAATGTGACTCCCTCGTCCGCAAACCGTCCTCCAACGGTCGTGGGAGTCGTTCCTTTGGTCACGTGAGTGGCCACATCTCCAACGTGGACAAGCCTCCACTCACTCGACATGCCCAGTCTCCTCGACGCTGGCCCATCTCAGTTCATTGAGCTTGGGTTCCGCAATCTCACAGCCCTGCCATTCGAGGATCGCCCCATCTGAGCACATGCTGATGCACACGCCCCAACTGTATCCGTATTCGCTCAGGATGCCCTCCAGCTTCTTGCGATCGCCGTCGTTGATCTCTGAGGACTTCTTGATTTCCACTGCCAGCAGATTCGGCCCAGATCGTCCGCGACGATGAACGATGATATCCGGGCGAAACCCCATGGAAGCCTCCGAGGTACGTTTGACGTCTTGGCCATCTCTGTTGAATTCGCAGTCCACGTGCCAGAGTGGGAAGGACTGCTCCAAGTAGACGGCGATCCGATGGGAGACGTCGCCTTCGTGGACATCGGATTCGAGCAGGTAGCTGTCGCGCATGAAGAACTGCTGCAGCGCTAGCCATACAGCCCTTCTGACCTGTATGAACTCGTTCCTATTGGCGAAGTCAGCGTCCATACCCGATTCCCTCCAGATTCGCCCGGATGACCTTGTCCAGCTTCTCCGACTCTTCCATCTGCTTGCGCAGCTCCGCGGTCAAACGAGCCATCTTCACCTCGAACGGCTCACCGTCGTCTTCAACCTCGGCAGCGCCCACGTAGCGGCCCGGAGTCAGGATGTGCCCGTGGTGGCGGATCTCGCCGAGGGCGGCGGACTTGCAGAAGCCGGCTACGTCTTCGTACGCTCCGCCGCAGTCCTTGTCGCCCCGCCAGGCGTGGTATTTGCCGGCAACCATCCGGATGTCTTCGTCGGTCAGTTCACGATGGGTTCGGTCTATCATCGTGCCGAGCTTGCGCGCATCGATGAACAGCGTCTCTCCCCGGCGGTCCCGGAAGCGGCCGTTCCGCTTCTGCCTCGCCAGGAACCAGAGGCAGACCGGTATCTGCGTGGAGTAGAACAGCTGACCGGGGAGC
>JALNYR010000024.1 GCA_023229725.1 Dehalococcoidia bacterium | reverse complement strand
TCCTCTCCGAGTGCGGGATGCGCTCCGCAGTGGACCGGGAGGTCAAGACGGCACGTGGCAACGTGAAAGTGGACGTCGTGGCAGAGGACGACAGCCGAACGCCGGGAGTCGTGATTCTGTGCGAATGCAAGCTGTGGAAGCCAGCTGTGCCACAGAGCGTGGTTCATTCGTTTCGAACAGTCATGGTCGACTCTGGGGCCAGTCTCGGATTGGTTATTTCGCCGAGACGAGCGCAGCGGGGTGCATATCAAGCAGCAGAGCATAGCAACGTACATGTCCTCAGCTGGGTGGAGTTCCAGGAGATGTTTGTGGAGCGATGGACGCAGAACTACTTGTGTCCTGTGTTGAACAAAGAGTCGCACGCGCTCGTGGACTATACGGAGCCGGTGCTGAGGGTCCACAGAAAGGCTCAGTGTCTTTCGCCTGCAGAGCGAAAACAATTCGTGAAGCTCCGGAAACGCCATGTTGCGCCGGCATTCCTCGCCATGGCTCCGTACTTCGCGACGAAGAACGGGGAAGTGGCGCGAGGGATTCCCCAGTTGCCGATTGGAGCTGAGCCGTGGAGTCTGAACGCAAGAGTGGCAAGCGCTCTTCCGCCATCGGTGCGGACAGCAATGTGTCTGCGTGACTTCCTGGATGCGTACGTATCCTATCTGCGTGATGCGACGACCGAATTCGACGAACTCTTTGGCGAGCGGGCATGAGCACTGCGGGCAAGGGGAGGTCCGGGTGGCTAGCACCTGGTGGCAGCGACAGGGGACTCAGTTCGAGCGAACATCGAGGCAGGATGGTCGTACACCACCATTAGCATCGGGGTCGACTGAGTCCATGTCTCGGTTCATGTCACAGCCCTCCTTGCGGTGCGCTGGATGAGGACCGTCCAGCACTAGCCTGCGCAAGCTCCTGGCCCTTCGGCGTGTCGAGAGGAATCATGTTGGGTTCGCCACACTTGGGACAGACCCGTGTCCTGGTAGTCAGTCGCCACAGCGAGTAGACGAGTCCGGGCAAGATGAAGAAGATCCAGAGAATCAGTTCAATCCAGAAGCTGCCCTTCATCCTTGTGACAGGTTGGCCTTGATAGCCACATCGGGGACAGATTGAAGCGTGGATGGGCTTGGAGACAGACTTCACCGACGGAGACGGGTGGAGTGAAGGGAGTGGACTCGGAGGTCGTAGACCGGCGATGTAGTCTTTCGTCTCCTCGGTATTGTATGGAGCTACTCGTGTGCCACAACTAGGACAACTTAGCGTGCCGTCAGGGAGCTGGCAAGCACAGTTCCGGCAGACCACCATGATTCCCTCCTCAACCCCGCGGGGGAGCCGCAGTAAGTAGTCTATCGGGCAGCAGGGGAATCCGCAACGGGTTCTGTGACGGTGACGGGAGGTGGTGACGGTTGGGGGCCGAGTGAGACGCGATGCTCGGCAAGATGCTAGATTAGGCAGATTGACTCTCCAACGGCCTTGGCCAACGGAGAAGGGTAGCAGGCGCAGTGAAGAAGAACCGCAAGTACAAGCCAACTGTCCAGCCGGTGACGTCGTCGTTCTTCCGAGAGCACTCCCACCGCCTGCCGGAAGCGGGCGAACCGATGGCCTACGCGATGGCCTGTGTGGAGGTGGTGGCCAACTGGTCGCCGCGCGGCAGGGAGCTGTATCAGGAGCTGGTCAATGCGTGGTCTGCGCCTGGCGTGAAGGGTTTCTTCGAGCAGTTCATCGCCAACGTGCCCGACGATGTCGTCCAAGAGTGGAAGGAGAAGATGAGGAATCCCGGGCTGGCGTTGTCGCCGGACCCGAACAAACCCTTCGATGACTTGGGCAAGGCGGGCTCATCCTTGGGCACCGTTTTCGGCAGTGAAGCGGTGGTCAGAGCGCTTGAGGGGGCTGAGAGCACTGAGGAAGCCGCCGATACGGCGAGACTGTTCGGCCTGATATTCGAGTTCATCATCCAGGGGTTCAACCGGGAGAAGGACCTCGAACAGGGAATTGTCCGAGTGCTGCCGACAACCGAGCCACCTTGGCTGATGCTCATGGCGCTGTACCGGTCCGGACTGGAGCACGGCAGTATCACGCCTGACCGCCTCGACAGGGTCTACAAGGTACGGCAAGTGAAGGGCAAGACGGTCAACTTCGAAGAGGTGATGGCCAACGAGCCCATGAGCCGGCTGCACCGCAAGGTGGTGGAGGCAAGCAAGAAAGCCGGGCTGAAGCTCCACCACGACAACACATTCCTGGACGCGGCGTGGGTGTGGTACCAGTGCAGGGTCGTGCACGCCACGGTCGAGGAGTTCCTTAAGGCTGAATGGGACGAAGGCGATTACTCCGTGGACCTGAAGAACCTTCAGAAACTGGTGAAGACTTGCGATGACGCGGTGGGATACCAGAAGCGTCTGGCCAGGCCGTCACGATGAACTAGGTTTGCCGACCAGAAAGCGTGGGAAGGCCAGTCCTCGGACTGGCCTTTCTGTTGTTCAAATCGTCTACGGTTACAGGAAGGGCTCCTGACGGCCACAATGCGGGCGTGGGTGATTGCGCGAGACGGGGAATTGGGGGGACGCGGACGCAGGTCACATTCGACCTCGTGGTCCGGCCGATAACGCCCGGACAGGCAGAGGCCGGAAGAAGGCTGTTCGGAAGTCTCACGGCCAGGGCACAAGCCGGGAGCAGCACGGGGCACGTCGAGCCAGTAGGCACGAGCGAGCGGACTCAGACACGCTCAAGGCACGCGTCGAAGGAAGAGGCGGGCGGCAGGCCTTCGGCCTGCCCGCCCGATTCATCTCCACTCGGCACCCCTCACCTACTAACAGGGGGGCCGCAAAGTACAGCCCCTGGGGAAGGGTCGTAGTGCAAGCCTCCGCCCGGGTCAACGGGCTGCTTCTGGCTGGCGTGGACTCTCTGGTGGTGGGCTGGCCGGTGGACTTCTTCAAGTTCCCGGAAGAAGAGCGCCAGACTCTGAGGGCTGCAAAAGAAGCTGCGGGCAAGAAGCTGTTCGGCAGCGATGGAGCGGCTTTCACATGGTATGGACAGGACTTCTCCATGAAGGCGAGCGGCGCGAAGGGCTACGAGTGGATATTCGAGAACGGTGACCTCAACGTTCGGCTTGCGGCGGAAGCAAGAGGCGGGAAGGTATTTCCGGAAGTGTATGTGAAGTTCGGGTCCGGCTTCCTTTGGCGCGAGGGACACGAGAACGCGTGGAAGGCGACGCAAGACTGGCTGTCCACCTGGGCCGCAATAGGCGGCGGCAAGGTCAGTCGGGCAGACCTGTGTTCCGACTTCGCAATACCGCTACCCGAGATCGACCTGTGCAGCGAGCTGGTAAGCCGAGGGCGGAAGAGAGGAAAGCGTGCGGAAGTGGACATGAGTGAGGTGGCGGACTGGCAGACCGGGCGCAAGGGAACGGGATACCAGGTGGGCAAGGGCGACTTGATGGCACGGATATACGACAAGCGAGAGGAATTGCTGCACACCAAGAAACTGTGGTTTGAGGGCCTGTGGAGAGAGAACGGCTGGGATGGTGATGCACCTGTCACACGCTTCGAGTTCCAGTTCCGGCGCAAGGCCTTGAAAGAATTCAATGTCGATTCGCCTCAAGACCTGGAGTGGCAGAAGCGCGAACTCTGGGGCTACGCGACTGAGGAATGGATGACGGTGCGCGAGTGCAGCGAGGACACAAACCGGGCGCGCTGGCCGGTCAAGCCATTCTGGGAAGACGTGCAAGCGGTGGGCGCGTCCTTCGGCACGCGGACAGGCATCACGCGATTCGCTCTGAGCCGTCCTAAGTACGCCATGCTGCTGGAACAATGGCGCGGCCTGACGAAGACGATGATAGCTCTGGACATGAACACTCTAGGGCCTGAAGACCGCGCGTGGAAGCATCTTGACGCCGCGTATGACGCAATCAAGAAGGACCCGGCATTCCGGGCAGAGACAAGACAGCGAGCGGCCAGGTTGAGCTACATGGAAGTCCCCGGGCTCAAGGGGCACTGACGGCCATGGCAGTTGCTGAGACAGTCGGCGGAGAGGGGGAGACGAGAACAATGGTGGGACCGATGCCTGACTACTGGTGCGTGAAGTTGTCCTGCGGCAAGTTACCATGTGCGGCGTTCAAGGCCGCAGCATCGACACCGACCGCGCTTGAGTTCTGCGTCCTGTGCGGTGCGGAAATCGTGCGCGACACATGCGGCAGGCTCGAGCCACACGTGAGGCGGTTCGTTCAGGGGCTTGGCTTCCGTCGAATGCACGCCGACTGCTTCAACGATGCGGTGCGGGCGACGCTCACCGAGGCCAAAGCAGACCGGGACCTTCTGTACCCTCCGGAGGACGCTGGGGGGCCGCCTGACAGGCTTCCTGGATGCGTGCCTGACGGCTACGAAGAACTGAACGGCTGGCTAGTAAGAGCGGCCGGCGCACCGACCACCACGACGACCGATGCCGACGGGCGCCTTCGCAGGCTCTCCTCCTCCGGCGCTGCGTGCCTGTCAAGGCCGAGCGCAGCGAGGCCGTAGACCCTGTCTTGACAGGCGCGGAGCGCCGAATAGGCTGGGCTTGGTGAGATGCCGAACGAAGTGAGAGCATCTCTTACCAAGCCGCAGCCCCCGGCCCTTGACATCATATCGCCATGACTCCACAATGGGCGCATGCTCATCGAACTGCCCACGCTGGAGTGCCTGCGGTGCGGACACAAGTGGGTACCACGTAAGACCGAACCACCGAAGACGTGCCCGCGCTGCAACAGCCCCTACTGGGACAAGGTCAAGTGGAAGGGAGTCAAGAAGTGAGAGCTGCCATCTACTGCCGCGTCTCCACCGAGGGCCAGGAACAAGACGGCACGAGTCTGAAGACCCAGATGGAGGCATGCCTTCAGTACTGCCAGACGCACAAGTACGACGTTGTGGCACAGCTCAGCGAGGCGTGGTCGGGACTCTCCATGGAGCGGCCGAAGCTGGCAGAACTGAGGGAGCTGGTGCGGTCGGAGAGCGTTGACGGGGTGGTCGTGTACAGCCTCGACCGCTTCTCCCGCGACCCCGTACACGGCGTCATCCTCATGCAGGAACTGGAGAAACACGGCGTCGTCCTCGAGGCGGCGTCGGAGACGGTCGACAACTCCGAGGTCGGCAAGCTCGTGTTCTACATCAAGGGCTACGCAGCCAAGCTGGACGCTGAACGCAGGCGAGACGCGACCGGGCGCGGGAAGCGGGCCATGCTGAAGAACGGCAAGCTGCCGCAGGGGACCGGCATCGGCGTCTACGGCTACGCGTGGGTGAAGGAATACAAGAAGCGCCTGCCAATCGAAGCTGAAGCCAGAGTGGTCCAGCGCATGTTCGACATGGTAGGCCGGGGCGAGAGCTGCTTCGGTATCGCACGGAAGCTGAACGAAGAGAGCATACCGACGAAGGCAGGGAAGATGTGGGAAGCCCGGACGGTGAGCCGCATCGTGCAGAATCCGGCCTACTGCGGTCTGACGTACTTCGGGCGGACGAAGAGCGTCAGTGGGAAGCAAGTAGCCGTGGCAGAGGACCAGTGGGTGCTGCTGCCTGACACGACGCAGCCCATCATAAGCCGGGAGACGTTCGACCGAGCACAGGCTGCCCTGGCGAAGTCACGAGAATTGCATCCGGGGAAGGCACAGCACGAGTACCTTCTGAGCGGGGTGGCATACTGCGGCCAGTGCGGCAGGCCACTAGTCGGAAGTTGCCTCAGCCGGCGCTATCGGTACTACCGCTGTCGTGGGGCTTTCGACACCGCATCAAAGAAGCGCGTGTGCGATGCACGGTACATACACGCTGACTGGCTCGAAGAGGTGGTCTGGGACAAGGTGAAGGGGGTCCTGAGTCATCCTGAGCTGCTGCTCGCGGAAGTGCGCGCCCAGGTGGAGGCAGGACAGGAGCAGGTGTCGACCGGCGAGCTCGACCGCGAGATTGCGAGTTTCAAGCGCAAGTTGAAGAACTACAAGGCGCAGGAACGGCGGCTCGTGAGCGCGTTCAAGTTGGGGTTCACGCCTGACGTGATTCTGGATGAGATGAATCAGACGAAGCGCGAGAAGGAAGCGGACACGGTGCGGCTGGCAGCTCTGGAACAGACGAAGGAAGACCTGGCGAGAGCTGCGGATATGGAACAGCAACTGAAGGAACTGTGCAGTCGTATCGTGGCTGACCTGGACAACTGCACCGCGCAGGACAAGAAAGACGCCTACGCCTTCCTGGACCTCAAGGTGACGGCCACTCCGGAAGGCGTAGACATCAAAGGCTACGTACAGTCAAAGCTAATCACCACTGGACAAACATCGGCATTATGACGTGCACGTAGTTGTCGGTGCCGATGGGGCGGATGACGCCCGGGCTCGACGGCGTCGTCACCTCGAGCGCCACCTGAGACTGCCGGATGACGGCCAGCACGTCGACGACATACTTCACGTTGAACGCTATCTTCGCCTCGCCGCCGTCGACCAGCGCATCGATGTCGCCGGTGTTGCCGCCCACCTCCTCGGCCTGGGCGGTGATGGTCACCTTGCCCGGTTTCATCTCCGGACCGGGCGCCACGAGCAGGCGCACGATGTTGCTGGCATCGCGCGCAAAGACCGAGCACATCTTGGCCACACGCGTGAACTCGCCGACATCCACCACGGCGCGCGTGTCGTACTTCTTGGGAATCACCTGCGAGTAGTTGGGGAACGTTCCCTGCACGAGCTGCGTAACTATCTCGGCACTCTGGAGGCGGAACAAAGCCTGGCTCTTCTGCCCATTCACGGTGATGACAACCGCCTCTTCCTGGTCGCCGAGAAGCCGGTTGACCTCATTCAAGGTCCGCGCGGGGATGATGACGGTCGTCTTGCCCTCCACGGCCTTGGCGAGGGGCATGCGATACACAGCCAGGCGGAAGCCGTCGGCTGCGGCAAGGATGAACTTCTCGTCCTCGAACTCGGCGCTGATGCCCGTGAGGACCGGGCGCGACTCGTCGGTCGCCGCCGCCAGCGACACGCGGGAGATGCCCTCGCGCAGCGCGTCCGCACCGATTTCCACCGTGATACCGCCCTCCACGTCGGGAATCGGGGGGAAGTCGGCGGCATCGATGCCGTTCACGTGCGCCTGGAAGCGACCGCAGGTGAACTGGACGGTGCGGCCGCTCGCCGGCATCTCGATATCGATGAGCTCGTTCGGAAGCGAGTTGACGAACTCCGTCAGCACTCGGGCCGGCACGGTAATGCTGCCTTCCTCCTCCACCTTCGCGCCGACCCAGCAGGTAGTCGCCATCTCCAGATTCGTCGCCACCAGCTTCAGGCGCGACTCTTCAGCCACCATCAGGATGTTCTGGGCGACCGGTAGAGTGGACCTCACGGCCACCGCCCGACCCACCATCCCGAGTCCGCGGTTGAGATTCTCCTGCAGACACGACACTCTCATTGCGCCTACCTCCTCCCTTTGGGGGCCCACATGATACTATCGACACCTACCGGCGTCAATGAATCCACGAATGACGCCTCGCGCCAGCATGGCCGCCCTGCCCCGGTGGCTGACGCGGTCCTTCTCCCCCGGCGGCAGCTCCGCCATGGTCAGACCCCGGTCGGGAAGCAGGAACGCCGGGTCGTAGCCGAAGCCGTTCGCCCCGCGCGGCGCGGTCGCAATTCTGCCGGGGCACTCACCACGACAGTACGTGACGTCGCCCTCCGGGGTTGAGACTGCGATGACACACACGAATCGCGCACCGCGGCGTTCGGCGGGGACTCCCTCGAGCTTGCGCAGCAGAAAGGCCACACGCTCGGCATCGGTGGCGCCGTCGCCGGCGTAGCGTGCCGAGTAGATGCCCGGCTCTCCGCCGAGAGCATCCACCTCGAGGCCCGAGTCATCTGCCAGCGTCACGAGCCCCGACTGCGCGGCGCACGCCACGGCCTTCATGCGGGCATTCTCCGCATAGCTTGCCCCGGTCTCCTCCACAGCGGCGCTGATGCCGACGTCCGGGAGAGACACGAGCTCGCACTCGAGCCCTTGCAGAAGGGACCGGTACTCCGCCACCTTGCCCCGGTTCGCGCTGGCAATCAACAGCCGCGGCCTAGTCGTCATCTATCGGCACGAACCTCGGCGCGAGCCTCTTGCTCACTTCGGGCATGGTCGTGTATTCCATCTGGTCGAGCGGCAGCCGGTGCGGCTCGAACGGGCCCATCGTCCGCAGGATGTCGGCCACCTGCAGCGCCTTCTCTCTGGCGGGGTCGAACGCCACATCGCCAAACATATCGCACGGGCCGATGAGCGTCCCGTTGGCCAGCTGGAAGCCGGCGGCTATGCAGCGCGGCGGACCGTCAAACCGGGTGCACTTCGCCGAAGCGAAGCCGACCGGCATCAGCGGGCCGTTGTGCGAGCCGCGCATCCAGCCCTCAACGATATTGACGCTCGAGAACGCCTCGAGGACTTCCCCTACCGCGGGGAACGTTCCCTGGCAGCGGACGACCAGCACCGGGTCGTCCTTGCCCACGTACCGGCCGGCGAGCATGCTGAGCTTCTGGGTCGAGGCCGAAGCCGCTATCTGCTTCGAGTCCCGGTGGTAGACGTTCTTGACGGCGAAATGGCCCGGGGAGCCGAGGTAGACGAGCATGTCGTAGACCTCTTCCGGGCTGTTGAACACTATCTTCTTCGCGGCCATGACATCGTGAACCTCGAAGCTGAATCCGCAGTGGAGGTTCGGAGCGATGACGAGTCCGGGGGTGTTGAACGGGTCGGCGAACATGCGGAACAGAGGGAGGTTCCAGGCGCCCGACGCCGTCTTGTCCGCCATGAACACGATGACGGTCTCGGCTTCCCGCTCGGTGACGGTCATCTCCGCCAGCCCGGGCCCCATCCCCTTCACGTTGCCCGAGAACGCGTCCGTCAGCAGGTCCTGGCCCGCTCCGTGCAGCTTGAGGCGCTTCGCGACCTCGGTGCACCTGCTGAAGGTCTCCCAGGCAAGACGATGGATGACCTCTGAGTCCTCACCGTGCTGGTGCGTCATGATGAGCTGCAGGTCGTCGCCGCAATTCATCACACGGTAGTCCAGGATGACGCCCTGCCTCTTGGCCGCCGCCATCAGCTCTTCAGCTCTGGCAAGCGTATCGGGATGGGTCACCGAGTGGCCGACCCAACCACCGATGTCGGCCTTGATCGCGCTCAGCGTTACGTCCACGCCGGCCTCCTTTCTCGATTGCCACGCACACGGGCAGTTGGAGAGACTCAGTCAACACAGAGGAAGTGGGGGAGCACCCGTCGCAAGTGTAGCAACGGCTTCAATCGTTATCAAGACATCCGGACGGCGAGGGGCGGGGCCACCCCACCGTGACGTTCTGAGCGCTCAGCACGCCGGCGGGACAGCGGCCTTCAACACTGTGCCAACTGTAGAGCGGGTCTATTCACGCCCGTGCCCGCACCTCGCGCGCGGCGACAACGCCCGAGACCGACGCCTGCACCAGGCCGCGGCTGACGCCGGCGCCGTCGCCGACGGCGAACATGTTCCTGATGCCGGTCTCGAGACACGGGCCCAGCTCGAGTCTGCCGGAGTAGAACTTGACCTCCACTCCATAGAGCAGCGTGTGCGCCGAGGCGACGCCGGGCGCGAGAACGTCGAGCGCCTTGAGCATCTCGACGATATCCGTCAGGTAGCGGTACGGCAGCACGAAGCTGAGGTCGCCGGGTGTTGCCGCCGCCAGCGTCGGACGCACGAGGCTGCGGCTTATCCGCTCCGCGGTCGAGCGGCGCCCCGACAGCAGGTCGCCCAGCCTTTGCACCAGGACGCCGCCGCTGAGCAGGTTCGCCAGCCGGGCGAGGTACTTGCCGTAGGCGATGGGCTCGTGGAACGGCTCCGTGAAGGACGTCGATACCAGCACCGCGAAGTTCGTGTTCGGCGTCTTCCGCTCGGCGTACCCCACGCCGTTCACGCTCACGACGGGGTCCGCGCCGCCGGTGGACTCCAGCACAACCTCGCCGTTCGGGCACATGCAGAACGTGCGGACCCGGTCGTCGAACGTCGGCGAGTAGTACTCGAGCTTCGCCTCGTAGAGAACGCGGCTCAGTTCCGCGGTGACAGGCGCCGGCAATTCGACCCTTACTCCAACATCGACCGGGTTGGTCTCCATCACGAGGCCGTGCCGCCCGGCTATGCCGGTGAGCCATTCAGCACCCTCGCGTCCCGGAGCGCAGATGAGGAAGCGACAGGTCAGCACCTCTCCCGAGGCCGTGCGCACGCCCTTCACGCCTTCGTCATCGCAGTCCACCTCCACCACGTTGGTGCGCGTTCTTATGTCAATTCTGTCGCGCAGATGCGAGCGCATCGCTTCCAGCACGCGCCCGCAGTACTCGCACCCGAGGTGGCGCAGCCGCACCGGCACGAGACGCAGGCCGGCAAGCGTCGCGCGGGTAACGAGGGCATCGACCTCAGGGCCGACGCCGAAGACGCGGTCGGGCGCCCCGAAGCGGACGTAGACGGAGTCGACGTAGTCGATGAGTTCACGCAGAACGGCGGGGTCCAGCAGCGCGCCGAGGCGACCACCCACCTCCGGCGACAGCGTCAGCTTCCCGTCGCTGTACGCTCCGGCGCCCCCGAAGCCGCTCACCATGCGGCAGGGCCGGCAGGAGAGGCACTTCGCGGCACCCTTTCGGAGGGGACAGGTACGGTCCTCAAGGTCGCTGCCCTTCTCCAGCAGCAATACCCGGAGGCCGGAATCCGCCAGCTCGAGAGCGGCGAATATGCCCGACGTGCCGGCGCCGACGATGATGACGTCGTAGTCGTTTCCAGGACGAGCACCTGCGGTCATCGCATCCCTCCCCCACGGCGATTGTAGGAGCAGCGCCGTGCTCAGTCAATCGCGGGCCGGTCACGCCTGCGCACGGAGTGCTCCCCTGCATCGCCGCGCCGCCGCCCGCTCACACGGCAACGTGTTAGCATTGCCACAGATGACTGCAAGCGAACCCGGCCAGAGCACGAAGTCGGAGCTGAAGGACCTCCTGCTGCGGCACGAGGTGCGCGCCGACAAGCGGCTGGGCCAGCACTTCCTGGTCGACCGGGGCATACTGAGGTCCATCGCCGCGGCGGCCGGCCTCACCGGGGACGACACGGTCATCGAGGTCGGCCCCGGCACCGGCCTCCTGACCACGGAACTGCGCGCCAGCGCCGGAGAGGTCATCGCGGTCGAGCTGGACCCGCGCATGGTGGAGGTGCTGCGGGAATCGCTCCACGGCGCGGACAACGTGACGGTCGTCGAGGGCGACATCCTGCAGCTGCCACCGGGCGGGCTGCTGGAGCGGCACAGTCGACGACGCGCATCGGCGTACAAGGTGGTTGCCAACCTGCCCTACTACATCACGTCGCCGGTGCTGCGCCACTTCCTGCACGCGGAGCGGCCGCCCCGGCTGATGGTCGTCATGGTGCAGGAAGAAGTGGGCCGCGCCATCGTCGCGAAGCCCGGAGACATGAGCCTGCTGAGCGTCAGCGTGCAGGCATTCTCACATCCGACCGTCGTGCGGCGCGTCTCGGCGCAGAGCTTCTACCCGCATCCGAAGGTCGACTCCCTCGTCCTCAAGCTGGAGGCCCTCGAGTCGCCTCTCATCGACCAGCCGGAGGTGACGCCGTTCCTCGACTTCGTCGCGGCCGGCTTCCACTCCCCGCGCAAACAGCTGCACAACTCCTTCGGCCACGGCCTCTCCGTTCCGCGGCAGCAGATAGAGACCCTGCTGCAGAAGGGCGACATCGACACCACCCGACGACCCGAGACACTCACGGTGGAGGAATGGGCGCGCCTCTGGCGCATCTACCGCGACATGCCGTCACCGGAGGGCCAGCCGTGCTGACCGTCCACGCTCCCGCAAAGGTGAACCTCGTGCTCGAGGTGCTGGAGCGTCGCGAGGACTACCACATCATCTCCAGCATCGCGCAGACAGTGGACCTGTGCGACGCGCTGTCATTCGAGCCTGCCGACGACCTCCACTTCACCTGCAGTGCGCCGGAACTCGTCCAGGACAATCTCGTGACACGCGCCGCGAGCCTGCTGCGCGAAAGGTTCGGCATCCGGGCCGGTGCGCGGATGCACCTTGAGAAGCGGATACCGTGGGGAGCGGGGCTGGGCGGGGGCAGCAGCGATGCCGCTGCAACACTCCTGGCGCTGAACCGCCTCTGGGCCATCGATGCCCCGGCCGACCGGCTTGAGACGCTCGCCGCGGAGCTGGGCTCAGACGTGCCGCTGTTTCTGCGCGGCGGCACCGTGCTCGTCGAGGGCAAGGGGGAAGTAGTGCACCCCCTCACCAACCACCCCTCCATGCACGTGGTGCTTCTGGCGCCGGCCGCCCCTGTCATACGCGGCAAGACAGGACTGATGTACCGACGGCTCCGCCCGGAGCTGTTCACACGGGGCCAGTTCGTCCGCGCGGCCGCCTTCGCGCTGGAACGAGGCAGGCGCGTGCCGGAAGACCTCATGCACAACGCCTTCGAGAACGTGGCTGATGAGGTGTTCCCCGGCCTGGCGCACGACCGTGCGTTGCTCGAGGATGCAGTCGGCGTGCGCGTCCACCTGGCGGGTTCAGGGCCCTGCCTCTACGCGCTCCTCCCGTCACGGGCGGCGGCCGCGGCAGCGGCGACACGCCTGGCGGGTCGAGAGCATCGAGTCTTCGTGGTGCAGACCATGGCGCCGGCGGCGCCGCAGTCGGTTCGTGACGCCTAGCGACCGCCCGTGCCGAGCAACCGCCGCGCCAGCTCCACTTCGTCCGCCCGCGACGCGACCTCCCCGTTCAGCCGCGCCGCACGCAGCGCCGTCAGCGCATCTCCCATCGCCGGCCCGTCACTGAATCCGAGCTGCCGCAGGTCCTCACCCGCAAGCGCGGGACGCACGTGGCGGAGCCGCGAGAGGTACAGGGCGATGCTCCGTCGAGCCGCCGGACGGCTGAGGAGCAACCCGGCCGTCAGCAGGGCGACGTGACTGCGACCATGCAGCAAGTCGAAGACCGCGGATGGCTCGAGGTCCGGCCGGTCGAGCTGCATCTCAAGCCCCGCCACTGCGAGCGCATCGGCGATGTCATTCACAATAGACCGTCTCAGCGTGAGGCGCACGCGCAGCGACTCGAGCATCGCCGCATCCATGCCCCACCCGAGCAGGCACCAGCTGACGCCCTGCAGCTGTGCAGTCGACAGCGGCTCACGTCGAGCGCCGGCCAGCGCGCGCGCCTTCTCCGGTCCGAAGCGAAGGCCGGGATGCAGCGCGCTCAGCAAACGCAGCACGTCCAGTCGCTGCAGCGCCTGTTCAGGTTCCGCCTCGTCAAAGGTACGCTCCAGTTCGTGGCGGACGCGGTCGCCGCTGATGGTGTCAAGGCACGTGAGGTCCCTTTCAAGCAAGGACAGCGTCCGGGGCTCGAAGGCAAACCCGAAGCGCTGCTCGTAGCGCACGCCCCGCAGCATCCGGGTGGCATCGTCGATGAAGCTCTGCTCGTGGAGCACACGCAGCAGGCCGTGTTCGAGGTCGCCACGGCCGCCGTGCGGGTCGAGCACATCCCCGCGACGCTCGCCGTTCAACACGAGCGCCATGGCATGGATGCTGAAATCGCGACGCGCGAGGTCCTGATGGATGTCTCCGGCACGCACCGCCGGCAGCGCGCCGGGCCAGTGGTACGACTCCGCGCGCGCGGTGACGAGGTCAACTCGCGTGGCGCCCGAGACGAGCGTCGCCGTACCGAAGTCGACATGAAGGACCGGCGCGGGTTCCCCCGGCTCGACGGCCGCCCGCGCGAGGGCCACGGCATCTCCCTCTACCACCACATCCATGTCCAGGCACGGCCGTCCCAGCAGCAGGTCGCGAACCGGTCCTCCCACGAGGAACGCCCGGCAACCGAGGTCGGCAGCGCGCGACCCGACGCGCACCAGGAGCTCGCGGGTCCCGGGCAAGAGCCATCTCTCGAGTTCAGCTGATAGATTCATACGCACCAGCGTTGCTGCGGCCGATTATAGCACCGGCTCCGTTCGCAGATGGACGCATGACGCCGGGTGGACGATACGACCGCGAGCACATACAATGTCGCGACCGGAAGGTTCGACTGCGGCCGCGCTGGCGCCCCGTGCGCAGGCGCCCGGAACCGATGCCGAACCCGCGACCGACAGGAGGCAGCATGAGCTTTCGAGGATACGTGCGACCCAATGGAGACGTGGGCGTTCGGAACTACGTGGGCATCATCTCGACGGTGGCCCGCGCCAACGATATCGCCAGGTGGATTTCCGACCGGGTGCCCGGCAGCGCCACCTTCGTCCACCAGCAGGGCTGCGGCAACCCGGGCTCTGACGCGACCCTCGTGCGCCGCACGTTGAGCAACCTTGGCGCACACCCCAACCTCGGAGCGGTCCTGCTTGTGAGCCTCGGCTGCGAGGGGCCGGCTGACGATATACGTGAGGCCATCGCGAAGACAGGCAAGCCCGTCGAGAACGTCGTCCTGCAGAAGATAGGCGGCGCAAGCAAGGCCGTCGAAGAAGGAGGACGCATCGCGCGCGGCATGCTCGCCGCCATCTCCGGACAGCAACGCGAAGAAATCGACGACTCGCACCTCATCATCGGCGTCAAGTGCGGCGCATCGGACACGACGCAGGGCATCGTGGCCAACCCGGCCATCGGCGCCATGTGCGACATGGTCGTCAAGGCCGGCGGCACCTGCGTCTTCGGCGAGACGCCGGAGATGCTCGGCACCGAACATATCCTCTGCCGGCGTGCCGAGAGCGAGCAGGTGTGCAAGCGCATATGCGAGATAGTGACCGATGTTGAGAAACGCGCCGGCATACTCGGAGTCGACATCCGCGGCGCCAACCCGTCTCGCGGCAACATCGCGGCAGGACTCAGCACCATCGAGGAGAAGTCCCTGGGCGCCATCGTGAAAGGCGGAACGACGACCATCAGGGGAGTGCTGGAGCATGGCGAGCGCGCCACGGGCAAAGGGCTCTACCTCATCGACAGCCCGGGCCAGGAGCCCAAGGCGGTCACCGCGCTGGCAGCCACGGGAGCACAGATAATCATGTTTGCCACAGGCATCGGCGCCCCGCAGGGATTCCCGTTCGTGCCGGTTATCAAGATTACGGCAAATCCGCGCACCGCGGAGCACCTCTCGGAGCACATCGATATGCTGGTGAACGTGTTCAGCGATGCCCCGATGGAGGAACACGGCCGCCGGCTCTACGCCGAGATGCTGTCGGTGGCGTCAGGGCATACGACGAAGGCCGAAGCCCTCGGATACAGCGGCTACCCGGACATCTGGGTGTCGGGCACGGTGTTCTGAACGTCGATTGACCGTGTCTGTCGTATTCGATACAATTGTCGCGGATTCCGAACAGCGAGGCATCGGCTCCGTGGTGGGTGCGGCCCGTGCCAGCGCCCGTCAACGGTCTGACGGATTCTGACAGAGACAACACGTCCCGACTGCTCTCCCGGTCACGACAGTGGCCGGGAGACGGGATTATCACAGCGCGAAAGGCGTGAGAGCAGGCGTTCTTTCGCAGCCCCGGCAGGTTCGTGACTGCCACGGGCGCGCAGTAGAAAGCCAACAAAGCGGCCACGGGCTGAGCTGTGCCCAGGCGACCCGAGCCGCGACGGAGGGGATATGGCATACCGAATAGTCGTACCCGTGAAGCAAGTCCCGGACATGCAGCGCGTGAAGTTCGATACGAAGGCGGGACGAGTCGACCGAAGCTCCGCGCCAGGCGTCGTGAACCCGGTCGACCTCAACGCACTCGAGACGGCGCTGCGGATACGAGACACGCACGGCGGCAGCGTCACCGCCATCTCGATGGGCCCGCTCCAGGCGGAGTCAGCCTTGAAGGAGTGCCTCGCACGGGGAGCCGACCGGGCAGTCCTTCTGGCAGACCGGGCGTTCGCCGGCTCCGACACGTGGGCAACGTCGCACACCCTGGCCGGCGCCGTGAAGCGGCTGGGAGGCTGCGACCTCGTCATCTGCGGAGAGAAGACAGTCGACGGCGACACGGGCCAGGTGGGACCGGAGATGGCTGAATGGCTCGGCATGCCGCACGTGTCGTACGTGCGGGAGATCGTCGAGCTGAACGGACGACTCAAGGTATTGTGCGACATGAACGACGGCCTGCACCTCGCAGAGGCGCAGTTGCCGGTTCTCATCACCGTCACCCGGCGAGCCTACCGCCCGCGCTACGCCACGCCGCAGCGCATCTTCACGGCGGTGAACACAAAGATTGAGCGCTGGAGCGCAGAGGACCTGAAGGATGTCGCATCGGCCCACCACTTCGGCGTCAAGGGCTCTCCGACCCGCGTCACGAAGATAGTGGTGCCTCCGTTGGAGGGGCGCAAGGGACAGCGCCTCGCCGGCTCTCCCGCCGAGGCCGTCGCCGCCCTGATGCAGAAACTCGAGATGGGAGGAGTCCTGTAGCGATGGCAGCAACACACAGCGTCATGGTATTCGCGGAGCAGAACGGTGGACGCGTCCACCCGGTCGCCTACGAACTGCTCGGCAAGGGCAGAGACATAGCCGACAGGCTCGGAACTGAACTCTCGGCCGTGCTGGTCGGGAACGACCTCGCTGCGGCCGCGCAGGAGCTCATCTACGGGGGAGCGGACGCGGTCTACGTGTTCGACAACCCGGCACTCGATTCCTTCGACATCATGAACTACCGCAGGAGCATCGTCGACCTGGCGAAAGAAGTGCAGCCGGACGTCATCCTGCTTGGCGCCACCGCCATCGGCCGCTCGCTCGGACCCAGGCTGGCCGCGGCCCTCGGCACGGGACTCACCGCCGACTGCACCGCCCTTGAGGTGGACGGCGAAGGGCACCTCGTGCAGATACGGCCGGCGTTCAGCGGCAACATCCTGGCGCACATCAAGACCGACACCCGGCCCCAGATGGCCACCGTGCGCTACAAGATAATGCAGGCGCTGCCGCGCGATTGTTCCCGCACCGGCCGCGTCACCTCCCGCGCCGTCGCGCTGGAAGAACCTCTCGCTGTCATGGCAAGAGTCGCCGCCGGTGACGCCACCGGCACAAGCGTCGCCGAAGCTGAAGTCGTCGTCTGCGGCGGCCGCGGGCTGAAGAAGCCGGAGGACCTCAAGCTGCTGCAGCAACTGGCGGACGCCGTCGGCGGCGTGCTCGCGTGCAGCAAGCCGCTCGTGGATGCCGGCTGGCTGGAGAAAGACCAACTGGTCGGATTCAGCGGCAACACCGTCAGGCCCCGCATCTACTTCGCCGTCGGGGTCTCCGGCAGCTCGCAGCACCTCATCGGGATGCGCAACTCCGACACCATCGTGGCCATCAACACCGACCCCTCCGCGGACATATTCCAGGTGGCCGACTACGGCATCGTGGGAGACCTGTACGACATCGTTCCGCGGCTCACGGCTGCCGTGCAAACGTCACGCTCGCGCGGCGACAGGGAGCAGGCGGCCTGCAACTGACACACGCCCCGGAAGGAGAGAGGACCCCGGTCCGGACGCCGGACCGGCGGTCGCGGGACCCCGGGCAGCCGCCTGACTCACCCCTCACCGCACGTGTGGTCGCCTGCGCCTCAAGCTCCTTATTGAAATCGGTTATCGAAACAGGCTACTATACCGGCGGTGAGTAACCCTCACCCCACGGCAGCACACAGCGGATGCCTCGACCTTCGTGGGGTCTCGACTCTCTCTATGGCGCACAGGGTGCACAAACGTCCGGTCACAGCCGCAATCTCTGCAGCGGAACGGACGAGCGTCTCTATAGCACACACGTAAGGAGGTCCCAGCATGATCAACGTTGATGCCCTGAAACGTATCGTCGGCAATGACTGGGTCGTGACAGCGCGCGACCAGATCACCGGTTACCTGGCCGATGAGACGTATCTCGGCGTGCTCCCCAAGCCGGCGGACAACGTCGTCGTGGTGAAGCCCGCAAACCCCAAGGAGATATCTGAGATCCTGAAGCTCGCCAACAAGGAGAAGACACCCGTCTACCCGCGAGGCGGCGGCACGGGCCTGGTCGGCGCGGCCGTTCCCACGAGGGATGGCATCGTCCTGTCTCTCGAACGCCTCGACAAGGTCATCGAAGTCGACAAAGAGAACATGATGGTTGTCTCCGAGGCCGGCGTGACCCTCGAGCACCTGCTGAAGTCAGTTGAGAACGCCGACCTGCTGTTCCCGCCTCACCCCGGTGACGAGGGCGCGCAGGTGGGCGGCATGATAGCCTGCAACGCCGGCGGCACGCGCGCCGTGAAGTACGGCGTGGTCCGAAACTACGTCAAGGGTCTCGAGGTTGTCCTGCCCACGGGCGAGATTGTGACGATGGGCGGCAAGCTCCTCAAGAACAACACCGGCCTCGACCTCATGCACCTCATCATCGACTCCGAGGGCATCCTCGGCATCATCACGAAGGCCACGATGCGGCTCTACCCGAAGTTCGGTGCGACCGCTACGCTGGTCGTCTCGTTCGATGACCGCCGCGCGGCCATCGGCATGGTCCCCAAGATTCTCCAGGCAGGCGTCATCCCGATGGCAATCGAGTACACCGAGAAGTCCCTGATGGAGATGACGGCGAAGCACGTGAACATGACCTGGCCCGCGAAGCAGGGCACCGCGCAGACCATCATCATCATGGCGGAGTCCAACGAGGACCAGCTCTACGGAATGTGCGAGCAGATCTCCTCCATCGCCGAGAAGAACGGCGCGGTCGACGTCCTCATGGCGGAGACGAGCGCCGAGCAGACGACCATCCTGAAGATACGCAGTGAGGTCGGCAACGCCGTGAAGTCGAAGGTGTGCGACGCCCTCGACGTGACCGTTCCTCCCGCGGCCATCCCCGACATGCTCGACGCCCTCGACAAGGTGGGCGAGAAGTACGGCATCTTCATCCCGGTGGTGGGCCACGCCGGCGACGGCAACCTGCACCCCAACATGATGTGGGAGTACGAGAAGAAGGGCGTGCTCAAGGCAGCCAAGCACGACATCTACGAGGCCGCCATCAAGCTGGGCGGCGTCATCTCCGGCGAGCACGGCATCGGCAAGACGCGGCTGGAAGTGCTGCCCATGAACATCGACCCGAAGTCCCGCGAGCTGATGTGCGGCATCAAGAAGCTGTTCGACCCGAACGGCATCCTGAGCCCCGACAGCGCCATCTGCTAGGCGCAACGAACAACGCGGCTGACAACTCGAATCAGAAGGGGGAGGCCTCGAGGCCTCCCCCTTTCCTGTTCATGCCGATTGTGAAGCTACCAGGAGATGCGTTCGAGCCCGGCTACCTCGCGCAGCAGGTTGATGAAGAGCTGGTACATGGTGAAGGGCACATCCGGCGGGACGAGGTGGTCGAGGGACGGGAAGTAACCGCCGGACTGAAGCAGGAACGGAGCCTTCAACATGACCTCGGCGCGCAGCACGTCCTCCCCCTTCAGGAAGGCGCGCTTGTCCATGTTGCCGGCGAGGATGATGTCGTTCCCGTACTGCTTGCGCAGTGCGACCGCGTCGTTGCCGGCGGCGCACTCCAGCGGCCAGAAGCCGTTGACGCCCGCCTCAAGCCAGAGAGGGATGAGCGCGTTCAGATTGCCGTCGCTATCCACGAAGATGGAGTTCACGCCTGCCTTGTGCAGCAGCTCCGTCACCCGCTTGTAGCGCGGCACCATGAAGCGCTTGAACATCTTCGGTGAGATGAGCGGCCCCGTCTTGAAGCACATGTCTTCCCAGTACATGGCGCAGTCGACTCTTATGTCGGCCAGCACGCGCTTCACGACCTCTTCCTGCAGGGAGGTCATGTGCTCCATCATGTCCTCGAAGAGGACGGGGTCGTCGTACACGAGGTAGAGCACGCGCTCGGTGCCCATCCACTCGCGAATGAAGCCGAAGAGGCCGCCGACGTTGAGCATGACCGGCTCGTCCTTGGAGTTGATGCGCTGCGCATACGCCGACCAGTCGACCGGCCAGCGTTCGGGCGTGGCGGGGTCGAGGCGCTTCTTGTACTCCTCCCACGTGGCGCGGTCCTTCACCGGGAAGTCGAGGTACATCGGCATCTTCTCGGGGTGAAGCTTCGAGGCGCGCAGCTTCTGACCGCCGGCGTTGACGATGACCACATGCTCGTCGCCCTCTTCCAGGGTCGTGGTGTCGTATTGGGGGACGATGGGCGGGATGCCGTAGACGTAGGGGGCGCCGTGGACGTCGATGACCTTATCCATGAACATGCCGAGGTTGACCTCGCGCAGCATGCGCATGTGGTCGAGGCGGAAGTACTCGCCGCGAAAGCGGCTCTGGCGTATCCCGGCCGGGGCACCCTGCGCGACCCATGTGTCGAGCGTCTCGGTCCAGAAGTCGTGGAAGTACGGGGTGACGAGCATGAGGTCGCCCGTGCTCCTGAACTCGCAGATGTCCCTGAAGCGCTGCCTGCCGCCGATTGCCATGTCTGCCGCCCTCCTCTCGGTAGGTCCCTGCGGGCATTATAGGGAATCGAACGTGCGGGGGACAGGGGGGAGGGGAGCTACAGCGACTTGGACCGAATCGACAGGATGGACAGACCGGACGACCGCGCGAAGCCCCCTGCCATGACTGCGTGCGAGCCGGCGCACGGCGACGCCCACCGTCTGCCCAACCCGCGCCCTCCGGCTCTTCTCTTCTTCCGCCTGTTCCCTCCCCATCTATTCCGCGTGCCCCTGCAGATTCTCTATGAAGTACTCTATGTAATAGTACGCATGCCGGAAACCGGCTCGGCGCAGTCTGCCATACGCTGGCGTGGACGATGTGGACGGAGTGGACTTCGGGGCATGGCGACGAAGGAGCTCAGCCCCGGCCCCTGGTCGGGCATGTCAGGAGGAATCCTCACATAATCCCGTTGACTCCGGCTTGGCGGTGCGGCTAGAGTACACGGTGACTCCCCGCTCCCTGCCAGGGAGTCAGCACCTCTTTCGTTCAGCCCCTACACGGAGGGAAGAGACTAATCGGCGCACAGAACGTGGAAGCGCCACTGTGACACACAGTTGTCACACCGGGCGCGTATGCCTCTCAACGGAACCGGGGTGAACATGGCAAAGAAGAACAGCAGCGGCGCGGTGCTCGGCTTCGAGAAGCAGATGTGGCTGGCCGCGGACGCGCTCCGCTCCAACATGGATGCCGCCGAATACAAGCACGTGGTTCTCGGTCTCATCTTTCTGAAGTACATCTCAGACGCCTTCGAGCAGCGGCACGCCCGGCTCACGGCGGAACTGGCCGAGGGCACTGACCCGGAGGACCCGGACGAGTATCGCGCCGAGAACGTGTTCTGGGTGCCGAAGGAGGCGCGCTGGTCGCTCTTCAAGGCCAACGCGAAGCAGCCCCAGATAGGCCGGATCGTGGACGACGCCATGCTGGCAATCGAGCGCGACAACCCGACGCTCAAGGGAGTGCTGCCGAAGGACTATGCCCGCCCGGCGCTCGACAAGCAGCGGCTGGGGCAGCTCATCGACCTCGTGAGCAACATCGGCCTAGGCGATGAGGCGAGCCGCTCGAAGGACGTCCTCGGGCGCGTGTACGAGTACTTCCTGTCCGAGTTCGCCAGCGCCGAGGGTAAGAAGGGCGGACAGTTCTACACGCCGAGGCACGTGGTCCGGCTGCTGGTGGAGATGCTCGCGCCGTACAAGGGGCGTGTCTTCGACCCGTGCTGCGGCTCGGGTGGCATGTTCGTGCAGTCGGTGGAGTTCGTGCGCGCGCACCGCAGCGGGAACGGCAACGGCGGCAAGGCCGTGACCGATGTGAGCGTGTTCGGGCAGGAGTCCAACCCTACCACCTGGCGCCTCGCGAAGATGAACTTGGCCATCCGCGGCATCTATGGCAACCTCGGTCCGGAGCACGCGGACAGCTTCCACCGTGACCTGCACCCCGACCTGAAGGCGGACTACGTCGTGGCCAATCCTCCGTTCAACGACAGCAACTGGAACGGTGAGCTTCTCAGGAACGACAGGCGCTGGGTCTACGGCATGCCGCCGGCATCCAACGCCAACTTCGCCTGGGTGCAGCACTTCATCCACCACCTTGCGCCGACGGGCATGGCGGGATTCGTGCTTGCCAACGGCTCCATGTCCTCCACACA
>JALNYR010000023.1 GCA_023229725.1 Dehalococcoidia bacterium | reverse complement strand
CATGGTGACTAGGCACAGCCTTGATGTGAGCGGAGTCTGCCCGGAGTGCCTGGCAGCCGATGCCAGGGACGTCGCAGCAGGCTCTGAAGAACTCCGGGAACACGGGCCTGTTGTGCCGCCGGGGGCCGCGCTGTGAGCAGGGAATCATACGGCACCGGCCCTGGCCCGTTCTCGATACTGACCAGGGTGCTCACGTGGCTGGTCTCAGTTGCGCTTGGCGCCGTGGTTGCCGGCCTCGCCCTTATCTACTTCCAGCCGGGCTGGGATCTGTACGTCGTCCGAAGCGACAGCATGGTTCCGACCTTCTCATCTCACGACGTCATCATCACGCAGCCGGTCGACCAGGTGCGCGTCGGCGATATCGTCACGTTCCACCGCGGTTCGCAGATCGTCACTCACCGCGTTGTGGAGATCAGCCCAGAATCCATCATCACAAAGGGGGATGCCAACCAGACAGCCGACCCGCAGCCGGTGCTCTTCACGGACATAGCCGGAGGCTATCTTTTCAGAGTCCCCTATGCCGGCTACGTGACCGCGTTCATCGCCACGACGCGGGGATGGTTCCTGGCCATCGTCCTGCCGGCGGCGATACTCGTCTTGCTGATTGTGCGTGAGATCGTCCGCGAGGCTCTGAAGGAGGATGAATCCTCTGGAGAAGCCCACCGCTACTACGGATGAGCACAGTGGATGGCGGCGTCGTCACGCCGCAAGGAGCTGCAGCTATTGGAGCAGATTCGAGAGAGGGCAACAACCCGGTTCGCACAACCGGTGAACCATAACAGCATAGCAACAAAGGGAACCTGGAGAAAAGGAGAACGATGAAGAGGATACTTGGACTGTCTATCGCAGCCCTGCTCATCACCGGTCTCGTTGTCGGAGGCACCATGGCCTACTTCAGCGATACCGAGACGAGCACCGGCAACACCTTCACGGCCGGAACGCTGAACCTGACTGTCGACGGGAATGACGGCTCGAACACGCTGAAGTTCACCGTCACCAATGCCAATCCCGGCGAGGGCAGCTTCGGCATCTGGACGCTGGTCAACACCGGCAACCTGCCGGGCTACGTCGATTTCTCGAGCATCGCTGTGACGAATGCCGAGCACTACAATCTAGCTACCGATGAGGCCGAGGAATACGATGCGACAACGAATCCGGGAGGTGATAGTGATACCTCCGACGCGACCGGCGTTGGCGAACTGGCGGCCAACCTCGATGTGGTCCTGTTCGTCGATGACGGCGCGGGCGGTGGAACGGCCAACAACGGCGCTCAGGACGGAACGGAGGCTACCGTCTACAGCGGGAAACTTGGCTCAATCGCAGCGTCGTATGACCAGGATCTGCCGCTGAGTAACGGCGCCACCACCTACCTCAGCATGACGTGGAGCGTGGCGACCTCTGTCGGGAATCTCATCATGGGCGACGGCTGCACCCTGGGCATGACTGTTGAGCTGGACCAGACGGCTGACTAGCAGCGAAACCGTTCGATGCGGGGTGGTCCCCTGACCCTGCCCTGCATCGACAACGGGTCAGCAGTGAAGTACAGGGGGGCTGGAGCGGCCGACCCGCTCCAGCCTCTGCGGAAGCGGCCAAATGCGAGTTTGGCTCCTTCCGCAGGGGAAACCCTGAACGGGACATGGTAACGAGATGGTGAGAGAGACGCGGGACGGACGGACCCCAACCGGGGCGACAGGCAGGAGCCTGCCCATGCTGGCGGCGCTCGCCGTGGCCGCCCTGCTGCTCACCGGCCTGGTCGCCCGGGGCACCGTGGCATACTTCAGCGATACCGAGACGAGCACGGGTAACACGTTCACGGCCGGCTCAGTGGACGTGGCCGTGGATGGTCACAACCCCTGGACCGCGCGCGTCGACGCGAACCTCGGCGCGCTCCAGCCGGGGGCGGTCGGCACGGTCGACCTTGCGTTGACGAACGTCGGCAGCAACGCGTTCGACGTGTGGCTGCGCGTCACGGATGTCAGCACCGGCGCCGGCGAGGAGACTGCTCTCGAAGCTGCCGACCCTGATTCCCCGGCCAACGACATCGACGGGGTCGTCCGTTTCAAGCTGGACATAGATGGTGCGCCGGAGGTTCTCTTCACCGAGGACTTCACCATCAGCGCTGGCTCGCATCAGCTCGTTGGCGCGACTTTCGCCATGAAGGAGAAGTACATCTACCTCGGCGAGATACTCTCTGAGAGGGAGCTGAACGTGAGCCTGCACTTCCGCCTGGACATCGACACCACCGACTGGGCGCAGGGCGACACGATGACGTTCAAGGTTGAGTTCTACGCCCAGCAGAACGAGGCCGGTACGGAGCCGCCACCCGGGACGGAGCTTACCGGGCACGAGAGGCTGTGAAAACTATCCTGAAGGCGATTCATGAACAGATGTTGAGCATGTGGAGTACTGGTGGTGAGCGGGATGGATGTGCTGCTCCTCACACCACGTGCGCGTTCCGACGTGCGGACTGACGTGACTATGACGAAGCTACGGTGGCTGATGGAGAGCCCGAGATGAACCACAAGCGCTGGCTCATCACCATGGTGAGTCTGCTCAGCGTGCTTGCGTTCGTCGTGCCCGCCGGCGTCGGCTCGACGGGGGCGCTGCTGAGCGACGTGGAGACCTCCGCCGGCAGCACGCTCAGCGCGTGGGCCTCGGCGTTGGTGTCTCTGGTCTGGACGCAAACCACCAAGGCGGATTTCGACGCCGGCTACGGAGAATTCGTCGACACCGAGACCGTCAGTCTGACAAACCTCGCGGACAGAGACAGTGTGCTGCTGCAGAACAGCATCGTCTTCTACGCCTTCCGGGGCAACAATACCGCCGATTTCTGGCGCTACGACAGTCTCAGCAACCAGTGGATAAGCACGGCCTCCGCGCCGGGCATTGTGGGTGCGGGAGGCGGACTGGCGTTCCCGCGCGACAACGCGATTCACGAGAACAGGTACATCTTCGCGCTCCAGGGCGGCAACTCGAACGCGTTCTGGCGCTACGACATCGTCACTGACGCGTGGGTGGCGATGGCTGTCGCCCCGGGCCTCGTCAACGCGGGCGGCTACCTCCGCTGGGGCGGCAACCAGAAGCTCTATGCCTACCAGGGCGGCACGACCGCCCTGTGGGTCTACGATATCCCCACCAACGCCTGGTCAACTCTGGCGCCTACCTCGGCTGCAACAGGAGCCGGCGCCAGCCTGGTCTGGACCGGGGACGACTACATCTACGGCACGCTCGGCGGGGGCAGCGCTGTCTTCCGGCGGTACAGCATCAGTGGCAACTCCTGGAGCGATGCCGGCAGCGTCCCGGGAAACATCGGCGCCGGCGCCGAGACCTCCTACGTCAACAAGACGTTCACGCTGGACGACGAGACCACCACCGTGACGTACAACTACATCTACGCCACTCTCGGCGGCAACAGCTCCCTCTTCTACCGCTACGACCGGGTCGGCGGTACCTGGGAGGCCATGGCATCCGCCCCCGGCAATGTCAACGCGGGCGGCACGCTGCGCTGGAACGGGGAAGGCTTTGTCTACGCCTTCCAGGGCGGCACCGCTAACCTGTGGCGCTACAACATACTGCTGAACACGTGGCGCACTTCCCTGACTCCGACGCCGTCTTCGGTGACAAATGGCGGTGCGCTCTGCTCGGACGGCGTCAACTACCTCTATGCCTTCCAGGGCGGCAGCAGGCTGTTCTGGCGCTATCATCGAACGACTGATTATCTCTGGGTACCCATGGCCGAATCTCCAGAAGCTGTCGGTGCAGGCGGGGCGCTGGTCTATGCCAGCGGCGGTTACATCTACGCCCTGCGCGGCGGCAACACGACCGACTTCTGGCGCTACAGTATCTCGGACAACTCGTGGACGGCCATGGCACCAACGCCCAATCCTGTAGGCGCCGGTGGGGCGCTGGCGTGGACGGGAGGCGACTACATCTACGCCTTGCGCGGCGGCGGCACGACCGGCTTCGGCCGATACAGCATCGCGCAGAACAAATGGACGTCGCTGACGTATCCTCCTCTGGCCGTGTCCGACGGCGGCGCGCTGGCCTACAAGAACACGTCGGAAAGGCTCTATGCTCTCAGAGGAGGCAATACCAACACGTTCTGGAGCTACGATCCGGCGACCGACACGTGGACTACAATGGCCAACGTGCCCGGCGCCGTCGGGTACGGCGGAGCCATGGTCAACGTGCCGGGCAACTTCGTCTACGTCATGCGTGGCAACAGTACCACGAGCTTCTACCGTTTCAACTTCAGGTCCGGGAAGTGGCAGAACAGGGCAAATACCCCCGCGCCCGTGGGTACCGGCAGCATCGGCGGCGGCGCGCTGGCATACGCCGGCAACGGCGTCATCGATGCCCTGCGCGGCACCAATACCACGGACGTATGGCGACACACAACGGCAGTGGATACGTGGGGCGTCACGCTCGACACCGTTCCCGCCATTACCGGCCTGGGAGCGAAGATGGTGGGGTATGTCCGTGCCTACGCGATTTTGGGGACACTGGAATCCAGCGTCTTTGACAGTGGCGCGCCGGGCACGGAGTGGGATACGCTGGCCTGGGATGAGACGCTGCTGTCCGCCACCGACATCGAGTTCGAGGTCCGCGCCTCCGAAACGCCGTTCCTGGTGGGTGACCTGACACTGCCGTGGACGAGCGTCGGAGGCACATCGCCGGCCACTCTGACGCAATCAGGCAGGTACGTGCAGTGGCGGGCCAGGCTGACCACCGACAACATTCTGACCACGCCGGAGCTTGAGGAGGTTCAGCTGTTCTATAGTGCCGTTCCTGTCGGTCTGTAGTGAGGCGGGTGGTGCGAAATACGATGAGATCTACGAAGCACAGAATCGTTACCGCCCTGCTGGTGGCCGTCTGCCTGCCGGCGTTGACCGCTCCACCGGTGCTGGCTGCCGACCCGGTTCGCATTGTGCTCGGCGGCAGCGGAGCGGTACCGTGGGCGGTTACCGGCATCGTGCCTGGACAGAGCGGCGTCGAGGTCATCACCGTCACGAACGCCGGCACGACCGCGGGCAGACTGACAATCTGGATATCGGACGTCGTGAACACGGAAGGGACGCCCACGGACATCCAGCCGGATGCGGATGCCGTTGGCGACCTCGGCGACTATCTGACGTTTCAGGTCGTCTCGGCCCGACTCAGCAGCAACATCAGCATGCCCGCGCTCATCGGCGCCCTGCCACAGACGGCTGCCGACCCACGCTATCTCAGGGTGCCTTCGCTGGCCGCCGGTGAGACGGTGACATTCAACTGGAACTGGTCTCTGCCGGCCGCAACCGGCAACCCCCCGCAGGGCGACAGCCTGTCTTTCACTATCAACTACCTGCTGGAGCAGATCGAAGCGGAGCCGGCTCCCGGACCGCGCCCACGGCCCTCCTGGGAATCCTCCGAACCTGACTACTCGCCGGCGGTTCCCGTGCCGACTGCGACGCCCACGCCAACCGTGACTCCCACGACGACCCCTGCGCCGACGACCGCTCCGACGACCGCGCCGACGACCACGCCGACGACCACGCCTGCACCGACCACTCCTCCCGTGCCTGCGACCGGCCTTCCCTGGTACTACTGGGTGCTGGTGTCCGGAGCCGGTGGCCTGTTGTTCTTCTTCCTGCTGGCAAAGCGCCGGCGCAGGAAGGACGACGAAGAACCAACCGGCGGGTCTTAGACCCGCCGCTACGGTGAACGACTGCCCATCCGGCCAGCGGTCGGCCAATCTCATGTAGGGGAGGGTCTCAGACCCTCCCGCAGTGGTGGGGTGTTTCCTGTGCGCCCTGCCTCGGGACGTTGGCTTCTGCTGTAGGGGAGGGTCTCAGACCCTCCCGGCGGTCGCCCCGGATCTCCCCGCTCTGGAATCGGTCCAGACAGCGCGCTTCATGTAGGGGAGGGTCTCAGGCCCTCCCGCCGACTGCGGGGTTGTCGTGGTCCAGCCTCGGCTGCAACTGACTGCAGGCATGAGGTGCGGGCGGGTCTAAGACCCGCCCCTACAACAGACTACTGCTCATCGGCCGCCTGTTGAATCGCGGGGGATACCGGAAATGCTGTGACGCCGTATTCGTTCTCGACTGAACCGGAGCGAACGGCGTACCAGGGATTCGTCGTGTTTCCTGTGCGCCCTGCCTCGGAACGTTGGCTTCTGCTGTAGGGGAGGGTCTCAGACCCTCCCGCCGACGGGGGCGGAGACACCTCACTCGCATCAGGGCGAACCACGGCCATCATGTCGCCCGATTCCGGTGGGCCTCTCACGTAGGGGAGGGTCTCAGACCCTCCCGCCGGTCCCGGAGGAACCAGACCCTACATGCTGGCGAGAATCAGCAGCACGGCGGCGGCTATCTGGACGACCGGGCACAACTTCATCGCTATCACCGGCGTGCGCGAGGCCGTGAATAGCATCACCACGGTGGAAACGATAAGCATCCCCGCGCAGGCCTGGTAGATGAGCCACGCCACGCTGCTCGTTTCGAACAGTGGCAGCGTCACAAGGAGCACCAGCGCGCCGATAAACACAAGCGTGAGCCCCCCGCCCACCCACGCCATCGTCAGGACGCGCTCGTTCTCAATCGTCAGCGGCCCGAAGCCGCCGAGCACTGCCTTCGTCGCCGCGATGTGGGCGATGCCCCACATGATGCAGAGCCCCGCCGCTATGTACGCCATGGTCGCCGCTTCCACGTTGTCCTCCCCCCACCGCCGCTCCGGCGTGTACCCTCCCGGTCAACGGTGAGAACCGATTGATGCCGCGAAAGCGGCAAGTTGCGCCGAGTGGTCCTTCTTCATGCTGACCCGCCCGACGCCGAGCGTTGCGGCCGGAGTCAGTTCGGATGCCTCGGTCATCGCCGCGAACGTCTTCTCCGCTCCCGCCGGGTCCTCGCCGCCCGATGTGCAGAACCATGCCACCTTCTTCAGCTGGGTCCGGTTCTTCGTCAGGAACGTCCGCACCGGCGAGCACACCGTGCTGGCCCACACCGGTGAGCCGACCACGACCGCGTCGTATGCAGCGGGGTCGTGCGCCAGCGGCTGCAGCTCGACGAGCGTCTTGTGCATCGCTTCCCGGCCCGCCAGGATGAAGGCGACCGGCCCCTTGCGGTCTTTCCCGTCCTGCAGCTCCTCCACATCCGCCTTCAGCGCCGCCCCTATCTCCTCCGCCAGCTTCCTGGTGTTGCCGCTCCGCGAATAGTACACGACGAGTGTCTTCACTGCTGCGAACTCCTTCCATGCGGGAGCCACATCGTAGCTCCAGCGCGCATTATACTTCCGTCAGGGACGCGTCACCCGAGACATCGGCTCACTTCTCCGTTAGGCTGTTCTTCGTTCCCCGGCTCTTCAGGTTCATGTTGCCGGCCCGGCGCCCGGCGTTGCCTCACAACGAACCCCGGCTTTGCGGGCCGGGGTTCGTGGACTCTTGTATTCGCCTCAACGGCGCAGCCTGTGGCTGCAAGGTGTGAATCAGCGGCGTCCCCCCCAGCGGCGTCGCTCTGCCACGACCACCGCGCCGAACCCGAACAGCGCCGTCGCCAGGCCGATGAGCCAGCCAACGAACGGGATGAGGCACAGCAGCATGATGATGAGCAGGCCCAGGGCGAGCGAGCCTATCATGAAGCCGCGACCCTCCAGCGGCTTGTTCCGGCCGAGTATCACATGGCCGATGACGAGGGCGACCGGGAGCTGGCTCAGGTACAGGAGGATAGCCCACAGCGTCAGCGTGATGAGCCCGAGCGGCAGTCCCACGATGGTGATGCAGGCAACGATGGCCGCCAGCGGCGTCACGAAGAGCGCAAGAGCGCCCCATCCTGCCACGGGACCGGTCTCTGTCCGGATTGCATCCGAGTAGGCGGTCATCCTCGCGGGCAGGATGAGTATGAGCACGATGCCGGTCAGCAGTGCCATCAGGTAGGCGAGCAGCTTCCATGTGAAGCCGGCGAATATGGCCAGCGGACCGAGTGCTTCCCATCCCTCACCGGCATCGCCCGGCTTGTCCTTCTCGGCGCGCTCCGTGAAGGTGACAGTGCCCTTCACCGTGCCCGCCGGGATGTTCGCCTGCGTTGCGCTGGTGTAGTCCAGGTTTCCGGCAATGGTGGCTCCGGGACTGATGGTGAGCGTGCCCACCTGGAGCTTCACGTTTCCGCCGACGGACCCGTCCAGGATGAACTGCTGGCAACTGCCCCAGACGTTGCCGGCCACGTCGCCCTGCACGGACACGGTGTTGCCGCCAACGGCGAGGTCGCCTTCGATGGTGGAGTCATTCGAGATGGTGACGGTGTTGCCAGCCGCAATCAGGTCGCGTGCCGCGACGCCGGCGAGGTCGACCGACGAGCCCGCGACGCGTATGCCGCGCGAGACGTCAGCGGTGATGAGGACCGTCTGCCCGGCCGCCGTAAGCCCGCCGTCAATCTGTCCGGCGATGCTGACGGTCTGCCCGCCGGCGAATACGTCGCCATCGACGTTCGTCCCGCACGAGACGGACCTGCCCGCAAGGTACAGGTCGCCGTCGACTTCCTCGCCGGGCGCGACGGATACCGTGTCGCCTGTCCGCGCATCGAAGGCCAGCACGGGCGCGGCGTTCAGGACGCCGCACGAGGCCAGCAGCATCCCGACTACAAGCATCCTCAGGATTCGAGTTCGCATCATACCCTCCGTACGCGGCCGCCATCGCCGGGCGACATCCGTCGCATCCGGTTCCTCGGGGCCCGGTAGACTGCTTCGCGGGGAGCCCCTGCAGTCGGCGGCCGGTCTGTCTACCACGATACATCAGCCCGCCCCGGCCCGCAATCGTGCGGAAGGAGTAGACCGTATGGCTGTTGGGGAGTCGGTGGTCGGGAGGAGCATGGCCCGGGCCATGCTCCTCCCGGAAGGCTACTGGTCGACGAACGCGAGGATGCCGGGGATGATGAGGTTTGCGACGGGTACGAGCATGAGGAGTGCGAGCCAGCCCGGCTTGTTGCGCACTTCGCATATCTTCCACATGACGAGGATGCCGAAGACGATGTTCGCGATGGGGATGAGGAACAGGAACACCCACCACCACGGCTTGCCGGCTATCTGGCACGCGAGCACGATGTTCGCGACCGGTATCCAGGCGAGCCACGGGTTCTCAGTGTTGGTCTTCTTCGCGATGATGTAGAGGCAGAGAGCAATCCAGACGTATCCCACGATCCCGGTCAGACTCCCGAGGCCGGAAGAGAACGCGGACAGCACCTCCCACGGCATGAAGTAGTCCCACATGTCCAGCTCCATCAACGGTGCAACTCCTTTCTTTTCGGCGCGTATGATACACGAACGGCGACCCTGACGGAATACGCGTTGCGCCGGGAGGGAGGGTACCGGACGAGCGATACGACGGCGTACAATGGGAGAATGGCGGTCCGGCGGGGACACCCATGCCGGCTCCGTACGTCTGAACGAGGAGGAAACTGAGATGGGTGACCTGTTCAGCCTTGAGGGCAAGGTCTCGCTGGTGACCGGCGGGAACGGTGGCATCGGCAAGGGCCTGGCGGATGGCTTTGCGATGAAGGGCAGCGCGGTCGTCATAGCGGCGCGCGATGTCGACAAGACTGCCGAGGCCGTCGCCGACATCAAGAAGCGCTTCGGCGTGAAGGCGTCCGGCATCGCGATGGACGTTGCGGACCCGGCCAGCATCAAGGCCGGCATCAAGAAGGCGCTTGACGAGTACGGCCGCATCGACGTCCTGGCGAACAACGCCGGCATCAACATCCGCAAGATGCCGCAGGACTATGCCGTCGAAGAGTGGGACAAGATTATTGACATAAATATCCGCGGCGCTTTTCTCTGCAGCCAGGCGGTGTATCCGGCGATGAAGAAGCAGGGCAAGGGGAAGATAATCAACACCGGCTCCATGACTTCGCTGATAGGCCTGGGCAAGGCCGTGCCGTACGGGGTCAGCAAGATGGGCATCCTCTCCATGACCTACTCGATGGCGCTCGCCTGGGCGCGCGACCACATCTACGTCAACTGCATCCTGCCCGGCTGGATAGACACGCCTCTGACGAAGACCGCGCGCCGTGACTTCCCGGGGCTCACCGAGTTCGTCGAACAGCGGACGCCGATGGGTCGCTGGGGCGAGCCTGCCGACTTCATGGGCATTGCCGCGTTCCTTGCGAGCGACGCATCTGATTTCATCACGGGTGAGTACATCCGTGTCGACGGCGGCTTCGCCCAGCATGGCAACACCGTCAGCTTCACGTAGCCGTTGACGTGTGCGGTCTGCCCGTAGCAGGGCGCTCGCGTTTGCGCGCCTCCCGGTTCGACGATACATTGGGGGATAGGCGCCGGTGGCCTTAACGCCGACCGGCGCACGGATGGATGGAGGAAGTCTGCAGATGCTGGAAGACGTGGAGAAGTTGCTGAGGACGACCGCTGATGAGCTGGAGAAAATGCTCAGCAGCAAGACGGCCATGGGTGAGCCTGTCACCATCGGTGATGTGACCATCGTGCCGCTGCGGAGCGCCGGGTTCTGGTTCGGCACGGCTGGGCTTGGGGGCAAGGGGGGAGAGACGGCGAAGATGGAAGGTGAGGGCTCGGGCGCCGGTACCGGTGGTGCGGGCGGCGTGAAGCCGGTGGCCGTGCTCATTATCGACAAGCACGGCGTGCGCATCGAGGCGATGAAGGGCAGCCTGGCTCAGATGGCCGAGCAGGTCAAGGAAGTCGTTCCCACGGTGAGCGAGGCGATTCGCGGCAGGAAGTCCACTCCGCCGGCGGAGAAGTAGCTCCCCGTGTGGGTTGTCATTGCGCTGTGCTCCCTCGTCGCGCTGACAGCCCTGGCCTTGAGCATCCCCGTGGACGTCGACCTGCGGGTCGACGTCCACGGTCGGGCGTCCGCACACGGCAGGGTTGAGTGGCTGTTCGGGCGCGTGGGCACGGCCTTCGGGGCGGGTGAGGGCGGAGCAAAGCCGTCGAAGCCGGGCAAGCCGAAGGCTGAGAAGAAGCCGAAGAAGCGGCGGGCCGGCCTCAGGAACGGGCGGCTTGCATGGGACCTGCTCCACGTACAGGGACTGCTGCGCACCGCGGTGCGTCTCGTCGTCCGGCTGCTGCGCTGCATCAAGGTGCGGACGCTGCGGGTCGACTTCAGGGTGGACCTCGGCGACCCCGCGGATACCGCCATGCTCGTTGGTCCCCTCGCTCAGGCGGCCATGTTCGCCGATATCTGGTCGCCCTGGTCCTTCCGGCTGATGCCGGCATTCGACGGCACGCTGCTCGACGGCGAGGCGGAGCTGGCGGCGCGGCTGCGCCCCATCGCTGTGGTTTTCCCCCTGCTTGGATTCCTGTTCAGTGCTTCGACGCTGAGGGCAATCGTCGTGGTGGTGCGCTCGCGATGGAAGAAAGACGCGTAGAGCTGGAGCAAGGCGTCAGGGTCGGCGACTACGACCTCTTCGCCATCGCGCTGATAGTGCGCCGGCCCGGCCGACTCTGCGGCTGCGGAGAAGATGGTCGGCGAGATGTCCCGGTCACGGGCCGGGGATGCGGTCCGTGCAGCGGCGGTTCACCCGGCATCATGCGACGCATCATGCCGTTCCGGCGACACGGAGTGTGCGCGTGTTACTGCGCCGCGACGGTGGTGCGCCGAGAGGCGCTCGGCGTCATCGTGCGCGACTCCTCCGGCCTCAGGGTACTGATGACCGATGGCCGGACGCTAACCGCGGCTCAGCTCATGGACGAGCAGCCGTCCCTCGGCGACGCCGTGTGCCGCCTCTTGTAGGGCGCGGGCTCCCATGCCCGCCCGCCATCGCCCTGTCGGCCGCCCACCATTACCGTGACTACCAGCCGCGACCACGCTGCTTGGGGGCGAGGGAAATGCGGGGACACCATCTGCTGCATCCTCCCCTTTCTATGGGTGCATGGTATCCCCGGATTTCCCTGACCCGTCTCCCGCAGGGGCGGATGCGGCCTGCCGCTACCTGCGGAGCGCGATTAGCACGCCGATGGCGCCCAAGATGATCTTGAGGGCCGCGTGCCATCCGGGTTCCGCCCCCATGTCCAGGGACGGGACCAACCCCATGACGCCCATGATGGCGGTGACTGCGCTCAGCCCGAGCAGATACCATTTCATCATTGCACACCCTCCTCGCCTGACTCTCGAATTGGAGAGACCCTACTCAAGCACCACCTCGCCGTAGCCCCTCGTGGAGTGCTTGTCGTCAACGTTGTCCGACTTGCCGTAGGCCCAGATTATCTTGTTGGCGCCCGGGGCGAGCGGCTTGTCGTAGCTGTCGCCAGTGTCCAGCGCCCGTACAAACTCGATGACGGTGTACCCGCCCTGCTCCGTCCCGGCGAATGCCGTGATGTCGTCGGCGCCGCCCAGTTCCGTGTCCTCGGGATGGGGGCCGAAGCTGCCCGTGCTGAAGGTATCGATGGCTGTGGCCGTCCCGTCCTTGACGAATCCGAACACTATGTCGGCGTTCTTCATCATGCTGCCCGGCTGGATGCCGATGGAGACGAACCCGGCCGTCTTCGCCTTCATCGCCACGTAGAGGTTGCCGTCGCCGCTCGTCCACCACACCTCGTAGTTGCCCCTGTCATACACTTGTGAGGAGGCGTACTCGCCGGCGGAGATGACACCGTCCACTGTGGGGAGCCCCGCCGCCGGAGGCGCCGGGGTCGTTGGCGTGGTCGTTCCGTTGCTCGTGCCGGGCGTCGCGGGGCTCTTGCCGAGCTGGAACGCGACAAGCTGCGGCTGAGGTCCCATTCCGACCGGGAACAGGATGTAGTCGTCCGCGGCGGCCGGCCAGCCGTTGATGCCTCCCGCCGCCTGGTAGCTCCAGAGTTGCTTGCCGGTTGCGCGGTCGAACGCGTAGATGACGCCGGCCAGCGTGGACGTGAAGACCGTGTCGTTGACGACTGTGGCGCCGCCGACATTCATCGAGTCGAACTCAACAGTCCACACCATATCTCCAGTATCGATGTCGAGAGCCGTCAACTCGCCTGTCCCCGCGCCGATGTCGAGTGTGCTGGCGTCAAGCGCCGTGGGAGTGAAGTCGCTGAACAGGTTGACGATTGGCACGTAGAGTGTGTCACCCGCGAAGGCCATGGACGTCTCGACCCCGCCGAGCACGCCGGGAAGGACACGAGTGGTGCCCGGAGGCAGCTCGGTCAGGTCATCGTTCTGGTGCTGTCCCACGGGCGTCTCCCAGTAGATGTCGCCCGAGTCACGGTCAAACGCGTACACCGTGCCCAGTTTCCCGGAACCGATGACGACCGCCTTCTGCGCACCCGCGACCGTGGCGGTGGCAAGGACGGGCGAAATCTGGAAATCGAGGTCGAAGATGTCGTGAGGATGTACCTGGTTGTACCAGAGCAGCTCGCCGCTGCTCGCGTCCAGCGCCACCATGCTGTTGGAGTAGAGGTTGGGGCCGGGACGGCTCGAGCCGTTGGGGAACTCAGCGGTGCCCGGCCATGGCGCGGGATTCGCGATGCCCCAGTACATGATGCCGGTCTCAACATCGATGGCCGGCGGATACCACGCCCCGCCGCCGCTGTTCACCTCGGGGTTGCCCCAGATGTCCTCGGAGTCAACGGTGCTCCACGACCACTCCACTTCGCCCGTCTCCTGGTTGAGGGCGTAGATGATGCCGACGCCGCCGCCGGAGTAGAAATCCCCGCTGCCGGTCCCCGGCACGGTGGATGCGTAGACGAGGTTATCGTACGTTGTGACCTGGATATCGATGCCGACACTGTCTATGTCCGAGAGCGTGGTCGACCACAGTTCCTCTCCCGTCTCGATGTCCAGGGCGGCGACTTCATAGTGGCCTTTGAGCGCGAACACCTTGCCCCACCCCACGGCGACGCCTTCCGGCCCGAAGAGGTTCATGTCGTAGTCCTGCCTCCACAACACGTCGCCCGTCTGCAGGTCGAGAGCGAACACGTTGCTCTTCATGTCCTGCAGGTAGACGACGTCGCCAAGTATCAGGGGATTCGTCGGGGCGGCCCCGAACTCGGCCGCGCCGGGGATGTCGAACGTCCACGCGACGCCGAGCGTCGCGACGTTTCCCGAGTGGATGGCGGAATCGGTGGACGCCCTCGCGTTGCGGTAGTCCCCATTTGCGGTCGGCCAGTCCGCGCTGTATTTGCTGACCTCCGGCGGTATGCCGTCGTCGGGGCCGTTCGCCGTGGGCACTGTGCAAGCGCTGCACAGCATGGAGAGGAGCGCCGCCACGGCTACGAATGCTCGTGAAGTAGTGTGAGACATGGTTCTGTTCCCTCCATCCCCGGTCCCCGTCGACGGTGCCTGACTGGAGCCTGGCAACGTGCGAGGGCCACACCGGGGCAGCCCATGTACCGGGCGATGAACTGTTATTACAGCGCAGTTCTGACCTTGTCAAAACTGCGTTGAAGCGGCGGTCGAGTCTTTCACCTCGCCTTCGCGGGATGTGTCTCCTTGCATCCGCTTCTCGCGTTGGCTATAGTCCGTCCTGCAGACTATGCAAGGCCGCGGACGGCCATCCCGGTCTGCTCCGGGATGGCCGTCCGTCTATTTCAGGGGCGCCCCCGGTGATGCGCGTGGCGTAAGGCCACGCAGGAGAGTGCCTCATGGCAACCCGGATTGCGGTCACGGCAGCGTACTTCCTGCTCATCTTTGTCATCGGGCTGCTGGCCCGCTCACGTTCGAGAGGCAGCGCGAGCCAGTACTTCCTCGCCGGGAGGGCGCTGGGTGCTCCCGTGCTCATCATGACCATGGCCGCCACCAACTTCAGCGCCTTCACGGTGTTTGGCGTCTCGGGCGCCGGGTATCGAGACGGTCTCGCCTTCTTTCCCATCATGGCGTTCGGCACCGGATTCATGGCGCTGACGTTCTGGTTGCTCGGCCGCAAGGCATGGCAATTGGGCAGGATGCACGACCTCGTGACGCCGTCGGAGCTTGTGCGGCACCTGTACGGCGGCGGACCTGTTGCCGCGGTCACGGCGGTCGTCCTCGTCGTCTTCACGGTGCCCTATCTTGCTCTGCAGCCGCTGGCTGCCGGGGCGGTCGTGCACCAAATATTCGGGCTGCCGGCGTGGGTGGGGGCCGTGGCCGTGACGGCTGCCATCGTCCTGTACACGCTCCGCGGAGGGATGCGGGCGGTGGCGTGGACCGATGTTCTGCAGGGGGCGCTCCTCCTCGGCACGATGCTGCTGGCGGTGATGATGGCAGTCCGTTATCACGGCGGATGGACGCCGGCATTCTCGGCTGTGGCCGCGCAGGAGCCCGGGCTGTTCAGCCGTCCCGGGCTGCAGCAGACGTACACGCCCGCCGTGTGGTTCTCGTTCCTGGCGCTGTGGTTCTTCTGTGACCCCATGTTCCCGCAGTTGTTCCAGCGTTTCTATGCCGCCGGAAAAGAGAAGACCCTCGGCTGGCTGGTGCTGCTGTATCCCGCAATCTGCACCGTGGTGTTCGCCCCGCCCGTGCTCGTCGGTGTGCTGGGACATCTCTCCTTCCCCGCGCTCGCGGGCAAGGAAGCGGACGGCATCTTCGCGATGGTGATGACGGTCGTGGGCGGCGACCTCGCGGGAACGCTGGTGCTCGTAGCCGGGCTTGCGGCGCTCATGTCGACCATGGACTCGCAGCTTTTGACGCTCTCATCGATAGTCAGTCGCGACCTCTGGCCCCTGCTCTGGAGAGGGCGAGCGGCCGGCGTGGGAATGGCGCGAGTCTTCGTGCTCGTGCTCGCCGCGCTGGGACTACTCGTGGCGCTGACCACGGATGCGACGATACTGGACCTTGGGGTCACGGCGTTCAGTGGCTTTGCCGTGCTGTTCCCCACGGTACTGTTCGGTCTGTACCTGCGGCAGCCCCGGTCGTCGGCCGCCCTGGCTTCAATCCTCTCCGGTGAGGCGCTCGTGGTCGCCTCTCATCTTGGCGTGCTGCCCTCGTCCGGGTTTCTCTCCGCCGTGCCTGCCATGGCGTGTGCAACCATCGTCTACCTGGCAGTGCACCTGCTGACCGGCCCCGCCGGTCTCCCGCGTGTCACCCGCAGCCAGTTGTTCCTCATCATCGGATTTGGCGCCATATTCGTGCTGGCGCAGGACTACTGGCGCTGGGGCGAGGTCGGGCCGCTCATCCTGGGTATCCCCGCCTGGTGCTGGTACTTCGTCGGATTGTCCGTTGCGCAGATGGCGTTGACGGGCTGGATGCTCAGGAAGTCGGGGGTGCCCACGTCACCCGTGAAGCACCGCCTCTGCCCGCCGTAGGGGCGAGGCATGCCTCGCCCGTAGAACGGTGACGGCACTCGTGTGCTGCCCACCTGTGGCGCTTGCCTGCTGCAACGGCGGTTCGCTCGCCGACCAACGGGCGGGACATGTCCCGCCCCTACAAATACCTTCCGTCCCGGCCAGCGGGAAATCCGGGGACACCATCTGCTGCATCGTCCCCTTCCCATGGGTGCATGGTGTCCCCGCATTTCCGTATACGACGCGGGTTCGAACGCCCGCCTGCCATCCGGCTGACGGATGTCCGCCGCCGCTACCGTGACACACCCTGACGTTCTCCTGTAGGGGCCGTTCGTGAACGGCCCGGTGATGGCGGTCGACGCACGGTAGGTGTGGCTCACGGTTCGTGTGTCGGACGGGTCGATGGTCTGGCTGGTCTTGGAAACGGCCGCGGTCGCTCACTAGGACCGGGCCGTTCACGAACGGCCCCTACACCTGACAATCTGCCTCGGACCGCCAGGTCTGCTTGAGGCGTGCGTCGTGGCCTGAACGCGGCGTGTGGTTCTTTGCGCTCGCCCCGGCTGCCGCCCGCTCACCCGTCAACCGACGCCGGCGGTAGGGCCTCCTGGTCGAAAACAAACGCATCCTTGCGGAACACGTCCAGGCACGCATCCACCGCGGCTGCGTCGTAGAGGACGCCCCGGTGCCTTGCTATCTCGTCGAGCGCGGCCTCGACGCCGATGGCCTTGCGGTAGGGGCGTTCCGACGTAATCGCCTCCACGACGTCGGCCACGGCCATTATCCTCGCTTCGACGATGATGTCCGGTCCGGTCAGCCCTCGGGGATACCCCGAGCCGTCGAGTCGCTCGTGGTGCTGGTGGACGGCTTGTGCGATTGGCCACGGGAAGTCGATGCCGCTCAGCACCTCGAAGCCCGTGGTCGGGTGCACCTTGATGAGTTCGAACTCGGCCGGGGTCAGGCGTCGCGTGCTCCCCAGTATCTCGGCGGGCACGCGTACCTTGCCGATGTCGTGGATGAGGCCGGCGAGGCGCAGTCCTTCGATTGCGTCCTCGTCAAGGCCCATCCTGCGTGCAATCGCACATGCCAGGTTGGCTACGCGTCGCTGGTGCCCGGCGGTGTAGGAGTCCTTCAGCTCGGCGAGCATCGCCAGGGCCTGTATCGTCTGCCCGAGGGCGGCGATGAGCTTCCTGGCGCTCGCCATGCGGTACTCGTCGGCTATCTTGCGGGCCGTGATGTCCCGCGCGATGGCCATGACCTCCACGGGTCGTCCCTGAGCATCGCGAAGCGCGCTGTAGCATACCTCGAATGGAACGGTGTGGCCGTCCTTGTGGACCAGGTCCACCTCGACGAGGCGGCGCCGGTCCGGGTCTGTGGTTCGCTCCTGGTCTATCGTCAACTCTGCGGATAGCACCCGCATGGCTGCCTCGTAGGACTGGGGTGCGAAGACGTCCTTCATCGTGAGCGACCTGGCCTCCTCGTCCGTGTAGCCCAGGTAGCGCTGGATGGCGGGGCTGACGTAGGTGGGGCGCATCTCCATGTCGACGGTCCAGACGATGTCGCCGGCTCTCTCCACGAGCAGGCGCAGCCTGCCGTCGAGGGACTGTGCGGGGTGGAGGTTCTCGATTCGATTCGCCGGAGAGTCGGAGTGTGTCATACGTGATGTGCGCCGGTTCATCCGGGCGCCGGTCCTTCGTATAAGCGTACAGTCTCGGGAGCACGGCACGATAGACGCACTCCCGGCCGGATGTGATGTGAGGTGGAGTGAGGTCTTGTGGCGTGTGCTGTTGTGTCACCATCCTGACTGTACGATGGTCCGCCCCATTCTGCAGCCGAGTCTCGTTTGGCTGATTGTCTTGTAGGACGGAGACGACACCGCGAGCGGTGTGCCGCGCCCACCTCGGGGTAGCCGGCCGCCCGCCGTCTGTTCGATGACCTGCCGCGACCATCCGGTAGGGGAGAGGCATGCCTCTCCCGTAGGATAGTAGCAGCACACGTGTGTTGCCCACTGGTGGCGCTTGACTGCCGCAACTGCGGTTCCCTCGCCGACCAACGGGCGGGACATGTCCCGCCCCTACAAGTACCTCCCGTCCTGTCCCGCGGGAAATACGGGGACACCATCTGTCGCATCTTCCCCTTCCTATGGGTGCATGGTGTCCCCGCATTTCCCTGGCTCGTCTCCTGTGGGATGCGGGCCTCTGTGTCCGCCCGCTCTCCCGCGCCTCATGGCGCCGAACTCTCCCGGAAAAGGAATGGGCCCCGTCGAATTCGACCGGGGCCCACTGCCATGTAACGTGGGAATCTCAGGCGGCACTCATCCAATCATCTGGGAGGGCAGCCACAGGATCAACTGTGGGAATATCCCGCAGAGGACCAGCCCGACCACAATCAGAATCACAAAGGGGATGACGCCCTTGATGATGTCGCCTGTGGTCATCCCCAGCTCGGCCGGAACGGCCGCGCGCGTGAAGAAGATGGCGTAGGCAAACGGCGGGGTCATGAAGGACATCTGCAGGTTCACGCAAATCATCATTGCGAACCACAGGGGGTCGAAGCCGAGCGCCGGCACCACCGGGGTCACGATGGGAACGATGATGAAGATGATGCCCATCCAGTCGATGAACATACCGAGGATGAAGCACACGAACATGATCATCAGGAAGGCGCCCCACGGGCCACCGGGTGTGGCGAGGATGAACTCCTTCACCACGGTACCGCAGCCCGAGTTGAGGAAGACGCCCGTGAAGGCGAACGACGCGGCCGCAATGAGCAGCACGGCGCTGCTCAGCTTGAGCGTGTCCCGTGCCGTGTCGCGCAGCACCGCGAAGTTCAACTTGCGGTATGCCAGCGCAAGGAGCGTGGCGACGAGCGCGCCCACGGCGGCGGCCTCAGTCGGCGGGGCGATGCCGAAGAAGATGACGCCGAGAACGGAGAAGACGAGCACGGCCGGCGGCACCAGCGAGGTGACCAGCATGATTGTCTTCTTGACGAACGGCACCTGCCTCTCCTCAATTGGGACCGTCGGGGCGAGGTTCGGCTGCAGGTGACAGCGCACCAGGACGTAGACACAGTACAGCGCGGACAGGACGAAGCCGGGAATGAACGCGGCCATGAACAGCTTGCCCACGGATATGAGCGCCATCGGCCCGTAGACGACCAGCATGATGCTCGGCGGTATGAGGATGCCGAGCGTCCCGCCTGCGCACACCACTCCGCCCGCCAGACCTTTGTCGTAGCCGCGCCGCAGCATGGCCGGGATTGCGACGATGGCGAGCATCGTGACGGACGCACCGATGATGCCCACACAGGCGGCCATGATGGTGCCGATGAGCACGGTCGTCAGGGCAAGGCCGCCCTTCAGGCCACCCAGCCAGATGTACAGGGCGTCGAAGAGCCGTTCGGCGATGCCGGACTTCTCCAGCATGATGCCCATGAAGATGAAGAGCGGCACAGCCAGGAGGCTGTAGTTGGTCACATTGCCGAATATCCTGAGGTACAGGATGTCGATGACCGTCGGTCCGAACGAGAGGAACCCGACGATGAGGCCGATACTTCCGATGACGAGGGCCAGCGGGAAGCCGGTCAGGACGCCGCCCAGCACTCCTGCCAGCATCAGGACAGTAATGAACTCCTTGCTCAGGTCAAGCATCGGGCTGCCCTTTCCGCAGGGCCTGGACATCGCGCACAAACTGGGCGCAGCCCTGGAGGAGGAACAGCAGGAAGCCGACGAATATGACCAGCTTGATGGGGTACACAGGCGGATACCAGGCTGTTTCCGGCATCTTCTCACTCATCGCGACCGAGTAGAGGAACTGTGTGAACGACCGGTAGGTCAGGATGCCTACGAACGGGAAGAAGAAGACGAGCGAGCCGAGGACGTTGACCAGCGCCTGGCGTTTGCTCGAGAGACGCCCGTAGAACAGGTCGACTCTGACGTGTGATTTCTGCTGCTGGACGAAGCACCAACCGAGGGTGATGATGGCCCCGCCGATCATCATGGCCGTCTGCATGACCCAGACGGTCGGGGCGTTGAAGACGTAGCGCATGGTCACTTCGTACGACAACACGAGGATGAGGATGACGCAGAGCCACTGGACGACCTTGCCGGTCCACAGGCTTGTGGAGTCTATGAACCCAAGCACTCTTTTCATGTTGTGTTAGGCTCCCACCTCTCAACCTGAGAGGTGGGAGCCGCCTTTCTTCTACCGGGGATTCAACTGCTTCGCAGCAGCAACCCACAGTTGGAGATTGGAGTCTACTACGTGGCCCACGGGCCCTGTGCCTCGCACATGGCCTTCCACGCATCCTGGGACGCCATTACCTTCGCGAACATGGCGTCGCCGGCGGCCTTCTTCGTGAAGTACTCTTTCGCCGCCGCAATCATCGCGGCATCGATGTCGGCCGGGATGGGCTCGACGATGGTGCCGTAGTCCTTGAACTTCTGCAGGGCAATGCTGTCAGCGTTCAGAGACCACGCGTACCAGCGGAGGGTCTCTTCATGCGCGCAGGCCATCACGATTGCCTGGATGTCCGCGGGCAGGGCGTTCCACGCCTTGCTGCTGGCGAACAGGCCGATGGAGTCGGAAGGCGCGCGGGTCGGGGACATGTACATGTACTTGAAGACTTCCTGGAAGCCCATGTCCCAGTTGGTCGCCTGGGTGATGTACTCCGTGGCGTCGATGACGCCGCGCTGCGCCGACTCGTAGATCTCAGCGCCGGCGATGCTGACGGACGAGGCGCCCATGAGAGACAGGATGGCGCCGCTGTCGCCGGGGCTCCGGATCTTGAGGCCCTTGAAGTCAGCCATCGACTTCAGCTGTCTGTTGGAATGACACCACACCTCAGGTGGGTGAATGGTCATGGTGGAGAGGTACTTTACGCCTGTCATGGGCGCGTACATCTCCGCGCACACCTCGTCACCGCCGCCGAGCCGCAGCCAGGTCATGGCCTGGATGGGGGTGAGGCCGCCGGCGCGCTGGGCGAACAGGAACGAGGCCGGGAAGAACGACGTGTGCCAGCCGTGGGAGACATAGGCGGCCTCGAACACGTCCTGGTTCAGGGATTCCAGTTCCTTCTGGGTCGGGACGATCGAGCCGCCGGGGAAGCATTCGATCGTGAGGCGTCCGCCGCTTGTCTCTTCGATGCGTGCGGCAACACCTTCCATCGCGCCGTACGCCGGGTCAGCGGTCGGATAGAAGGTCTGCAGCTTCCATTCGATTGCCTCGGCAGCCGGCGCCGTCGGGGTCGTCCCTCCGCCGTCGGGGGCTGCCGCAGGGGCGCAACCGATGGCGAGCAGGCTCAGGATCAGAACGAGGGGTAGGACTGCTGTGATGGTTCTTGCTCTCATTTCGACTCACCCTCCTTTCACTGAATGGTGGGACTCCTGCGCGTCACGCGCAGAGAGCAGTCATTACGAGGGGTCACGAACGGTCAGGAGCGGACGGGCATGGGAAGAAGCTCCGCCGTGTGTCGACGCGCCTTCGTCGGGACGAAGCGTCAGCATGGTGGAAACGCTACTCTCGGCCTCTACTACTGTCAAGTTGCGGGACCCGTTCGTGAAATCCGGCGAAACCATCTGCTTGATCAGCCGGTTCCTGTGGGAAATACGGGGACACCATCTATCGTATTCTCCGCTTCCTATGAATGCATGGTGTCCCCGCATTTCGCTGACCTGTCTCCCGTGGGACGCGGACCCCCGTGTCCGCCCGCCATCGCCTTGTCGGACGCCCACCGCCGCCAATCACAACCGCCCCGCCCTTCCGTTGTAGGGGCGGGCTCCCACGCCCGCCCGCCATCGGCTTGTCGGACGCCCGCCGTTGTGGCCATCACGCCGGAAGTACGGGGGACACCATCTGCCGAATCTTCCCCTTCCTACGGG
>JALNYR010000201.1 GCA_023229725.1 Dehalococcoidia bacterium | reverse complement strand
AACGAGTGCCCCTTGGCGAGGTTGCCGGACCCCGCGCCCTCGGCTTCTTGCTGCGGCGCCTCGACACGCTCCTCACCGGCTCCGCCTCGAAGCCTGCCGACATCCGGCTGTTCGTCGATATCATTCGCCGGCTGCAGTTGCGCTACTACGAGGAGGCGCGGCTGTTCTGGGGCATCGCTCTTCGCGAGTCAGTGCACGACGGCACTGTCTTCAGTGAAGACGTACTCTGCGGCATCGTGGAGTGGAAGGACGCCGCCATGACAACTGGTGTTGCTGCCCTGTCATCGGTTGGCATCGACTCTGTAACGCCATAGTCCGGAGACGCTGCCTCGCGACCACGCGGCTCCCGGGCGCTCACCACGCACATTCGGCTACTCTGGGAGGTTCCAGTTGGGACAACACATGGCTCACACCGATGGCGGCTCACCCGCACGCAGTGAGAAGACGCCGGCCTGGCGCTCCAGGCCGGGAGCGGCCGTCGCCTTCGGCGCGGTTGCCGCGCTTCTCCTGCTGTACGAGCTCAGTGGTTCGAACTACCTTCTGTTCCACAGCGTTGTGGAACTTGGCAGCGCCTCCCCGGCGGTGGCAGTCTTCATGATGGCGTGGACCGCCCGGCACTGGGCGACGAACGACTTTCTCGTGTTCCTCGGCCTCGGGTGCTTGTTCGTCGGCGCTGCAGAGGCACTGCACGCACTGGCATTCGTGGGGATGGGGATCTTCCCATCGTTTGGCGAAGACGAGCCGATTCAGTTCGCCGTCCTCGCGCGGTATGTCCAGGGAACGTCGCTGCTGCTGGCGCCCACGTTTCTGCGCCGCAAGCTGTCACTGGGTCCGGCTCTGGCGACGTACGCAATCGTGGTCGGGTTGCTGGTTCTCGCCATAGCCTACTGGAGGGTCTTCCCTCAGTGCGTCGACGAAACGCTTGGTCGCACGACCTTCAAGCTGGCCAGTCGCTATGTCTTTCTGGCACTCCTCGCACTCGCCATCCTCCGACTGCACAACCACAAGCTCGAGCTTGAACCTCACGTGGCAAGGTGCCTGGTCGCCGCCATTCTTCTATCTGCGGCGACCGAAGTCGCCATGACTGTTTTCGTGGCCGGTTCCGCTTTCGCCAATGTGGCTGGTCACCTGCTGAAAGGACTCTCGTTCATTGCCATGTACTGTGCCGTGGTGGAGAAGGGGTTCAGAGAGCCTTCCCGGCGATTGCTTGCCAGCCTCTCGGGGGCGCTCGACGATGCCAAGCGCGAGCGGGACCTGGCTCAGCGCTACCTGGATATCGTCGGAGTCATAATCCTCGCGCTCGACTCCACGGGACGAGTGGCGCTCGTCAACCAGAAGGGTGCACAAGTGCTCGGTTCCACTCCCGAGGAACTGGTTGGAGTTGATTTCTTCCGTGCCTTCGTCCCTCCTGACGAGTGTGAGTCAACGGCGGCACGGTATCGCCATCTTCTCGACGACGGAAGCCAGGTATGCGTCCGCACACAGTCGAGGATTGTCACGCGCAGTGGACAGCAACGTATCATTTCGTGGCGCATTTCGGTTGTGGTCGGCGCGGATGGCGTCCTGGGGACGTTGAACTCGGGAGAGGATATCACCGAGCACCTGCGGTCAACCAGGATGGTCACTGCCAGCGAGAAGAAGTACCGTACGCTGTTCGAGAGGTCGATGGATGCCATCTGTCTGGTCGGACTTGAGGGAACGCTCATCGACGCAAACCCGGCGTTCATGGGACTGTGCGGGCTGGAACCAGAAGCCATCGGGCTGTTGAATGTGGGAGAGCTCTACGTGGCTTCCAGAGACCGCGCGCGGCTGCTCGAGGAGTCAGCCCTTCACGAGGGCGGCATCGAAACGCGGGCGAAACTGAAGAAGGCGAGTGGCGCTGTCATGGACTGCCGGGTCTCGACGGTGCCGCTCCGGGACGGGGAAGGGAAGCTGGTCGCCCTGCAGAGCGTAGTTCGTGACGTAACCGATGAGACGAAGGCGCAGGTCCAGTTGACCGAGTCGCGCGAGCAGCTGCGACGGCTCGCGCGCCGCATCGAGGCCACGCGAGAGGAGGAGCGCACCGGCATCGCGCGGGAGTTGCACGACCAGCTGGGTCAGGCGCTGACGGCACTGAAGATGGACCTCGGCAGCGTCTCGCGCAGTCTGCAGAAGGGCCGGAGCGTCGAACCTGAACTGCTGCGCCAGATGACGCAACTCGTCGATGCCACGATACACGACGTACAGCGGATTTCTTCGGACCTGAGGCCGGGTATCCTGGACGACCTGGGCTTCGTGGAGGCCGTGCGATGGCAGCTCGCGCGGTTCCGCGACCGGACGGGCATCCCGTGCCATCTGTCAAGCACTGTGGACGGCGAAGGGCTCAGCCGGTCGGCGTCAACCGCCCTCTTCCGGGTGTTTCAAGAACTGTTGACGAATATCGCGCGGCATGCCGCCGCTAGCACAGTACGCGTTGAAGTGGCGGGGGACGGAGAGACCATCACTCTCACGGTCGCGGACGACGGACGCGGGATAACCCGGGAGCAGATTGAGGCGCGGGAGTCACTCGGACTCATCGGCATCCGTGAACGCGTTCTGGCGGTGGGTGGCTGCATCGAGATACGCGGCGAGGCCGGCAGAGGAACAACGACGCGCGTCTCAGCGCCGCTCTCGTGGAGAGCGAGGGAAGAGTGACGCCGGTTCTTGGTCCTATCGCGCCGGGAGTTGCATTCCGGCAGGAGCGCGTGTTTACTACGCGGTGCTGTGCGCAGGTTATTGTGCCGCGTCTCTTCGGCCGGTTCCGAGGCTGCCTGCGCCGGCCGACGTGATAAGGTGGAGGACCGGTCACTTCAGAGGTCTTGCGCGCCCTGCCGCGGCGCAGGTTGGCTTTCCTTTCGGCGTGTTAGAGTGGGTCGTCATCGCGTGTCGGCATCTACCGTACGTCATTCTGCCGTCGCATCCGACCTCTTCCAGGTTCACGTCGCCGGGTACGGTGTTGTCTTCGAAATGTAAACATGAGCACGCTTGAGCGATTCCGGCGGCGACTGTGGGCGTGGCGCTACCTGGGCCTCGCGGCACTGGTGGTCGTCACAACCGCGCTGCATTTCGGCATCATCAACCAACCTGCGGACTTCATGGTCGACGAGGTCTACTATGTGAACGATGCCCGGGCGATAGTGAGCGGTGACGGCGAACTCCGTCCGGAGCATCCGCCACTCGGGCAGTTGCTGATTGCCGCCGGCATCCTCACGTTCGGGGACAATCCCCTCGGTTGGCGGTTCTTCTCAATCATCTTCGGTTCGCTCGGTATCGTGTTCTTCTACCTGGTGTGCGGTCGCCTCGGCATGTCGCGACGCACCGCCTTGATTGCGTCCTTCCTGTTCGCCTTTGAGAACATGGCGTTTGTCCAGGCAAGCATCGCAATGCTCGACGTCTTCAGCGTCACATTCATGCTGGCCGCATTCTGGCTCTACCTTCGAGGCAACTCCGTGACGGCAGCGGTTGCCATCTGCCTGAGCACGCTGTGCAAGCTGACCGGCGGCCTGGCCGTGCCGGTGATTGGCCTGCACTGGCTGCTGACAAGGCGAGACCGGCCGGTGCGCTTCATGGTCTCTCTTGCGATTGCGCCGCTGCTGTTTGTGCTGACCATCCCGCTGTTTGATCACCTCATGACGGGCGAGTGGTACGACCCCGTGACCCGCATCAGGGAGATACTGAGCGTCAGCAGCAGCATCACGTTCACGGACTACACGAACATCTACGCCAGCCGGCCCTGGGCGTGGGTGCTGCGTCCCGAGGTCATGCCGTACTACTGGGACCCGCAGTACGTATCAACTCTCAGTTTCACCGTCGGAGCGCTTGTCATTCCCACCGCAGTGCTGATGAGCGTCCTTGCGAGACGCGGCAACG
>JALNYR010000200.1 GCA_023229725.1 Dehalococcoidia bacterium | reverse complement strand
GTACGCTGAACTGTACCGGAATGCCGTCGATGTCCCCGGCCCGGCTCTGACGCCGTTGCTGGACGTGGCGCGAGAGCACCGCATCGCCGTCGTGATGGGCGTGAACGAACGCAGCGTGACGGGCACGATGTACAACTCGATGGTCTTCATCGATGGCGACGGCACGCTGCTGGGAATCCATCGGAAGCTGGTGCCGACGTACCACGAACGCATGATCTGGGGACGGGGGGACGGTTCCACGCTGTCGGTCTTCGACTCGTCGGTGGGTCGCCTCGGCGGCCTGGTGTGCTGGGAGCACTGGATGCCGCTGGCGAGGTACGCACTCTATGCGGAAGGCGAGCAGGTGCACGCGGCGCTGTGGCCGAGCGCGAGCGAGACGTTCCTGCTGGCGTGCCGGAACATGGCGTTCGAGGGGCGCGTGTTCGTGGTTGCCGCTGCCAGCTACCTGACGAAGGCGATGCTGCCGGCTGGCTTTCCTCTGATGAAGGAGATGGAGGCGTTTCCCGAGACGCTGTGTCGCGGCGGCAGCGCCATCGTGGGTCCGGATGCCCGGTTCCTGGCGGGGCCCGTGTACGACTGCGAGACGGTGCTCTACGCGGACGTGAACCTGGACCGGCTGGTCGAGGAGAAGCAGCTGATGGACGTCGTCGGGCACTACGCCCGACCGGACGTGCTGTCGCTGCACGTCAACCGGCGCCGGCAGGACAACGTCGTCTCCAGCGACTAGCCGGACGGCGTCAACCGATGTAGCCGTCGTGAATCAGCATCTCAGCCTCGAGGACGGCTCCCCGGGCGGCGCCCATCTTCGTGTTGTGGGAGACGAGCACGTACTTGATGCCGTTCGGCAGCGCTGCATCCTGACGGACCCGGCCCACCGTGGTGGCCATGCCGCCCTCGTTGTCCCTGTCCAGGCGCGGCTGAGGCCGGAACGGGTCTTCGCTGACGTGGATAAGGTGCGCCGGAGCGGAAGGCAATCCCGCCAGACCGCCGTCGTACTCCCTCATCGCCTTGATGACCGACGCCACATCGGCCGGCTTCCTGGTCGAAGCGAAGACCGCCTCGGTGTGGCCCTCGAGCACGCAGACGCGTGAGCAACTGCAGCTCACCACGAACGGGGCGGGTCGAATCGCATCGCCCTCGATGACGCCGAGTATCTTCTGCGTCTCGCGCTGGACCTTGTCCTCCTCGCCGGGGATGAAGGGGATGACGTTGTCCAGTATATCCAGCCCGATGACGCCGGGGCTCCGGCCCGCGCCCGACATCGCCTGCATCGAGGTCATTATCACCGAGTTGAGCCCGAAGGCATCGTAGATGGGCTTCAGTGTGACGGCCAGCCCAATGGTGGTGCAGTTGGGATTGGGCGTGATGAAGCCCTTCCAGCCGCGCCGCTTGCGCTGGGCTGCGAGCAGTCGGGCGTGGCCCGGGTTCACGCCGGGAATGAGGATAGGCACATCGTCCTCGTAGCGGAATGCCGAGGCGGTGCTGATGACGGGCACCTCGGCGGCATACTGTGGCTCGAGGGTCTTTGCCGGACCCGACTCGATGGCGGAGAACACGAGGTCGATGCCATTCGTCGACAGCTCCGTCGCGTTGACGACCGGCATGTCCATGACGTCCTCAACCGGAGGCTCGTCGCAGAACCAGCGCACGGCTCCGGTGGCGGGGTCGGTGATGGCCTTGCGGTAGCTCTGGCCGGCCGACCGCTCGGATGCGGCAAGGGCCTTCACCTCTATCCACGGGTGCCCCTTGAGGGCGACGAGGAACTGCTGGCCGACTATACCTGTGGCGCCGACGACTGCTGCTCGAATCATGGCCGATGCCTCCGTTGACCGTTTGTGAGCCCCTGAGTGTACCACACGCGGTTCCACGTGCAAGCCCGGCCGTTTGGGGCCGGCGGTGGGGATTGTAGTAGAATCTGCGTCCGACAGCGCCGGTGGGCGCAAGGAGCAAGATGAGTACGTCAAACCTTGACGCGGTATTCAATCCCAGGTCCATCGCGATTGTGGGCGTGTCGACGAAGGCCTCCGCCGAACAGTTCGGCGGCGGCGCCTACCTGCAGTCGATGATCAATTGCGGCTTCAAGGGGCCGCTGTACCCCGTCAATCCCAAAGGCGGGGAGGTGATGGGGCTCAAGGTGTATCCGAATGTGCGGGATATCCCCGGTCCGGTGGACTACGTCATCTCCGCCATACCTGCATCGGGCACGCTGCAGCTTACGAAGGACTGCGTGGCCAAAGGTGTGAAGGCGATGCACTTCTTCACGTCCGGCTTCTCGGAGCTGGGGAAGGGCGAGGGCATCGCGCTCGAACGCGAGATCCTCGCGCTGGCGCGCGACCACGGCATGCGCATCGTCGGGCCGAACTGCATGGGCGTCTACTGTCCGAAGTCCGGCGTCTCCTTCCTTGCCGATGTGACAAGTGAAAGTGGCGCCGTCGGAGCCATCTGCCAGAGCGGCGGCAACGCCATCTACCTGGTGCGCGAGGCGGCGCGCAGGGGCGTGCGCTTCAGCAAGGTCATCTCTTACGGCAACGCGAGCGACGTGAACGCGACCGACCTGATGGACTACATGGCGGATGACCCGGAGACGGGCATAATCATGGCCTACATCGAGGGCGTGCGAGATGGTCCCCGCTTCATGAAGGCGCTTGAGCGCGCCGCGAGGCGCAAGCCGGTCATCGTGCTGAAAGTGGGCATCACCGAATCGGGCGCTCGCGCCGCCGCGTCCCACACCGGTTCGCTGGCCGGCGCCGACCGCGTCTGGGACGGCGTGCTGGAGCAGGTGAACGCGGTGCGGGTAGCGACCATCGAAGAGTGGATAGACATGGCCGTCACCTTCAGCTTCTTCCCGAAGCCCGTTGGCAGGCGCGTGGCGCTGCTGGGCCTGGGGGGCGGCGCGACCGTGCTCGCCAGCGACGAGGCCACCAAGGAAGGGCTCGTCATCCCGGGCTTCCCGGAGGACCTGCGCCGCCGCGCCACGGAGGTCGTGGGAGCGGAGGCCGGCACCATCATCGACAACCCGATGGACCTCTCGGCCGAGGCGTGGAGGGTCGGCTACTACCCCATCCTCAAGCTGTTCGCCGAGTACAAGGGCATCGACCTCTCCATCGTGCACCTCTCGGTCGGCCTCATCGCACGGCCTCCGGCGATGCATGCCGAGATATGGAACAAGCTGCTGGACGACATCGTGAGGGCCGAGAAGGACTTCGGCAAGCCGATCGTGGTGGTTATCCAGATGGTGACCCTGGCGGAGCATTACGCCTGGATGCTGGAGGCGAGGGAGAAGTGCTACCGGGCGGGCATCGCTACGTACAATTCCATCCGGCATGCCTCGAGGTCGGGCAACCGGCTGCTGCGCTACTACGAGAAGCGGGACGCCCGCGGTCGCTCCGGCTCCTAGACCCGGCGCCCGAACAGCCGCTCCAGATGACCCGTGCTGAAGTGGATGACGGTCGGCCGTCCGTGCGGGCAGGTTCGCGGCTGGGTGCAGCTCTCGAGTTGCTGCACGAGCTGCCGCATCTCGGCCGGAGTGAGTTGCTGTCCGCCCCTGACCGCCGAGTGGCACGCCACGGATGCAGCGAGGCGTTCGAGCGTGCTGCCCCGGGAATCGGTTGAGAGCTCCTGGAGCACGTCTCGGAGGGTCGCGACGGGGTCGGCGCCGGCGAGCGCCGCAGGGACCGCCCTCAACAGGTAGGTGCGGTCGCCGAAGTGCTCCAGCGTGAATCCGAACTCGGCAAGGGGGGCTATCAACCCGGCGAGTGTGGCGTCCTCCGCGGGGCTCGCGTCCAGCGTGAACGGCGCCAGCAGCCCTTGCGATTCCGGCCTGTGCGTCTGCTGCTGCGCGAGCAGGCTCTCGAAGACGACGCGCTCGTGAGCGGCATGCAGGTCGATGAGGTAGAGCCCGTCGGGGCCCTCGGCGAC
>JALNYR010000199.1 GCA_023229725.1 Dehalococcoidia bacterium | reverse complement strand
TCTTCGATTTCCGCCTGTATCGAGAAGAGGAGCCGGCTCTGCTGCTCGGCGACGTTGGCTTCGTAGGCTGACAGGTCATCGTAGCCTGCCTCGCCAAGCATCTCGCTCAGCACCTTGCTCTCGCGGCGATTCTGGTCGCCTGCGATGCGGTCGATCGATTCGATGTACTTCTCGCTGTCCATCTGGATGGTTCCGAGCACTATACCATGCCGCTCTGTGGCGGGCAAGGCGGTTGCGGGCAGGCGGCGCGCGCTGCGTCAAGTGCCTGCCGAAGCTCCCGGGGGAGAGGGGAGAAAAGCGACATCGCCTGGCTTGCTGCGGACGGCCTGAATGTCAGCTTTTCCGCATGCAGGAAATGGCGGGTGAGCCACGGCTGCAGCTGTCGCGCCGCGTCGCGACCGCCGTACGTTCGGTCGCCGGCAACGGGATGTCCGATGGAGGCGAAGTGGACGCGTATCTGGTGCGTGCGGCCGCTTCGCGGGAGCGCGCTCACGTACGTGTAGCTCCCCAGATTTTCACGTACGCGGTAGTCGGTGCGGGCCGGCTTGCCTCCCGGAACCACCGCCATGCACTTGCGGCGCGAGGGATGCCTGCCGATGGCGCCGGAGATGCTGCCTTCCGACGGCACGGAGCCCGTCACCAGAGCGGCGTACTCCTTCTGGACGAGGCCCTGCTTGAACTGTGACACGAGCCACAGACGCGTGCGTTCGTTTCTGGCCACGATGATGAGACCGGAGGTGTCCTTGTCCAGCCTGTGGACGATGCCCGGGCGAAATGCGTCCCCGCAGGACAGGTCCGGGTAGCGGTGCAACAGCGCATTCACCAGCGTGTGCGCGGCGTGCCCGGGCGCGGGGTGCACGACGAGCCCCGCCGGCTTGTCCAGGACGAGCACGTCGGCGTCTTCGTAAACGACGTCGATGTCGATTCCTTCGGGCTGAGGAGCCAGGGAAGGCCCGGGCAGCAGGACGGCCACGACATCGCCCGGCCGCACTGCGTGCGCGGCCTTGCACGCACCTCCGTTCAAGCTGACTGCGCCGTCGCGTACAAGCCTCGCTGCCTGCGAGCGGGTGACTTCGGGCAGTCGCGCCGGCACGAACACGTCGAGGCGAGGGTAGAACGCGTCGGCGACGAGTACGACAGGCTGTTGCGGTGACTCAGCCGGCACTATCGACTGTGGCATTGAAGACTCCGCGTCTGTGAAGGAGGAAGAGCAGGGCGAGCGTGCCGACGACGATGCACGAGTCGGCGAGGTTGAAGGCCGGCCAGTGGAAGCCGCGAACCAGTTCGACGTCGATGAAATCGGTTACCCCTGAGAACACGACTCGGTCGATGAGGTTGCCGATGGCCCCGCCTGCAATCAGCGCAAGACACGACGCCTCCGGCGTGGTTGGCAGATACCCGTACTGAGAGCGGGCTCGACGCAGCGCCATGGGAAGCGCCACGAGAATGACGACGGAGGCAATGGTCGGCACGATGACGTACCCCTGGCCGAGCCCGAACACGGACCCGGTATTGGCAACGTGGATGATGTGGACGGGCCCGAAGACGTGAATCGACTCGCCGACGGCGAGAAGCGACCGGACGGCTGCCTTGACGATCTGGTCAAGTGCCACGACTGCCACCAGAATCGACGCTGAGAAGAACAACGTTCGTCTAGGCACCTGGAGCACTCTTGGGCTGCTGGCCCATGCAGCGCATGCAGAGGCTTGCCTGCGGCCTTGCTTCGAGGCGGTCCGGCTCAATCTCATTGCCGCACACATCGCAGCGGCCATATGTGCCTGCTTGGAACCTGTCGAGGGCCCGATTAATCTCAGCGAGGTTCTCCCGGAGGTTTCGTTCGAGCGCTATCCGCTTCTCCAGCTCAAAGGCTTCGGTGGCCTCCTCTTCACGCTTTCCGAACGGGCTGCCTTCGCGCGTTTCGTCGGCACTCTCGGTATCGACGCGCAACAGCTCCAGGCGTTCCAGAGCTTGAGCCCGGTCGCGCTCGAGCCTCGTGCGCAGTTCTTCTCGGGTTGCCATGTCCGTCTAACCTCACTTCCGGGCGGGTACACCCCATTGTACTTGCTCGCGGCGGCGATACCAAGCGTCCGCACGGGTTCCCTGGCAGTGTGGGAACACGTGCGGACGTTGCATACGTTGCTACGCTGCGACGGCGACCGGCGTCATGACCGTACGTCGAAGACCGTGCGAATGGCGCGATCCAGTCCTGGCCCCACTGTCTCTATCGCTTCACGTCGCACCCGGTTGAGAGCCGCCTGGTTGTCTTCGAACTCGGTGGCCGAGAACAGCTTCTCGGGATGGAAGTAGATATCATCCAGCGCGCGCACAGACCCCGGGACGAGAAATCCCGTGGGGGACTCCACCCAGTTCTCGAGGCCGCCCCGGAGCAGTGAGTCCAGGATGGCCATGGTGTCTTCAAGCCGGATGTTGCGGTATCTGCTGTCCGCTGGCTCGTCGGGATCGCCACCGTTCCTCACCACGCTGCCGATGCCGCTGGTGTTGAGCAGATAGTAGTTCATTTCCGGGAGACACTTCTGAATCTCGTAGAAACGATTCGCATGGGCGGCGCGGTCACCCGCAACGAATGGGTCATAGAAGAACTCGCTGCGGATGGTGCCCGCCAGCGCCGGATTGCCGGCGGAGGACTCCATTGCCTGGCCGAGAACCATCAGCGCGGCCGCCTGTTCGCGCGTCAGTCTGGATATGGCCGGGATGAGCGGGCCGCGGGTGATGAGCACGAAGTTGTCGATGTGTTCGACGTCGATACTGTTGCTCGCGTGCATGAAGTCCGCGCGTCGGACAACGGCGCGACCGTTCGACGTCCGCTGGAAGTTGTAGAAGTCAAAGTCGCCGTCATCGCTGACGTACACGTTCTCACACAGTGTCGATGGCTTCAGCAGACCGTAGTAAATCTCGGCCTGGGTGCCGGGGTTCACACCTTCGGTCTTGACGAAGACACCGCCGGCCTCGTATCCGTGGAACGAGCCGTCCGCCATCAGCGTGCCGCCGTCGTCCTGCACCAGCCAGGATTTCTCGTTGCCTTTCCGCGCCAGTATCTTGCAGGTGGTTGACGTCTTCCCGTTCGCACTGAGGGCGACCAGCATAGTCCGCACAGTGCGGTACTCGCCGTGGGCGGATTGGAGGTGGTCTTCGCGACAGCCGGCGTGCAGGAAGATGCCGTCTCCGTGAGCTTTCGCGGTCCAGTCCTCGGCGGCAAACACGCCTTTCTTGTACTCGCCGATGTAGTTGCCGTTCCTGACGACCTTGACGAAGTGGCCGTCCTCCAGCATGGCCAGCCGGATGGTGATGTCCTTCTGGGCGAGAGGGAGATCGCGGTTCCGGTCGAAGGCATCGTCGTAGAAGAAGACGATCTGGTAGGTGGGGTTGTCGACGGGATGCTCGCAGGGGACGAAGAGGTTGCCGCCACCGTACGCGACATGGGCGAAGCGCTCGGGGACGATGAGTCGCACGGTCTTGCCGCTGTTCTCATCGCCCACCACACGGTCGAGAGAGATGAGCCGCTGATGCGACAGTTTCTCCTCGCACTCGGCGAGAAGCCGCCTCTCGTCATCTCCGAAGGCGTTGTCCACGCTGTTCTTGGTGAAGATGGCCGACCGCGACGTCGGCTCGCTCTCCACAGCGAAGTTGCCGTACCTCGTCTGGCGGGCACCGGGTTCACGCGCCAGTATCGCCCTCAGCTGCCTGGCGTCCGGGTTGTCGGTGAGACGCCCCTCCGCCTTTGCCTTCGCCCGGATTCTATCTGCAGTCCGCTCAAACTCACGCAAGTCTAGTACCATAGGCTATACCTCTTTGAACTCGCCTTCGACGGTACCCTCATCGCCTTGCTGTTTGTCGGAAGGCTGCTCTCCGGGCTGGCCGCCGGTCTGGCCGGGTTGTCCGTACACCGCTGCGCCGGCTTTCTGCA
>JALNYR010000198.1 GCA_023229725.1 Dehalococcoidia bacterium | reverse complement strand
AATAAGCATCAATCCCGCCGTTCGCACGGCCGCTGCCAGCCTGGCCGAGGCACTACAACACCACTGATTTTTTCCTCCCCCCTCGTGGATGGCATTGAGCCACTAAAATGAACACGGGCTTGATATGGGGCCCGCCAATCACATAGGCAGTGTAACCAGTACGGATTCTTGACCGGGAAACGGGTGACCGGCGGCGGCAGCGAGGGTGTAGCACGCCCTACGTTCCCTCCACGGCATGTCATCCGTAGGGGCTTGGGGATAGACAATGTCCATACACTCGACGTCTTGGCAGACGGAGCCTATCATCGAGTCAGCGGTCATCGGGGCGATGCGTGTGGCGCCACACGTGCCACAGGTGTACCGAATTGTGGCGCCGGCCGCCTCCGCCACGGCAATATAGGGATCGACCCACGCTACTGCCTGCCGCATTCCGCGTGGCGCTGGTGGGGCACTTCCCGGGATGCCGAGCGCGTTGGCCACCTCGCGCCGCACGTTCGGACCGTCGCATCCCAGTGCGGCCGCATGCAGATTCGCGAGGGGTCCCAGCACAAAATGCTCGGTGCCGTAGACCGTGTCCGGCCGGAGATCGGCTGGATCCGCGACGGCTACGAGATCACACCCTCGGCCACCGGGGCCTGCAGTGTACGCGGCGGCGAACTTGCCGTCGGGTCCGGTGGCGCCTACGGCCGACACGTGCTTGCTCGGGCGCTGACGGAATATCCAGTTCGACGGTTGCTGTACCGAACGGCGGTAGGCCGTTGCCGCCGCTGTCAATGCGGCGGTCGGTGGCCCCGACTCGACCAGCACGCAGCGCAGGTAGGCTTCGCTGCACTCGCGCGTTATCGGCGGGTAGTCAGATTTTACGCACTGGAGGCCTTTCACCTCGATGACCCCCGTCTCGGCGTTCACGAACGCGTAGCGCTTCTTCGACACCGTGAGCATCGACCGGGCCACGCGCTCGCAGCGGATGCGCAGGAACCGTGTTGCCCGGTTCGTGTCGCAGACAATGCGGTCGGCGAGCTCCGCGGGACACTTCAGGAACAGGCTGTCAGTATCCCCACCGAGCACCGTGACACCCGCTACCGCCCCCGCCCGTGCGCACAGCCCACGGAGGTTGTCGCGCCCCGCGGCAGTCACCGATGCGGCCAGTTCGATGCTGTGGAACCTCGAGCGGGGCATCCCGAACAGACCGATGAGCGCATTCGCGGTCAGTTTGTAATCCGACGCCAGATCAGCGGCGCGCCGATGCGCACACAGCTTCACCACGTTCCGCGCCGTGACCAGGCGGCCCATGACGCGCGGGAGCGGACATGACTCGGGATCGGTGCACAGGCCACTGCGGTTCGTCGGACAGATGCACCGCTCGCGGACGATCGCCGGGTACAGGCCGCTGAAATCGAGCATGTGCACCGGTCCGTCGTGCAGGCCCACGACCGGGTCAATCACGTGGCCACCCGCGTACTTGGCGTGGCCTCGCTTCGATGCCAAGTCACCGGCCGCTTTCGGCCAGTCTGGAATCACGATGTTCAGATCGCACAGTTCTGCCGCGAAGCACAGGTCCGCCAGGCGTGGCATCACGTGCGGCAAGGCTTCGTAAAGTGTCGTGCGTGCCTCGCGTGCAAGGCACACCGCACGCCACAACACCCAGTGCGCCTCGAAAGCGTCGGCCAGCGTGTCGGCGGACGCACCTGGATCCGCCGTTGACCAATCCTCGAGCACGCACGCCCCCGGTCCAGTGCCAGTGAACATGGCCGGCACGGATCCGTACGGCGCGGCGGTCTGTGCCAGTGCCGCGCGCTCGGCGCTCGTCGCGTACACCACCAAGGCCGTCCTGTGCGACGTCGCGAAGGCCTTCGCGGCGGCGAGCGCCGCTGGATCCGGTCCGTCAAAGCACAACGCGGAGAGGTTGGCTTCGGCGCACGGAACGCGCCGCGCCTGGCACCAGGCCGCGCCGGTGGGCTGCCACTGATCAAAGATCGCATCTTCGGCAGCGTAGCTCGCTGTGCGCGTCCTGGCATCGAAGCGCACGAACAGCAGACGGAACCCTAGCACACTGGTCGGGGCCAGCTCGGCGTCGACAGCGACTGCGGCGATGTTCCCGGTTCCCGCGATGCTGTAATCGTGGGGTCCCGTTTGCACAGCTTCCGTGACGTACGCCAGGTCCCACGTACGGAGTCTGCGGTTGAGCGCAAGGTCTTCGGCAGCACCCATCGCACCGGTCGCCAGCACCGCGGGAAACACGTTCTCCGCTCCCGCGCCGAGTGCGGACACTTCCCGGGGCAGCGGCGGGCAAGTCCGTGGGAATAGCGCTTTGATGGCACGTACGTGCCCGTAGCCGCACGTCACGGGATCGCCGAACGCAACGTTCATCTTGCCGCGGCCATCGGTAAACTTGTACCGTACTTGTGCCAGGTGCAGATGCTGGCGGATCGTGTCGATCATCGCGTGTACCATGGCCTCTGGTGCGTCCTCTCGTACCCGCAGGTAGGCCCGGCGCGGCACATCCGCAACGCGGATCCGGCACACTTCGCCGGTGTCGGCGCGCTGGCCGAGCACGACCGCGCACGCTCCCGAATTCTCGACCCCCAATACTCGTATCCATATCAAGCTCGATGTTTTTTTGACCATTACTCTTTTTTCCGCAGTGGTCACTTCTTTTCGTCGTGTTTATGCTTTTGTATCTGCCAATATTAAAACATAAACAGGCGTGGCACTGTCCCAACAGTCCGGACCATCGCATTCGCGGCGAGTACTCCCCACGCAGCACGTTGTGGGAATAGTTTTATTGGGTCACGTAGCCGTGCCGGCGCTGGATAGTACCTTGGCGCTACATATGGGAAAACTAGCGTTTTGGGTGAGATCGAGCAATAACGCAGTGGAAATGGGGGAAAACACGCACATCGCAGCAGTGTCGGAAAATATCACCCCGCTCCCCCCTCCGAGATTTTTTAACAACACAACAAAATGACTACACGTAGCAATAGCCCGCCCACCTCGTGGCTCGATGGTATATACGTGCCACCCGAGGTTATGACCCAGATTGTCAATTTTGCGATCGGATCGCATGTGATCAGGCAACCTGGCCTACGTGGAATTATGACCCTCCGCCAGCTACGGCGGACCGATCGCGCCATGCGTGCACTCTCCATGCATCCCGACGTCTGGGTCAACATCGACGTCGGGCTGATGTTCGGGGAGGTATCCGTGGACAAACATGACACGTATGTCGAGGACGTGCTCCGAGAATTTGGGCCCAGCCTTCGGTATTGTGAATCCTTCTCGCCCGGCCAGCTGCGATACGACCTCGCCATGCGCCTCGTCGAGCATATGTCCGGTCTCCGTATACTGGACATCAGCAATACTTCCGCTGGCATCGACGATGTGAACGTGCTGACACGGATCGCAAGGGCGTGCCCAGTGCTCGTTGATCTGCGCTTGCCGCGGGCCGGATTCTATGAATCGGGCAAGATCGTGGCCACGACGATCGGTATGCTCCGGAGACTCCAGTGCCCCTGGAGATGCGTGGGAGAGATTGCGAGGCATAACCGGCAGCTGCAATACGTGTGGCTGCCAGATTCCCGGATGATACCACCCGTGCGCGATGTGATGGCTGCGTGTCCGGAGCTCCGGGAACTCTGTGTGGCACCAACCGCGCCTGCGGCAGTCGTCTACGGCGGCAAACCAGACTGGGTGTGCTCGGACCTGGAAAGGCTCACATTGTGGGTCAGCCACGTGATTGATCCGAAAGTGCCATGGTTCTCGCGGGTCGCACCCAACCTATGTGAACTCGTAACGTCCGTCGAAGTCGGCGCGACAACGGTACTGACCGACATCGCAGCGCTCGGCCGTCTCTCCAAACTGACGCTCCGGGTCGGTCCTGATGTGGACGACCGTAACCTGCTGGCACCTCTTCATGCAGCCGCGAAG
>JALNYR010000197.1 GCA_023229725.1 Dehalococcoidia bacterium | reverse complement strand
CTGCTTCACGCAGAACTTCACTCACATCCACAGCGCCACGCCCGGGCCGGTTGGACTCGTCGGCCTCGTGGTCGCCAAGCTTCTCAATCGCCCGTTCTTCACGACCTACGACACGGCACTGACGCAGTATGCCAGCCGCATCACCGGCGACCGTTCCCTCGACGGACTGCTGTGGACGTACATGCGCTGGTTCTACAACCAGGCCGGGAGGGTCTTCGTGCCGTCGGATGCGTGCAGGGACGAATTGATCAGCAACGGCATCCGCCCCGAAAGAATCACCCTCATGCGGAACGGTGTGGATACGGACCGCTTCACGCCGCGAGACTGGAGGACACAGCGCAACGAGTTCACGCTGCTGTACGTGGGCAGCATCTCCAGAGAGGCCGACCTCGATGTGCTCGGAGACGCGGTCAGGAGACTCGGGCGCAGCGACGTCAGGCTCGTCGTAGCCGGCGAAGGTCCCCATCGGGACGAGTTGCGCCGGACGCTTGCCGGCCTGCGAGTCGAGTTCCCCGGGAGCCTCGAGGGCGCGGACCTCGTGCGGGCCTACCAGGAAGCAGACCTCCTCGTCCTACCTTCAGCAGTCCAATCGTCCGACTCCCCCGCAGCGCTGGAGGCTCAGGCGTGCGCCGTCCCTGTCGTCGTCATCGACCGGGGCCGCCGGGAGGCGACCGCTGTCCCCGGCGAAAGCGGCATCGTTGTCTCCGGCAACAGTGCGTCCGCGCTCGCCTGCGGCATCGAGTCCATTCTCGACCGCGCCAGCCTGATGAAGCTGGGTCTCCGAGCCCGCGAGCTCGTCGAGCAGCGAAGCCTCGAGCATGCTTTCTTCGACCAGTGGCAGTTCTGCCAGCAGCCCTGACAGCCCGCGGCAGACGCCGCACAGCCAACACCACCTCCTCATCTCCGCCGTGGCTGCGCCCCCCCCATAGCAGCAGGAACCCGGGCCTCCACGAGCACCGGCATTCTTAACCCATTCTTAACGCCGCCCTAAAGGCGCCTTAAGGTGCGCCCGCTACACTGCCTGCAACGAAGCGAACCATGAGACAGTGAAGGAGGTATGCGATTTGAACAGGTTTCACGCAGGCAGGAGAGTGGCAGTGGTCCTCGGAGCGGCTGCGGTACTGCTGGCGGCACTGGCCGGCTGCGCACCGCAGGACCAACCCTCAGGTGACGGCGAGCTCTCGGGCTCGTTCAACGTCATCGGCTCAAACACCGTGACGCCCCTGTCCACCATGTGGGCGGAGGCATTCATGGCCAGGCACCAGAATGTGAACATCGCCATCTCCGGGCCAGGCTCAGGCGCCGGCATCGCCGCCCTCATCGACAGCACCACGGACATCTGCCAGTCGTCGCGCCTCATGAAGTCCAGCGAGATGGACCAGGCGAAGTCGAAGGGCGTCAACCCCTATGAGATAGTCGTGGCAAGCGACGGACTGGCGGTCGTCGTCAATCCCGCCAACCCCGTCTCACAGCTCACGACCGCCCAGCTTTCCGCCATCTACACCGGCAAGGTCACCAACTGGAAGGAAGTAGGCGGCAGCGACGGGCCGATAGTCGCCCTCGCGCGCGACACCAACTCCGGCACCCACGTCTTCTTCAAGGAGCACGTCGTGCAGATGGATGGACTCCCCACAAAGGACACCTCCCTGGAATACGGCACGGACGTGCTGCTGCTGCCCTCCACCGAGGCAGGCGTCATAGAGACGGCAAACAACGTCAACGCCATCTTCTACGCCGGTCTGGGCTACGTGAGTGGAGACGTCAAGGTACTGGGCGTCAAGAAGACCGACTCGGACGCGGCCGTCACTCCGAGCGTCGAGACCGTGCTCAACGGCACGTACCCGGTCGCCCGCCCCCTGCTCTACTACACAAACGGCGAGCCGACCGGTGTGGTGAAGGCGTTCATCGACTACTGTCTCTCGGACGAAGGACAGGTCATCGTCGTCGAGAGCGGCTATGTGCCGCTGGCGTAGAGTACGCTAGAATTGCCCGACCGGTTGCAGTCACCCATGACGAACATGCCGCACGCCGCACAGGCGCCCTCAACCAGGCCGGCGGTCGCCGCCCCCACGAAGGGGCGGCGACGCCGTTCCCGCGTCTCCGAGCGGGTGGTTGAGAGCGTGATCCGCGCCAGCGGGCTCATCGCCATCGTCGTCCTGCTCGGCGTGCTCTTCCTGCTGCTGCGTACCGGCCTGCCGGCCTTCAGCCAGACGCCGCCGTGGGAGTTCTTCTTCGGAACACGGTGGTATCCGGTGTCCGAGCCGCCGACGTTCGGCATCATGCCGTTCTTCGTGGCCACGCTGTGGGTCTCGGCCGTCTCCACCGCCATCGCCGTTCCCCTGGGCATCGCCTGCGCCGCCTATCTGGCCGAAGTGGCGCCGGCCGCCGTCAGGGAGACAGTCAAGCCCATCATCGAGCTGCTCGCGGGCATCCCCTCCGTGGTCATGGGCTTCATCGGGCTGTCCCTTCTGTCCCCCTACGTGCAGTCAGTGTTCAATCTGAACACCGGCCTGTGCGGCCTGACCGCCGCCATCATGCTGGCGCTGATGAGCCTACCGGTCATCGTCAGCGTGTCCGAGGACGCGCTCCACGCCGTTCCTGATTCCTTCCGCGAAGCGTCGTACGCGCTCGGCGCCACCAGCTGGGAGACCGTTATCCACGTCTGCATCCCCGGAGCCCTGTCCGGAATCTCGGCTGCCGTGATGCTGGGCGTAGGCCGGGCCATCGGCGAGACGATGACCGTGCTCATGGTCGCCGGCGGCGCGCTTGCGGTCCCTGCCTCGCCGACGGACCCCATGATGCCGATGACTGCGGCGATTGCCTCCGGCATCGGCAACGCCGTGCGCGGCGGGCCCCAGTACCACGCCCTGTTCGCCATCGGCATCATCCTGTTCGTCATGACGCTGCTGGTCAACCTTGTCGCCGACCGCGTGCTGGAGCGGCAGAAACGCAAGTTCGCGAGGACGTAGTGACACGATGACGACCAGACATCTCACGCAACGCGCAGCCTTCAGCATGCTGCTGGCTGCAACCATCGTTGTCGTCGTCCCCGTCATCGTCATCATCGTCTACATGGTGGTCCACGGCGCGTCGTCCATATCGTGGGAGTTCCTCAGCTCGCCGCCGCGGATGGCAGGCAAGGCGGGGGGCATTCTGCCCGCCATCGTCGGCACCTTCTACCTCATGCTCGGCACCGTCCTCTTCGCCCTGCCGGTGGGCGTGCTCGCAGGCATCTACCTCACCGAGTACGCGCGGGACAACTGGCTCACGCGCCTCATCAACATGGCTATCCTCAACCTTGCCGGCGTGCCGAGCATCGTCTTCGGGCTGTTCGGCCTCGGCGTGTTCGTGATGGCTTTCGGATTCGGTATGTCGCTCCTCTCCGCGAGCCTGACGCTCGCCTGCCAGGCGCTGGCCATGACCATCACCACCTCTCGCGAGGCCATCCTTTCGGTGCCCCGGGAGTACCGTGAAGGCAGCCTGGCGGTGGGCGCCACCAGGTGGCAAACCATCCGGCACGTCGTCCTGCCACAGGCACTGCCTGGCATCGTCACCGGGGCCGTGCTGGCGATGAGCCGCGCCGCCGGCGAAACCGCGCCCATACTGGTTGTCGGTGCGGCGTTCCTCACGCCGGGCCTTCCGACCTCGCCTCTCGACCAGTTCATGGCATTGCCATACCATCTCTACACCACAGCCGCCCACGTGCCCGGCATGCCACGCGGCATGATGTGGGCGACCGCGCTCGTGCTGCTCGCGGTGGTCCTCACGTTCAGTTTCACCGCGTTTGCCATACGGCTTCGCGTCCGGAGGCGGAGAACAAGCTGATGAACGCTCATACACTCAACGTCGATCCACGGCAGCCTCACCTGAATGCGCCCCGATTGCGCTCCCAGCAGGTGAGCCTCTACTACGGGAAGTTCCAGGCGCTGCGGGATATCA
>JALNYR010000196.1 GCA_023229725.1 Dehalococcoidia bacterium | reverse complement strand
CGAGACGCTCATCGCCGGACAACCCGCTGAAGACGAGGCCGGCCGCACCCAGCACGTGACGGTATGAGTTGTTGAACTCGAAACGGTGGCGGTGTCGCTCACGGACAAGGTCGGCGCCGTACGCTTCGAGAGCTTTGCTGCCCGGCTGAAGGTGGCACGGATAGCTGCCGAGCCGCATGGTTCCCCCCATCCGCTCGATGCCTTTCTGCTCAGGCATGAGGTCAATGACGGGGTGTTCCACCTGCGGGTCGAACTCGGTCGAGTTGACGCAGTCCGATTGAAGCACCAGACGCGCGAACTCGATGACCATCACCTGCATGCCGAGGCAAAGGCCGAAGTAAGGAATGGCATTCTTGCGCGCATACCGCGCCGCCACGACCATGCCCTCGATTCCACGGATGCCGAACCCACCCGGCACGACGATGCCCTGGGCCGCGGCGAGCCGCGCCGCCACGTTCTCGTCCGTCAGTTGCTCGGCGCTCACCCAGAAGAGGTCGAGCACTCTGTCCAGGTGAAGAGCCGCATGCTTGAGGGCTTCGCGCACCGAGAGATAGGTGTCTTCCAGTTCAACGTACTTCCCGACGAGGGCGATGGAGACATGCTCCTCCGCATGCTGCAGCCGGGCAACGATGTCCTCCCACGCCGAGAGGTCTCCGGACTCCTGAGGCAGGCCCAGCCTGCGGGCAACGAGTTCGCCCATGCCCGCCCGCGACAGTACGAGCGGGACCTCGTAGATACTGGCGACGGTCGGCAGTGAGACCACCGCATCACGGGGCACGTCGCAGAACAAGGCGACCTTGCCACGCAACTCGTCAGCCATAGGATAGTCGCTGCGGCAGACGATTATGTCAGGTTGTATGCCCATGCTGCGGAGTTCGCGCACGCTGTGCTGCGTGGGCTTCGTCTTCAGCTCTCCGGTGGAAGCGAGATGCGGCAAGTAGGTCACGTGGATGTAGAGGACGTTCTCCCTCCCCACGTCCTTTCGGAGCTGCCGAATTGCCTCGAGGAACGGCTGCCCCTCGATGTCACCGACGGTGCCGCCGATCTCGGTGATGAGCACTTCCGCGTCCATGCGCGTCGCGCACTCGGTAATCGTGCGTTTGATCTCGTCGGTCACGTGGGGGATGACCTGGATGGTCCCTCCGAGGAAGGCGCCTTCGCGCTCCTTGTTGATAACCGAGCTGTAGACCTTGCCGGAGGTGGCGTTGGCGCCGGCAGAGAGGTCGACGCCGATGAATCGTTCATAGTGGCCCAGATCGAGGTCCGTCTCCGCTCCATCCTCCGTAACGTACACCTCGCCGTGTTGGTACGGTGACATGGTGCCGGGGTCCACGTTCAAGTACGGGTCCAGTTTCTGAACGGCCACGCGGACGCCTCTGGCTTTGAGCAGAGCGCCAATGGAAGCGACGGTGATGCCCTTTCCGACGGAACTCACCACCCCGCCCGTTACGAAGATGTGCTTGGCCATGGTTCGAGACTGCGAGGCCCGGCTACCACCGGATTATAGGTACGACGCGAGCGAGTGTCAATGAGAGCCGGTGGTCCCAGATGCCGCAAGTGCCTGTGAAACGGCAACGCGCCGGGGCACGATTGCCGCTCCAACGCGGACGAATCCTCCGCTGGTGCTGACCGCGTCGACCGTTTGCACGAACGTTATGTGACTGTTGTTACTTGACAGGGATGCGGGCGCATGGTAGCGTTGATGCGGCGACCGGTTGCCGGTCACCGGTGATTTGACCGCGGTGCCAGGAGGAGCGCCATGAGACGGGTGAGTATTCGACAGGAGTTCTGCATCGGCTGCGGGCTGTGCCGAGTCCATTGTGAGGCCCACCATGCCGGCGGAGATGACATCGCGAAGGTGCTGAAGAATCGACCGTTTCCGGCTGCCGGCGGTATCCGCATCGAACAGAGGAACATCGAGTGTCTCTCGGTCAGGTGTCAGCACTGCGCGGATGCGCCCTGCATAGACGCCTGCCTGACCGGCGCCATGCACAGAGATGAGCCCACCGGGCTCGTGCTCGTCGATACCGAGAAGTGCATCGGTTGCGGCACCTGCATGCTTGTCTGCTCCTTTGGAGCTGTCAGAAAGGACCCTGCCAGCGGCAAGGCGGTGAAGTGCGATGGATGCCTGGACAGAGACATCCCGCGCTGTGTCGCCGTCTGTCCCACCGGTGCTCTCGTCGTGCTGGAAGTGCCGACCGGCCTGGTTCCCTCGTTCGCAGGTCACTCACTCCACCCCGTGGTGGCTTGACACTTCACCCTAAACAGAAGGAGGCTTCTCAATGAATCTCAGGCGGCCAAACTCCAACGACGCCACGCGAACAGCAAACCGGTCTCGAGATGTCGTGCCGATGAGCGGCCTGTGCTCACGATGCATCGACGGATGCACCGGCAACTGCGAGGTTTTCAAGGCAACCTTCCGGGGCCGCGAGCTCATCTACCCCGGACCTTTCGGGGAAATCACCGCGGGAGGAGACAAGGACTACCCCGTTGACTACTCGCACCTCAACATCCAGGGCTACGCCATGGGCGCCAAGGGGCTCCCCAAGGGCGTTGCCGCGTCCCCCGACACCGCCACGTTCCCGGGCGTGAACACGGAGACTTCGTATGGCTGGGACATCAAGGTCCCCCTGCGCATTCCGGTGTTCACCGGGGCCCTTGGGTCGACGGAGATTGCCAGGAAGAACTGGGAGCATTTCGCCGTTGGTGCGGCACTGAGCGGCATCACGCTTGTCTGCGGTGAGAACGTCTGCGGCATAGACCCGAAGCTGGAGATTGACTCACGCGGCAAGGTCGTGTCCGCTCCCGACATGGATCGGCGCATCGAGATCTACCGACGCTACCAGGAAGGGTACGGTGAACTCCTCGTCCAGATGAACGTGGAAGACACACGCCTTGGCACGGCCGAGTACGTACACGGCAAACACGGTCTGGAGACAATCGAACTGAAGTGGGGCCAGGGCGCCAAGTGTATCGGCGGCGAGATCAAGGTCGCCAGTCTTGAACGAGCCCTGCAGCTACAGCAGAGGGGCTACATCGTCACTCCCGACCCCTCCGAGCCTATGAACCAGGCCGCGTTCAAGAGCGGCGCACTGAAGGAGTTCGAGAGACACAGCCGCATGGGATTCATCAGCGAGGAGAGCTTTCTCAAAGAAGTGCAGAGGCTTCGCGCCATCGGATTCAAGAGGGTCACCCTCAAGACCGGCGCCTACAGTCTGCGCGAGCTGGCGATGGCAATCAGGTGGAGTTCGAAGGCCCACATCGACCTCCTCACCATCGATGGCTCTTCCGGCGGCACGGGAATGAGCCCGTGGCGGATGATGGAAGAGTGGGGCGTACCCAGCCTGTACCTGCATTCATCGGCGTACGACTTCTGCAAGCGGCTCGCGGACAGAGGCGAGCGCGTGCCCGACATCGCGTTTGCCGGCGGCTTCAGCAGCGAGGACGGCGTCTTCAAGGCCCTCGCCCTCGGCCCGCCTTATGTAAAGGCGGTCTGCATGGGACGGGCGATGATGATTCCAGGCATGGTCGGCAAGAACATCGCCAGGTGGCTGCAGGACGGGAAACTGCCCAACACGGTGAGCCAGTTCGGCTCTACCCCCGAAGAGATATTCGTGTGCTACGAGGAAGTCAAGAAGCTGGTCGGCGCTGATGAGATGAAGAACATCCCTCTTGGCGCCATCGGCATCTACAGCTACTCGCAGAAGCTGAAGGTAGGGCTGCAGCAGATAATGGCGGGCAGCAGGAACTTCAACGTTCCCTCAGTCAGTCGCCGCGACCTCATGTCGCTCACGGACGAGTGTGCGAGGGTCACAGGCATCCCGTACGTCATGGACGCCTACCGGGAGGAGGCGCTCGCCATACTGGACAACTAGCCGGCCGCACGGGGACTCCCCGACCTTCCCCGTGCGTGTGCGAGCGGAGCTTGTGATTCTGCCCAAGAAGGAGGAAGCAAATGGCAGGAAAGAACTGGGGAA
>JALNYR010000022.1 GCA_023229725.1 Dehalococcoidia bacterium | reverse complement strand
AGACCGAGGTCCAGGTGAAGACGACGTTCTGGAGCGGGACGTTGGTTGCGCCGTCATCGGGGGAGGTGAGCTTGATGGCGCCGCTGGGGCTGACTGCGACCGTGAAGGACCACTTCGCAGACCATTGAGAGCGGTAGACCTCGCCGGTCTCGGCAAAGCGAGCGCGAACGCGCCACCAGTAGGTGGTGTTGCTGTCGAGCAGGCCCCGGGGGACCAGCAATGACGGAGCGCAGGGGTCGGACGGCTTGTAGAGGCCGATGCTGGACTCGCAGGCGAGGAGGCCGCTGCCGCAATCGTCGTGGTCGCTGTTGGCGAACTCGGACGTGTTGAAGACGATGTGCTTGAATCCCTCGTCGATCGCTATCTGGATGTCGTACTCACAAGCATCGCAGATGCGGTCCCATTCGAGGACGAAGTCGTCGTTTCCGCAGTCGCTGCAGGAGCCGGACGGGATGATGGCGCCGTTCGAAACGCCGATGACAGCGGGTCCGGCCTTGGCGAAGCAGTCGGTGTATTCCCATAGCCTGCCGACGTCTGAGTCGGCCAGCTTCGTGTGGCACTCGTCCCAGCCGTCATAGTAGGGGTGTCTGTCGACGGCGTACAGAGTGGCATCGGTTTCGGGTGTGAGGCAGCCACAGATGTCGAGACAACCGGGCCTGGCGATGAATTCGGCGTCAGCCCAGAGGTCAGCCCAGAGGTAGTCCCAGGACAGGCTGTCGCAGCACGTGGCCGCAGCCGGGTTGAGGATACGAGCCACGCCGCTGCTCGTGCAGTCGGCGCTGCTGTAGGTGGCATAGAGCACTCCGCCGGTCGCGTCGCTGGTCGCGGGATTGCCATCGGGGTCACTGAGGACTACGTCCCAGTAGTCGTGGTCGCAGGCATTCATGCTCTCAAAGTCGGCCGCATCGACGGTCGTTCGGTACATGCCGCGGTCGGCGCCGGCCACAGCAGCGTAGATGTAGCCGTTCTCGTCGAAATACGAGTCGAACGCGAGCCCTACCATGCCGTCGCCGATGTCATCGAACAGACGGTATGACTCGCCGGCATCGTCTGAGAGGGAGACATCGCCGGCGTCTCCACCGACAAGCACCCACTCCCCGTGGCACTCGATGCGGTGAGCCACTTCACCTGAGTCATCGGTCACCTTTGAGTCCTCAGGTTCGCTCCAGCGACGGGCTCGGCTCGTCGACTTGACGACGCGGCCATCCTCGTCCAGCGCGTAGACGGTCGCGTCGTCCAGGACGGCGATATCGACGACGCTATTGAGTCCCGTGTTGCGCGACTCCCAACTGCACAGTCCGCCGTACGTCGCGTGGTAGACGGTTTCCGTGCCGAGGTCGGCCATGTAGACGGTCACGATGTCGTCCGTCTCCTGCGGCGGCAGGTCAAGCACCGCCCACTCTCCACCATCGAGGTAGTTGCCTTGCAGCGCGCTGCACCAGACCCTGAGATAGCTCTCCCCGCCATCCTCGCTGCGCCAGACGCTATCGCAGTCACAGCACTCGCCCGAGTCGGTCTCGTTGATGGTGGCGGTCAGGATGACGCCGCACTCACCGTTGACCACGACGTCGGCGATGAAGTCGATATCCGTGTCGATGATGCCGGATTGGTTCCAGCAGGCGCCCCAATCGTGCGACAACGAGAAGGCGCTCTCGTCGGAACGATAGCAGCCCAGGTCCGGGTCGGCCCGGTAGGAGTATCCTTGAGTCGAGGCGTAGGCGACCTTGCCGTCGCCATCGAAGGCTACCTGCGCGTTGAACTGACCCGTGGGCGCCTTCTGTGCGCGAAGCCAGTTGTCCGCACAGCAGGGATTGCGGCCGATAGGTGTATCTGTGTACAGGACCGTCACTCCCGAACAGCACGGCAACGCCGGTTCTCCGCTCTCGTACCATCCTCGCACGTCGGAGGAGCTCCAACCCTGTGGGAACGCGAGTCCGACCATGGCATTGCCCATGAGCGACACCGAGCCGTGGTAGGCGACGCTCGATACGAAGGGGTTGCCATCCTGTTGCAGCAGCTCGAAGACGGGAGCCATGTCCATCATGAGGAACAGGTAGCCGCCTTCCGCGGTCGGCATTCCCGCCACGGCCGGCACAAGGGAGCCGTTGATTGACACGAGCGCCGTCCTGTCTGCGGCGTCCTCGCCGGTGTAGTCCCACGGCGGCGCGATGTCAGTTGCCATCCTGAGGAATGGCGACTCGAAGAACTCAGTCCAGGCGGTCGTGTAGTACGTGGAGGCGAAGAGCAGCAGCGGGTCGGCGGCGAATACGCCGGGGTAGCCGTCGAACCCGGCCTCGCCGTTCCACGCGCTGTGGTCGTTCCAGTTGCCGGCGAAGTAGTGGAACGCGGGGTAGTAGCCGGCGCCATAGCCCAGAGGGTCCGGAACCATCGGCGACGCCGCAAGCTGAGGCGAGAACCCGATTCCGATTGCGACACCCAGGATGGTTTCGTCGTAGTCGTAGTTCGGCGAGAACGCGAGCGACGTGACAGCAAACACGTCGTCCAGGCTGTCCCACGCCGGGGTATCGAGCCAACCATCGTCATCGCTGGTATCATCCCAGTAGCCATGCCAGAACCCGCCGACCTCGAGGCGCCAGACGCGGCCGCCATCGTCCAGGTCCTTGGTGCCCGCGGCAATCTGCCGGATGTCGTCCTTGGCGTTGGATACGGCCAGGCAGAGCACCTCGCCCGGAACGTCCGCACAACCGGTGGAGGTGAACTTGTCGGCGCCGTTGGTGGAGCCGACAATCATCACCTCGCTGTCATCGTCGTAGCCGGCAACGACAACGAAGTCCTCATCGTCGGGAGCCGCCGCGACGGCGGAGAAGAAGACGAACTCCTCCCCGGCCGGCAGGTTTGCCGCGTCCTGCGCCTGCGCAGTGCGGTCCTTCCAGGTGCGTCCTCCGTCCTCTGACTTCCAGAGGCGAGGGACGAGGTGTTCGTCGCGCACGTTCTCTCCGTCGGCCCAGTACTGGTAGTCACCCGGCTCGAGGCATTCGTCGTACCAGAGGCCGATGGCGTAGAGCGTGTCGCCCTGCGGGCCTGCTGTGGCGAAGCTGATGATGTCTGACCCGGGGACAACCACGAGACCATCGTGGGAAGGGGTGTCGACCCGGGACCATTTCGAGGTCGTGTCGTCTGCGGCCAGAGGAGTGGCGCCGGAAGCGGCAAGAAGGAGACTGCCGAGCACGAGAGCGTGCAGCAATCGTCCGGGCTTCCGAATGTTGTGGGATACTGCCATGCCAATCCTCCGCGCCTGCCGCGCGAACGTGTGCGGCAGGTGTGACAGTATCCTAGGTGTCGCTGCAGATGCTGTCAATAGACGCCTGCCACGAAGCGTGCCGGCCGCAGTCGACCGCCTGTGGCGCGTCGTGATGCTGTCGAAGCTAGTCGATGCCGAGGTCCCGTGCGACGCGTATCATCGGCACGTCCTCCGCCGGCATGTCCAGCCCGTACGCACCGAGCCTCTTGAGTATCCTGACGGCCTCGGTGTCGATCGCAACGCGGCCGGTCGAGGCGAGCAGCACGCCGGGCGCCCTCTCGTCTCCACTGTCAGGCCCTCCGTTGATGAAGCATTTTCGACCGTCCAGGATGACGAGGTCGGGCTTGAAGTAGAGGTTGAGTTCTCCGAGCATCTCCTCAAGTGCGGTGCGGTGCATGCGCTTCCGGTCCGGCACCGGGGCGAGACCCATGCCCACCTTCAGCGCCATGGTTATCCGTGCCCACGCGTGGGTCCGCATCGTGGGAAGGAAGATGAGCCGATCGAAGTCGGCCAGCCTGGCTGTCAATCTGACCTCTGTGAGCCGGGCTGCGCGCGAGTCCGCGTGTGTCTGCCAGTCATGGGCATCGAAGTCAATCAGGGAGAAGCTCATTCGTGTGGCGAGTTCGGTCAGGCCTGTGCCGTCGAAGGCGACCCTCGTCGGCTTGTGGATGAAGCCCGACGAGTCCCCAACGGCAACACTGTCCGTCACCGTTCGGACGAGTTCGACCATCGCGGCGATGACGCCCAGGTCGGTCGTGGCGGGAAATGCGTACGGGCTGTTGCAGGCCGGCTTGATGAGCACGCGCTCCCCGCGCTGGACGAAACGCGTGATGCCGCCCAGGCGTCGCACCAGTTCCTCTACGTCCCGTGACACCTCGCCGGAGGTCGTGATAGTCTCAACCGGCACGGTCATTCTATGACTCCTTCCGCCGCGCTTCCGGGCCTCATTCGCACGGGAGAGTAGCCTGCGGCGCCGGTCGTGTCAAACGCTTGACAGCAGACGTGACACCACCTACAGTCCCATCGCATGGGAATTGCCGGCGCGCACGTCACCCGTGCTGAGAACCGCGTCTTGGCTGATTGGCCGCTTCGCGCACGCGATGCCGGGACCGCGTGGAGTGTGGCGTGCTGAGCATCGTCCTCGCCGTGACACTCCTGACGCTCTTGTTTGCATCCACGCTTGTCTGGGCGACGAGGTACGCCGCGCGGACGGCGAGAGAAGAGGGGCCGGGGCTCATGGACAGGGCACGACTCTGGGCCGCCGCGGCGCCCTTCGGCGTCATACTGGTGCTGATTGGTGTGAGCGGCGTCGCTCTGCTTGTTGAGCAGGGGAGTGGCATTGACCGCCTTCTCTCCGCGCTTGCCTCAGTTCCGGCCAGGCTCGGCCTTTTGCTGTGTGCGCTCGCGGCGCTGGTCTCTGCGTGCCTGTGCGGACTGGTCTGGCGGAGAGGAGAGGCCACGCTTGGGGCTCGCCTTCACCTCACCGCGCACGTTGCAGGCCTGTGCGTACTGGTGGGGGTGCTCCTGGTGATGAGCTTCGGCACGGCCTGAGAGGTCGTCCTGCCGGGCCTCGTGCTACTTCTGCTTCGCTGCCTTCTGCCGCTTCGCGGGCGGAGTCTTCGATTCCGGTTCTTCAGGCGCATCAACGTGCATGAGCGCCTGGAGCCGGTCGAGCAGGTCGCGCGAGACCTCTGCGTTGCTGGCGTGCCACTCGGTGTGGGACTTGAGCGCCTCACACGTGTGCAAGATACCCTTCTGGAAACGGGTGAGCTTCTGCAACTCATACACGTTTGGCAGCCGGTCACCGTCGTAGAGTTTGATGAGTTCCCTTGCATCCTTCCGAGCGCGCTGGGAATTGATGATGCGCTCGATACTGGCCGGGAGCTCGTCAAAGAAGTCGGCGTTCCTGATGGGGCTGAAAAGAGGCACGAGCAGGAGCGCGGCATACAGCAGCATCACGATGGCTGGAAGCATCAGGAGGTCGCGTGTCATTCCCTCCACTGGACGGACGGCGGCAGTGACCATGAGGGCGACCGGGATGAGCCAGATGAGCAGCATGGTGAGGTACTTCTGAACCACGGACCTGTCATCGCGCATGCGTTCTGTCCTTTCGGCTGAGGGCTGCGGCGGGATTGCCGCAGCCGCGTGCGCTGACAGTATCTACTATCGGCCCGGCGCATTCAAGACGTGTCAATCTCTCGGAGGATGCTCTCGCTTCCCCGGCGGCAGGTCGAACGGGAAAGGGGCTGCGAGAGCAGCCCCTTCGACTGGTGTCCCGGGAAGAGCGTCTACGCTATCTGGTAGACGATCTGCACTGTGGCGACGATTGTCGTCTCTCCGGCGCTGACGGGCGTTCCCCCGGCCATGTCGGCAGACTCCGCCATGGCGTAGCGGGTCGGGTACACGACCGGCACGTCGTAGCCTTCAGTGATGTAGGTCGCCTTGCCCAGCTTCACGTCTGCGAGGCTGGCCAGCTGTGCCGCCTTCGCCTTCGCATCAGCAACGGCCTTGATGCGGGCCTGCTCGAGGTACTCGGAGGGGTCGTCGACTTCGAACTGGATGCCGTTGACGCGGATGTTGTCGCCGCCGGCCATCACGGCCGCATCGAGTACGGCGCCGGTCGCGTCAACGTCGCGGACCTTGACCTGGATGTTGTTCGATACCTGGTAGCCGATCACCACCTCCACCTGCTTGTCCTGGTCCCAGCGGGTCTGTTGCCAGATGCTGTAGCCGGTGGTCTGGATGTCCTTGTCGGCGACGCCCAGGCTCTTGAGCGCCGCCATGACCTTCTCCATAGCCTGCTGTGCCTGTGCCTGGGCCTCGGCCACGGTCACGGCCTGCGCCTGGACGCCGAGATTCAGCGTGGCGATGTCCGGCACGGCCTGGACCTCGCCCCGGCCGTTGACCCAGATGCCTTCCTGCTGGTAGCCGACGTTGACCACTGGGGCCGTCCCGGCGGGCGCCTGGACGCATCCTGCCAGTGCGAGCACCGGCAGGAGCAGGGCAACTGCCATCCCTGCAAGAATGAGTCTGTTCTTCCTGGTTTCCACGTGTGATCCTCCTGGCCGTTGTTGGGCCGGCCAACCCTGTCTATCCTGCATCAATCTGATGGTCATAGTTCTAGCTGTCCGGGGTGTCTGCCGCCATGGCTGTGTCCTTCCGAGCCTCAAGCAGCACCTCGAACGAGGTGACTGCCTGGGTCACGGGTGACTCAGCCTCGTCTCCTTTCTCGAGCCGAGACTCGATTGCCTGCACGTCAACCTCGTAAGCACCGGGAAGGACCTGAGTGCCGCCGGCATCCTTCTGGTCCCAGGAGACGTCGTATGTCACTGACTCCATGCTCGACAGGGCGAGCTGCGATGTCCCTGCGGCGAAGGTGTAGACTGTCTGGCCGTTCGAGACATCGCGTATGCTGACTTCGGGCGGGAATGGCGACAGCATCATCCCTTCCGGGCCATTGTTCTGGAACGAGAGGGATATGGCGATTGTGTCTCCGTAAGCGTTGGTCGGCGCCACGCGGCCGGAAACGATGAATGGCGCCACATCGCGTGCCACCGCGGCTGCGTCTTCCTCACCCTGCGTGGCCAGCAGCGCGTCTGGAGCATTCATCCCCGAAGTTGCCGGAGGCGTCAGTCCGTTGCCGCTCAACGCGGTGGGTGCGCTCGCCGCCTCTTGAGCCGGCAGCATCGAGAACAGTCCGGCCTTCCATAGCAGGCCGACGGCGGCGAGGACGACGAACGTCGAGACCATCGCCAGTCGCAGCCCCGGCTGACCGAAGAATCGTGCGAACCAGGAGCGCGTGTCCTCTTGCCGCGCCGCCATGTCCTGCTCGGCCATGCCGGTCATCAGCCTGTCGCGCAGCGTCGCCGTGAACTCGGGCCGCGGCTCCTCCCTCAACGCCAGCAACTTGCGTGCGAAGCGGAGGGTCTCCGCGTACTCGGCGTCGGCGTGGGATGGGAGCGTCTCCTCCCCGCGGAGCAGGCGCTCTATATCGTCGGAGAACAGCCTCTCGTCGCTATTTCGCGCTGACATTCTCTTCCCATCCTTTGAAGGATTCCCGGAGCCGCCTGACGGCCCGGTAGAGCCTCGTACCGACGTTTGACTCCGATAACTTGAGCGTGCGTGCAATCTCCCGGTTGTTCAGGCCCGCGCCGAACTTGAGCGAGATGATGTCTTGGTCCAGCTGCGGCAGGCCCGACAAACAGAGCTTGAGCTGGCGCGCCTCTTCCACCTTCGCTATCTCATCGACGGTCTCGGGCTCTTCCGAGACTTCCTCAGGCGCGTCCTCGTCTCGCACTACCTGGACCCGGCTCTCCTTCCGGAAGTGGTCCGTAATCGTATTGCGTGCAATGGTCGTGAGCCACGTCGACGGAGCGGCCTTCGCCCGGTCGTAGCTGTCGAAGTGCTTCAATGCTTTCTCGAACACATCGGCCGTGAGGTCCTCCGCCAGGCTGGCGTTGCCCACGCGGTAGTTGATGTAGCGGTAGACCCTCGGCATACACGTGTCGTACATGTCAGCAAACGCTTCCCTGCGGCTTCTCGCGAGGCCGCTTCGAGTTCCTTCTCCGCTCGCGGGACCGCCCGCCTGCGGGCTGTCCCCGGCGACCATCGCCTCTGCCATCATCCACAGATATGTACGAAACAGCCTGGGGAGTATCACATCACACCTGCCTGGAATTCGTTGAGTCTCTGTCTGCTACAACGCGCGACTCCCGGCGTGGGATGACGCCGTTGACCGCGTCGCCTGAGCATGGTGCATAGCATGCAATCCGCGGGCCACGCACGGAGGGAGTGTCTGCAAGATGGATCGAGGGGAAGCAGGACGGCGCTGGATAGCTGCACGGGAACGTGCGCCGGCTCACGTCAACTCGTCCCCACCGCTCTTGCCGCCGTCGCACCATCGATGCGAGACGCACGTTGGCGCCTTCTGTCCATCAGTATACAGCGTCGGCGAGACCACGAGCCGGGGTCACAAGGGTACTCAGTCCTGTTTCCCGTTCTGTGGCCGCCTGATGGGCGGCACGTAGGGACCGGGGATGTACTCAACCGACGGACGGCGCTGTGCCGACTGGGGATAGAGGTCCATCAACTCGTAGACTTCCGACGGCATGTCGTGAGACACCGGAAGCCCCAGCTCCTTCGCCTTGTCGGGGCTGATGGGATAGTCGTGCGTCCATCGACCGTCGCTCAGCGCCTGGGCGAGGTAGCGCGACTTCTCCTCGGGCATCTGGTCCTTCGTGAGGCACAGTACCGTTTCGTAAACCTGCTCGATTGCCTTCCGCGCGATGTCGCCGAGGATGAGCGTCTGGTCTTCGCGGTTCGGATTCGGTTGTTCGAGCGCCTTCAGAATGGAGGCCGCGGGGTAGAAGCCTCCGTTCGGTGTCCCCATTTGAGGGTCGACCGGGCCGAGCACGGCATCCGGGTCCATGACGATCTCGTCGGCGGCAAGTGAGACGAGCGTGCCGCCGGACATTGCATAGTGCGGGATGAACACCGTGACCTTGCCGGGATGCCGCTTGAGAGCACAGGCAATCTGCTCTGAGGCGAGGACGAGCCCGCCGGGAGTGTGCAGGACGATATCGAGCGGCATCTCGTCGGGCGTCAGCCTGATGGCTCTGAGGACCTGTTCCGAGTCCTCGATGTCGATGTAGCGGCGGAGGGGGATGCCCAGGAAGTTCATCTGTTCCTGGCGGTGAATCATCGTGATAGCGCGCGAGCCGCGTCTCTTCTCCAGGTTCCGTATCGCCTGGAGTCGCCTCGCCTGCAGCATCCTGCGCTGCAGCACGGGTATGAAGACGCTCAGGATAATGACTATCCAGAGCAGACTGGTGACATCAAGTGTTCCGGTCATGGGCTCCCCCTTCCCTGCATCAGGTCCGTCCCACGCGAAGCGGGTCCCGGCCATTCTACTACAGTGAGTTGACGGGGCGCCTCTCGTGTGCGCGGCACGCGGTTTGTGTTCGGACAGCCGGAGTGGCACAGGAGCCGGCTGACGGTCCGGGAGCGCCGTCTGCATCCAGCCTTGCGTACGGAGCTTTGACAGGTCCTTCACAATGTCCTGCTAGCATGTGTCACAGGATGAGCGACGCGGGCAGGAGCTGCGGGCGCTGACCGTAGAGATGCGGGAGACGCATTCCGCACCCGGTCCGTGAGCCGCTCAAGGGGGAGAACATGAAGCGAATCAATGGACGCCTGATTCGGAGCAGTCTCGCCGGACTTGCGCTTCTCCTGGTGGTGACGGGATGTGCTTCGACCGTCGCCGAAACGGACCAGCCGGCTGTCACGCCTGCTGTGGAAGATGCAACCCCGGCAGTGACTCAGCCGGCCATTGCGGTGACATCAAGCGGATCGGCGGAGCCTTTGCCGAGCATCGCCGACGTGGTTGCGAAGGTGAAGCCGTCCGTTGTGGCCATCAACACGGAGGCTGTGGCCTACGACATGTTCAACCGTCCAAGGACCGAGATGGGCGCCGGCTCCGGCTGGATAATCAGCGCCGACGGCTACATCGTTACCAACAACCACGTTGTCGAAGGCGCGACCGTGGTGACGGTGACGCTCGACGATGGAACGAACTACGAGGCCGGTCCCGTGTTCACGGACCCCCTGACCGACCTGGCTGTGGTCAAGATTGCGGCGGACGGGCTGCCTGTCGCGGAGACCGGTGATGCGACCGCGTTGCGGGTCGGCGATGTCGTGGTCGCCATCGGCAACTCTCTCGGCATGGGCACCAGCGCCACGAGCGGCATCGTGAGCGCCGCAGGCGTGTCTCTCTCTGCGTCGGCAGGCCAGACGCTCCTGGACCTCATCCAGACGGATGCCGCCATCAATCCCGGCAACAGCGGCGGACCGCTCGTCAACATGGCCGGTCAGGTCATCGGCATCAACAGCAACAAGATTGCCTCCATCGGCGTTGAAGGCATGGGTTATGCCATCACTGTGAACCAGGCGCTGCCCGTCGTGGAGACCCTCATCGGGGAAGGGCGCGTTGCGCGGCCGTGGTTGGGCGTGGGTCTCTATACCGTGAGTCCCCTGGTGGCCTCGAGGTACGGCCTTGCCGTTGAGGAAGGAGTGCTCGTCACCGAAGTCGTCCCCGCCAGCCCGGCCGAGGTATCCGGCCTGATGCAGGGGGACGTCATCGTGGTGTTTGCGGGACAGGACATCCGCAGTGCTCAGGACTTCACAAAGGCGATCTTCGAGCAGCATGCGGGAGACGAAGTCGAGATAACGTTCTGGCGCGGAGATGAGCAGAAGGTGACGTGGGCAATCCTTGCTCCTACTCCGGCGGGGACGTAGCAGTCAACTGTGCGGCAGGCGAAGGGGGCACGTCGCTTGCGAGGTGCCCCCATATGTCTGCTGCGCCGGCTCCGCGCGTGCAGCTCTAGGCGAACTGCAGGAACCTTCTCGGATTGTCGACGATGATCGTGTTCACCTGCTCTCGGGTCAACCCGCGGTCCACGAGGAGCGGCACGATGTTCTCGAGAATGTGTGCGTAGCCGGGGCCTCCCCAGCCGAAGAGCCGATGCTTGCTGCAGTGGTCGTGGGAGATGAGTATCTGCTCGATGAAGCCGGCGTCGACCAACTGCACGATCTCTGCCACGCGACCGGCGTCGTTGGGCACCTCCACGTGGACTGGGTTCTCCTCGGAGAGGACGTGCCTCGTCTGGTGCCATCCCTCGAAGGCGAACATGTCGTACTCCAGGTAGCAGCCGGTCTTCGCCAGCTCGACGCGCATGTCGTGCAGGAACACCGTGCGGTCGATGTGGCTGATGGCGACGCGCGTCACGTCCGCCCCGTGCTTCTCAAGGTAGCGCACTATCTCGATGGGGGAGTCGGGGCTGTGCCCCGGGTGGATGTTCACCGGCGCCCCTGTCGCCTTCTGCGCGCGTGCTGTGGCTCTCAGCGCCATGAAGTAGCCGTCCGACATTGGTTTGTCCGGGCCGAACCGTTCGGTACCGATTTCGCCGATGAGGCCGGCACGAATGCCGGTTCCGTCGGCGCCCTCGGTGATATCGCGGACGATGCTCTCGAGCATCGCCGTCTCTGTGAGGCCCCCGGGCCACATCGGCTCGAGGTAGTAGCCGGAACCCATGATGATGTTGAGGCCGGTGGCGCGCGATATGCGCGCGAGCGCCTCCGGGTCGCGGCCAAGGCCGTGATTGGACATGTCGACCAGGGATGAGCCGCCGAAACGCTTGTAGCGCGCCAGCTCCCTGATCGCGACCTCCTCGTCGAGCATTATCCAGTTGTCACGGTTGTTGTACGGGTGGTACCGCACCCAGCCCAGATTCTCGAGCGTGACCGGCTCATAGGCGCGGAATCTCTCGCTTGACCGCACCGGCTCTGCGAACCACATCGTCAGGTCGAAAAGACAGTGTTCGTGCGGCAGTGTGACGCCGAGGTCGCCGGACTCTATCGGACCCAGCACCGTCTGCACCTTGCCGCGAGACTCATGCGTGGACATGCACTTCCTCCTTGCGTTCCAGCGCCGCGCGCGAACGCCGAATTGTCGACCGGCTGCATGGTAGCAGACCGGACGGACTCCCGCGACGTGCATGCCCACGTTTGCCGACTCCAGTGCGCGGACATACAATGTCGCAAGGAGCGCACGAGGAGGTTGCTTTTGAAGAACAATCTGGGAGTCATCGGGTCTGGAGCGCTTGCGAGGGCGGTGTGCTGGCGGTTGCTGGAGTGCGGACACCCCGTGCTCGTCTGGGGGCCGGACCCGAACGGAGTTGCCGAGTGTGTTCGCAGCGGAGCCGCGACCGAAGCCACGCCTGCCATTCTGGCGTCGAAAGCGCCTGTCATCATCGTCGCAGCGGAGGACGGCGCCGAGTCGGAACGCTGGCAACTTGGCGACCACGGCGTCGTCACCGGACTGGCTGAGGGAAGTGTCGTCGTCGACATGACAACCATGTCGCCCTCTCAATCTCGCCGGCTTGCGAAGTCGTACGAAGAGGTGGGAGGACGGTTCCTGGACGCGCCGGTCAGCGGAGGGGCTCCCGCGGCTCGTACGGGGAACCTCGTTATGATGATCGGTGGTCCCGAGAGCGCCTTTGACTCCGTCCTGCCGGTGCTTCAGCCACTCGGCCGCGTCATCGTTCGCATGGGCGAGACAGGCACGGGGTCGACCGCCAAGCTGTGTAACCAGGTGATGTGCTTCGTCAGCCTCTGTGGCGTCTGTGAGGCCTTCACGCTGGGAGCCAAGGCCGGCATCGACCTGACGAAGCTCTTCGGCATCGCGTCCTCGGGTGCGGCGCAATCATGGGAGCTGGACAACATGGGACCGAAGATACTCGCGCGTGACATGGCGGCAGGGTACCCGGTGAGCACATCACAGCAGGACCTGTCGCTCGTGCTGGCCGCCGCACGGGAGTTGAAGGTCTTCCTTCCGGCGTCGTCTCTTGTTCACCAGCTCTACCACACGGTGGAAACAGAGGGCCTCGCGTCGGGCGGCTCACAGGCGCTCATCCGGGCGCTGGAGAAGATGTCGGGCGTGGAGGTACGCGGCTAGCATCGCCGAGCGATGCCCGGACCGGTCGGCGCACGCCGCGTGGCATCGATGAATGCAGCAGACGACGGAGCAACAGGGTTCGGGTCCGCGCGGCGGAGCCAGTACGAAGGCTGCATGCTGGGGCTCGCGCTCGGAGATGCGCTCGGCGCGCCGGTCGAGTTCCTGGACCTCGAGCAGATACGGGCGGAGTATGGGCCGGAGGGAATCTGCGGCCTTGAGCCCTGGCGCGAGTACCGTGCGGGTTGCTTCACTGACGACACTCAGCTCTCCCTTGCGACGGCGAGGGGCTGCATCGATGCCTACCTTGCCCTGCGGCACGGAGAACCGTGGCGTCCGGTCCAGGCAGTCTACCGCCGGTACCTCGCGTGGTTGCGTTCCCAGGATATCCCGTACATGAATCGCATGCCGGGAGCGACGTGCCTGTGGTCTCTCAGAAGCGGCCGCATGGGGACGGCGGAGAGGCCGCTCAACACGCGGAAGGGTTGCGGGGGCGTCATGCGGGTTGCGCCGGCCGGACTGTCCTTTCCACCCGGCCAGGCGTTCCGCTACGGGGCGGAGTTCGCCGCCATCACGCATGGACACCCATCGGGTTACCTGCCGGCGGGAGTGCTCGCCGAAGTCATCGCGCTGGTGCTCGAAGGACGGGCACTCCGGGACTCCGTAGAGAGGGCGCTGGCGGAGTTACGTCATTGCACGGCCCACGAAGAGACACTCAGCGCCGCGTTCCGTGCGGTCGAGCTTGCCTCAGCGCACACCGCCCCGCATGTGGCTATCCCGCGCCTGGGCCAGGGGTGGGTGGGGGAGGAGGCGCTGGCAATCGCGCTGTACTGTGCGTTGAGCAGCGCAGACGACTGGGAGCGCGGCGTCCTCATGGCCGTGAACCATGACGGGGATAGCGATTCGACGGGCTGCATCACCGGAGCCATTCTGGGCGCACAGCTGGGTCACGAGGCGCTGCCGTCGCCCTGGGTCGTGCAACTCGAGAGCAGCGCCGGCATCGCCGTGGTGGCTGACGACCTCTTTCGCGTTGTCAGAGAGGGCGCCGAACCCCTTTCGCCGCTGTACGACCGGGATTGACGTTGTCCCCGGCGGCAGCCGTGCGCGCGGGGTGCGGGTCCGGCCGGCGTCATTCGACGCGGACGGGCACGGTGGACAGGAGCTTCTCGATGGCCGCCGCAGTCGTCAGACCGTGCACTGAGGCGGATGTCTCCAGCAGCACGCGATGTGCCAGCACGGGGACCGCAAGCCGCTTGACATCGTCCGGAGTGACGAAGTCGCGTCCGCCAGTTCCCGCCAGCGCCTGTGAGGCCTGTTGCAGCGCCAGTGTCGCCCGGGGACTTGCGCCCAGTCGCAGGCTCGGGTCGCTCCGCGTTGCACGACAGACCGCCGTGATGTAGTCGCGCACCGGCTCCGAGACGCAGATAGTTCGCGATGTCGCCTGGAGACTCTCCAGTGAGTCTGTGCTCAGGACGCTCTTCAGTACCTCGAGCGGCTGGTCGTCGCGAAAGCGTTCGAGCATGCCGCTTTCCTCCGCCACGGTCGGGTAGCCAAGCGAGAGCCGCAGCAGGAACCGGTCAAGTTGCGCCTCCGGCAACGCGAACGTGCCCTCCAGTTCGACGGGGTTCTGCGTGGCGAGAAGCATGAACGGTCGCGGCAGCATGACGGTCTCCAGGTCGGCCGTGACCTGGCGCTCCTGCATGGATTCGAGAAAGCACGACTGCGTGCGTGGAGTCGCCCTGTTTATCTCGTCGACCAGCACGATGTTCGCTACGATTGGCCCCGGTCTGAATTCGAACTCCCCGGTCTTCTGGTTGAAGTAGTGGATGCCCGTCACGTCGGACGGCAGCAGGTCAGGCGTGCACTGGATTCGACGGAAGCTCCCCTCCATCGAGCGCGCAATCGCCTTCGCCAGCGTTGTCTTGCCGGTGCCGGGGACGTCTTCCAGGAGTATGTGCCCTTCGCACAGCAACGCGACGAAGCACAGGTCAACCACGTCGGACTTCCCGACGATGACCCTGCCGACGTTCTCCTTGAACCGGTCGGCGGCCTGCTTCATCTGGCGCACGTTCTGCTCGCTCGGTCTCTCGTTTCGCTTCACGATGTTTCCCCTTCCTTTGTTGACGTATCCGGCCCTTTGAGCCGTGTGGCGTGCCGTATGCGGTGCGAGGCGCGCGCCATCGCCTCGATATCCGCACTCTCCGGCTCGTATCTTCCATAACGCATACAGACGTACGTCTCCGTCACGAGAGCGAGGTCGTCCGCTGCAGTCGGCAGAAGCTGCTGGAGTTCTGTCTGGTACTCGTAGGGCGATTGAGATGGCTCACGTGCGTGGAGCTTCCTCCCGGCCCACCGCAGGAGGTCCGCATACAGGCTTGCCACGGTGGGTGCTGCCGCGCCTCCGGAACGCCCGGCGAGCTCGGCCAAGCGCCGGAATAGGTGCTGTATCCTCGTCTCAATCCACCTCATGAGGGCCAGCAGGTCCGACAGGAATCCAGTGTCCAGAGACTCCATCTCGATGCCCGCTGACATCGAGCGGCGCCTCAACCAGGCGAGGATCTGGCCGCACAAGCGCCACAGCCCGAACAGGAGCATGCCGACAATCATCGCCACATACAGCAGATACAGTACCCGCTTCAAGAGCACGGAAACGGGCAGGCTGCGATAGAACTCGAGCAGGCTGGAGTCGTCTCCGGTGGCCGGGGCCGCCGGCTCAGCGGGTTCGACATCGGGCGCGGGAATAAGGGAGGCGACGAAGGCCATCCCGCGTTCCACCAGGTGCAGGACGTATCTGACGGCGTCGACGACGGCGGAGATGACCTCCGGCGTGACGGCGACACTGGCCAGCAGGCCGGCGAGTGAGACGATTGCGACGAATGACAGGAGGCTCGACGAGAAGTGCTTTCTCGCGATGAGTGTGGCGGCGTTGCCTCCTTCTTCCCCGCGGGACAGCGCGACACCGGTGAGTGACAGCGCGAAGAAGGCCAGGGCGAGCAAGACCTGCCCGTCCGAGCCTGCATTCACCGCGCGGCTCACCAGGAACGCTGTCAGCAGGAGGACAAGGCCGAACTGGAAGTCGCCGAGCAGTCTTCCGTAGTCGGGTGTGCCGGCCATCGGGCGTCTGCCCAGGTGCCATGCGACTCCGGTGCCGACCAGTACCAGCATCTCCGCCGGGTGAGTCTCGAAGATGAAACGGATGGCGGCCCGCGGCAGTGCGACCAGCCACGCCGGGTCGGTCCACGGCGTCTCGGGAGACAGCAGCAGCCGCGCCACCACGGCGGCCAGCAGGCACCACAGCGCCCAGTACAGTACTTCGGCGGTGAGTCTCCTGACGGGCAGTTGCCTCAGGAGGGGGAATGCGACCATCCCCGCGGGTAGAAAGCCGAGCACGGCCGGGGTGATGGCGTGACTGCCTGGCACGCGGCTCTCGACCACAGCAAGCCAGGCACCCAGCCAGCAGGCCTGCATGCCAAGAAGCACCAGCGGCAGCAGCATGGCGCGCGCTCTCGTCATTGCCTGTCCTCTCCGAGGTCGAGGAGGTCGCCCGGTCCTGCGACGCACTTGTGTCCGAACGCGAAGCGGCGGGTAGAGGATTCGGGCGTCGTTTCCAGCACGAGCATCGGGCACCGGGAACGGGCGAGTCTCGTGAACACGTCGACGTGTTGCGGCTGCAGCCGGCCGGCAGCGACGACGAGTCCGACGCCGGATGCGGACAGGGCGTGAAGCTCCCGGGCCAGGACGTCGAAGGGGTGAGCGGGACCGGGCGTTGCCCGGGCAAGTATCTCGAGCAGAGCGATGAGTTGAGGATCGCCGCCGCCTGGCGAAAGCCGCGCGTGGCCGGAGCCGTCTCCCAGCCTCGCGTTGCTGAGGAGCCCGAACTGCATCTGGTGCTCTGTACAGTAGTGCGCCACCGACGCCGCCGTGCTTGCCGCCAGCTCGAATGGCGCATCGTCGCCGAGGGGGTCAAAGCTGTCGGCCACGAGCACGAGCACGAGTCGTGACACGGCCGATGGCTCGTACAGCCTGACCATGAGCTGCTGGTGCCGCGCCGTGGCTTTCCAGTGGACGCGACGCATCCCATCCTGCGGCTGGTAGTCCCGGATGCCTCTCATGCGCGTGGGGTCTTCCTGCAGCGACACGCGTCCCAGCAGGTCGCCGGAGGCGTCCGTGCGCCGGATAGATAGCCGCCTGACCGGATAGATTCGTGGGTACACCGCAACGTGGTCGAAGCCTGACTGCTCCATGGCGCGAGGGTAGAGTCCGAGGATGTCTCCTGAGACTACTTTCACCGGTGGCAGCACATACCAGCCCCTGTGGCCGGCGCACAGTTGCTCCCGCCACGTGACACGCGAGTACCACGGCATCGAGGCGGTGCGGACCAGCGTCGCATCGAGGTTCTCCGCGTCCGGAAGAGCCGAGGCCAGCCGGGGAGGGAGCAGCTGGCTGACGTCCACCCAGGGCAACGGAAGCGGCTTCTGGTTGCTGAGCCGGACGGTGATGGTGAGTTGCTCACCGACGAAGAGTCCGCGGGTCGAGAGTACGCGGTCGCAGTGGACACGGCGCAACGCCAGTGTGCTCCACAGCTTCGAAAACCCGACGGTGGCCAGTGTGAGCCCGATGAGTGTGACGACGGCGGTCTGCCGGAACCACGCTGCGATGACAAGAAGGCCAAGGAGGGTGATAATCGTGGCGCGTCCAAAGACGTGTCCGGTCAACTCCAATGGCCGGGAATCATGGGCGGGATACGCTGCCTGAGTCGCTGTCACTGTGCTGCGCTATGGTTCCTGATGGCGCCCGATTCACACCCTTTCCAGACCGGGACTGCGCAGGCTGCGGGAAGCGTTTCGTGAATCCGGTGGGCGCATGTTGTGTCATCGCCTGTGCGGGGCAGGGACCTTGGATGAGAAGAGCTGCTGCCGCAACCTGCAATGATAGCAGACGTGCGGTGCGAGCGGTCACCATAGGAAGGAATGGCTGACGGCCGGTGAGGGGGTGAAGTGGTGCGGATAGCTGTGGAGTGCGGGACGTGCCTGACGTCGACGGCGGCGCGACCCTGGAGGCCGGTCGGAGGAACCTGAGAGCGTCGAAGCGCCTCGCGCGGCTCCGCGGCAGGAACATACGCGTTCAGCGTCGTTTTCATAATTTCCGGGAACAGGATACTATTTACGCCGCCGGGCTCTCGCCCGGCCCGTTATGTCCGTCGTTGGAGCCAATAGGCCTCAGAGGCCCGATGCAACCAGGCAAAAAGGAGACTCAGTTGGCAGCAAAGACGAAGCGCACCAGCGGTGACGGCAAGGGAGTTGCCTGCAGCAGCTCGCTCGAAGAGCAACTCCGCTCCGCCGGCAAAGCCGCGGAAAGCACGTGCACGACGTGCGGCCCCTCGGCCGGCCAGGCCCCGGGCGCGGCTCAATGCGGCGAAGGCCGGGGCGTCGCCTTCAATCGCTCCCTCGGCGAGATAATCCGGGATGCGACCCAGAGCTTCATACCCCTCAAGGGGTTCTATTCGCCTGCGGATACGGCAGACCTCGACTATGAACGTGACCTGTCCGACCCGGGGTGCTACCCGTTCACCAGGGGAATCTACCCCCGGATGTACCGCGACCGGCTGTGGTTGAAGACCTTCATCGTCAGCTACAGCACGCCCGAGGATACCAACAAGGCCTTCAAGGAATACGTCGCCAGCGGCCAGACGGGGCTCCGCCTTCTCTGCGACCTGCCGACCCAGTCGGGCATCGACCCGGACCACCCCGCTTCCTGGAACAGCATGATGTGCGGCGGCATCTCCTCCTGCGCCCTCGAGACGTACGAGAGGATGCTCGACGGGTTGCCTCTCGCCAACGTGGACTACGAGCTGGCGCACATGGGCATGTCCAGCTTCCTCTGCTTCTACGCATACCTCGCGGCGATGATGGAAAACCGGGGCATACCGATATCCACCCTGCGCGGCTCGGCCATCAACGACCCGTTCCGGTCGAAGATCGTCTACGCCTGCCCGGATTTTCCGACCGAGATAGACCGCAGGATAACGCTCGACCTCATCGAGTTCGCTGTCCGCAACACGCCGAAATGGAAGGCGTACGCGCCGAACGGCGTTGACCCCCAGCAGTCGGGGATGGTCGCCCCGCAGGAGATGGCCGAGGTCCTCGGCGTGGCGACGGCCGTCTACAGCGACCTCATCAACGACCGGAAGATAAGCCTCGACGAGGTCGGCCCGACCGTGTTCTCGATGGATGCCGAGTCCGACTTCTTCGAGACGCTGTGCAAGTTCAGGGCGACCCGGCGGATGTGGGCCAGGATTGCGAAGGAGAAACTGGGCGCCACCACCGCCCGCGCGCAGAGCCTGCGCATCGGCATCAGGACGTCCGGCCTCTCGCTCCAGACGCAGAAGCCCCTCAACAACGCGGCCCGCGTGACGCTGCAGATTCTGAGCTGCGTGCTCGGCGGCGTGAACTCGCTCGATGCCTCGAGCATCGATGAGGCCATCGGCCTGCCGTCAAGGGAGGCGCGACTCTTCAACCTTGACGCGCAGCACATCATCACCCATGAGGCGAACGTGCCGCTCGTGGCGGACCCGCTCGGAGGCTCTTACTACGTCGAGTGGTTGACCAGCAAGCTGGAGGACGAGGCCAACGCGATACTGCGCGAGATAGACGCGAACGGCGGCATGTGGCGATGCCTCGAGTCCGGCTTCCTGCGGCAGATGATCGACTCCAGCAGGATGCGGGTGCAGGCCGAAATCAACGAGAACAAGCGACTCATCGTCGGCGTGAACGCCTTCCAGGGGGAAGAAGGCCCCATCAACAAGGCCATCGAGAACTGCGCCTACAAGGTGCCTTCGAAGCAGATGCGGCTCCAGACAATAGCTGACATCAGACGCGTCAGGGCGACGCGCGACCCGGAGAAGACCAACGCTGCGCTCATCGAACTCTACAATGCCACGAAGGAGGGCAGGAACGTTGTTCGCGCCACTATCGAGGCCTCGAAGGCAGGAGTGACGGTGGGGGAGACGGTGGGTGTCATCCGGATGGCCTACGGCTACGGCTATGACCCTCTGAACCAGATACCGACGCCCGACTTCATCGACAGTCTCCTGGGAGGCAAGTAGGCAATGGCAGTCAAACAGAAGATGATCCGCATCATTATCGGCAAGATTGGCTGCGACATCCATGAGCGCGGAACTCTGGTTCTGGCCCGCGCCTTCCGCGACGCCGGCATGGAGGTCATCTACCTCGGCAGGTTCCAGACCGCCGATGCCATCGCCAAGACGGCGGTGGACGAGGACGCGAATATCATCGCACTCAGCGACCACACCGGCAGCATGCGCTACATCGCCGACCAGATGATGGAGGCCCTCAAGAAGTACAAGGGCACCGACATCCCGGTCATCGCCGGTGGTCTCATCGCCAAGAAGGACCTGCCCTACTTGGAGAAGCTCGGCGTCACCGGCAACTTCGGTCCCGGCACGCCGCTGCCGACCATCATCGAGCACATCAGGAAGACCGTCGAAATGAAGCAGGCCGCCTCCGACTGAGGCAGCACCGACGCCGTTCGCCGGACGGCCGAAGAGCCGGTCGAGGACCAGATATGGAAGCGCACAAAGCGAAGGGCCCAACTGAGATGGCGCACGAGAAGCCGGCACGGCTTGAGAAGGGCTACGCGCAGGTCTACACCGGCAACTGCAAGGGCAAGACGACCGCAGCGCTGGGGCTGGCCTTCCGCGCCATGGGCCGCGGTCTCAAGACGTACATCGGCCAGTTCATGAAGGGCCAGGAGTACGGCGAGCTCAACTCGGCCAGGATGGTCAAGCCCTACATCACCATCGAGCAGTACGGCCGCGCGGGCTTCGTGCATGTGCAGAACCCGCCGGAGCAGGAGGACGTCGACCTGGCTGCTGAGGGTCTGACGCGGGCGCGCCGGGCGATGCTCTCGGGCGAGTACGACATCGTCGTCTTCGACGAGATTCTCACGGCGCATGCCTTCCACCTCATCTCCGTTGAGGAGATGCTTGACCTGCTGCGGAACCGGCCGGAGAACGTCGAAGTGGTGTTCACGGGACGGTACGCGCCGCAGGAGGTCATCGACGCCGTCGACCTTGTGACCGAGATGGTTGAGATAAAGCACTACTACCGCAAAGGCGTCATGGCGCGCGACGGCATCGAGCGCTGATAGTGACATAAGCATCTGGCGCGACGGGACCAGGCACGGAAAGAGAGAACCGATACGTGGCGAATGGCAACTCACTGAGCCGGCAGACGGCGGCTCTCATAGACGACATGCTGCAGGGCAACGGGCGCGCCCTGGCGAAGCTCATCACCATCGTCGAGGAAGACAACGAGGAGAGCTACCAGGTGCTGCGGCGCATCAACCCGTCCGGCAAAGCCCACCGCGTGGGCGTGACCGGGCCTCCCGGCGCGGGCAAGAGCACGCTCGTCAACCGGCTCACGTCATTCGCGAGGCAGGATGAGTTGCGGGTCGGCATCGTCTGCGCCGACCCGAGCAGCCCGTTCAGCGGCGGCGCGGTGCTGGGCGACCGCGTCAGGATGCAGCAGCACTACATGGACGAGGGCGTTCACATCCGGAGCATGTCGCTCCGCGGCAGCCTTGGCGGACTTCCCGCTACCGTCCACGGCGTCATCAAGCTCATGGAGGCCTCCGGCAAGGACTTCATCCTGGTGGAGACGGTCGGCGTCGGCCAGATGGAGCTTGACGTCATGGACAGCGTCGACACGGTCGTGGTCGCGCTTGTCCCGGAGGCAGGGGACGATGTGCAGGCCATGAAGGCCGGCCTCATGGAGATCGCCGACATCTTCGTCGTCAACAAGGCCGACCGGCAGGGGGCCGACAGCATGGTGGTCGCCATCAAGAGCATGCTCAATCTCGTGATGCCGCAGAGCAACTGGAAGGTCCCGGTTCTGGCGACGCAGGCCGAGAACAACATCGGCGTCGGCGAGCTGTATCAGGAGATTCGCCGGCACTGGAACCTCTGCGCCGAGGACGGCAGCCTGGCCGAGCGCAGAGCGAAACAGCGGCGCAACGAGTTGACCACGGTATTGCAGAAGATGGTCGTTCAGGAGTTCATGCGGGCGGTGGCGACGGACCCACGGCTCGCGGAGTACATCTCGCAGATGAACGACGGGAAGCTCAGCCCGTACGCGGCGGCGGAGACCATCTACAGCATCATCGCGCAGCAGGGCGAGCCGGAGTAGGCGGCAGCAGCCCCTTTCTCCGCAGCGCCCAGAGTATGCCGGGCACCCGCAGGTCAAGCTCCACGCCCGGCGGCAGGTTGAGCATGAACTCGTCGGCCTTGGCGTCGGGTACCTTCACCACTTCGATGCCTTCGAGGTCGTCACTGGGCGCCCTGCCCGAGTACACCACGTCCGGGGCGAAGAAGTGCATCGCCCTGGTGCTGGTCAGGGCCGCCGAGAGAGGCGACGACAGTATCGGGATGAGCGTCGCGGCGGCGTAGCCGGTCTCTTCGAGGAGTTCTCTCCGGGCCGCATCTTCCTCGCTTTCGCCGTCGACGTCGGTAAGGCCCGCCGGGAACTGGATGACGAACGACTCGAGCGCGGAGCGCCAGTTCTTCTCGAAGAGCAGCTCGCCATCCTTCGTGAGGGCGACGATGACCACCGCCCCGCTGCCATGAACGTTGGTCCTCTCCACGGCCTCCCAGGGGTGAGTTGTGCCATCCCTGGTGGTGACGGTCTTCTCGACCATCCTGAGGTAGCGGCCTTCGTAGACGGTCCTCTTGCCGGTTACTCTCATCCTGGTACTCCTTGGCGCTGCTGGCAGTGAACGCAGCACGAGTGGCTCTACATCATTCTGGTTGCGCCGACATCCCTCGCAAGATCCCCCGGGAGTCCGGTCGCCGCACGGCATTCCTCCCGAGCACAGGTGGAGTCGCCGGCGCGGTCAAGCGCCGGCAGAGCGCCAGCCGGCGCTCAGCGTCGTCCCGAGCGTCACTTCGCCCCGTTTGACTCCGCAGCACGTCACCTATGTCCTCTGACACGTGGCACAGTAGTAGATGCTCCCTCCCATGTAGGCTTCCTTCTGGATTGAGGTGCCACATGCCGGACAGGGTTGTCCGACAGTATTCCTGCTCAGTATGGTCTTG
>JALNYR010000021.1 GCA_023229725.1 Dehalococcoidia bacterium | reverse complement strand
GGGCGAGGAGACTCTGCAGGCGAACGTCCTGGACTTCGCGCCGGCGCGCTAGGCTTGCGGTCCGGCTTCGTCCCGGGCGGCGGCTCGGAAGCCGCGCAGCTTCCACCACAGTATCGGCGCGCAGGCCAGTATGATGCCCAGGCTGATGACCTGCCCCTGCTGCAACCCGCCCGCAAACGGGTCGTTCACGCGCCAGAAGCGGATGACGAAGTCCCCCGCTGAGTAGAGCATCAGGTACACCAGGAACGATATACCCTCGGGCCTCTTCACCTTCCTCAGCGCCCACACGACGCCGAACACCACCAGGTTCCAGGCGATGAAGTAGACCTGCGTGGGCTGCACCGGCATGCCGGGGTACTCGCAGAACGTGTCCGGCTGGGTGTACACCACCGCCCACGGCACTGCGGCGATGGCGCCGTGACAGCACCCGTTGATGAAGCATCCCACCCTGCCGATGGCCTGGCCAAGAGGGGCGCCAAGCGCGACCGCATCGCCCACTCGCGCCATGCTGGACCACGGGATGTGATGTACCTGCGTGTAGAGGAACGCCGAGAGCGGCGCGCCGAGGATGGCGCCATAGAGGCCGAGCCCGTCGAATCGCAGCAAGTCGATGTGCTCCCCGGGGTGCAGCACCAGGAAATCCACCACGTGGACCACACGCGAGAGCAGCAGCCCTCCGATGATGCCCCAGAGGAACAGGCTGTAGAGCAGGTCCTCCGCGACACCCAGCCGCTTCCCCTCCTTCACCGTGACGAGGAGGACGGTGAGGACCGCGAGCGCCACCGCTATGCCGTACCAGCGCACCTCCAGTCCGCCGAGCGTGAAGGCAACGGGGTCGATGTCAATCGAAATCATGTGCTGTGCCGCTTTCTCATGCAGTTGCCGGTAATGCTACCACAGGGAGTCTCAACGCCCGTTCTCGCCACCGCCCCGGCGTCGCCTCGTCAGACTGATGGCTCGGCTAAAGCAACCTCCCCGTTGACGGATGCCGAAGAATGTCGTATGCTAATTGAAAATCGTTTTCAACTACTTCTATGACAACCACTGATGGCGAGCACAAGGTTCTAAGCGCGCTCCACGGGGGCGGTCACAAGGTGACCCCTCAGCGCAGAGCCGTCGTCCGCGTCCTGGCTCGCTGCCACAGGCACATGACGACGGCGGAGCTGCACGCCGCCGCCGCCGCTGAGCGTGGCGACGTCGGCCTCGTCACGGTGTACCGCACGCTGCGGCTGCTCACCGACCTGGGACTCGTCTGCCAGCTCTCGGCTGACGGCCGGCAGCCATCCTACGTGCTGCGCCGGCCTGAAGAGCACCACCACCACCTCGTCTGTTCCGGTTGCGGGCACGTGGTCGATTTCACCAGCAGCGACGTGGAGCGGCTGGAAGACCGCCTCGCCCGTGAGACCGGCTATCGCATCGAGGGACACATCGTCGAGTTCACCGGCCAGTGCCCTGACTGCCGCGCAGGACGCTGAGAAGCACCGCGGCCCGTTCGAAAGGAGACTCTCCACATGCATTGCCACAAAGCGTTCTGTCGAACCCCGCAGCTTCTCGCTCTGATGATTGCTGCCCTCGCGGCGCTCGCGCCGTTGGCCGCGTGCTCTCCCTCCCCCGCCGGCGATGCCGGCCGCATCACCGTGATAGCCACCATCGCCCCGCTGGCCGACTTCGTGGAACAGGTCGGAGGCGACAGCGTGAGCGTCACGCTCATGGTCCCGCCCGGGGCCGACCCGCATCACTACGAACCGACGCCCCGCCAGATGGTCGATGTCACCAACGCCGCCGCGTACTTCCAGGTCGGTTCAGGCGTCGAGTTCGAGCTGGAGTGGATGGACAACCTCCTCGCCCAGAACCCTGACATGGCGGTCGTCGACTGCTCCGCGGGAATCGTGATTGAGAACAACGACCCGCACATCTGGACCTCGCCCCGCAACGCAGTCGACATGGTCCGACACATCGCGGCCGGCCTCTCACTCGTCGACCCCGACCACGCAGCCGAATACGAAGCGAATGCGGACCGCTACGTTGGCGAACTCAGGCAGCTCGATACGGACATCACCGCCATCCTCGCGGACGGGATGGAGCGGCACTTCCTCATCTACCACCCCTCGTTCGCCTACTTCGCAAGGGACTGCGGGCTGGTACAGCTCGCCATCGAGGAGGAGGGCAAGTCCCCCTCGCCGCACCTGCTGCAGGACTGCGTCGACCTGGCTGCTCAGCACAACTTGCAGTACATCTACGTCTCCCCGGAGGCTGCCACCTCCGAGGCACAGAGCATTGCCGAAGCCATCGAAGGTGAGCTACTCTATGTCGACCCGCTTCCGGACAGCTACCTGTCCAGCATGCGCGCGGCGGCTGAGGCATTCGCCCTCGAGATTGAGTGAGCCCGGAACTGCGCGACGAGAACGGCGACTGACATGGCACATACGGAGACGCACACCAGCGCGGGAACGGCGCCGGCCGCAGCGGCGGAGGTCGTTCGACTGACCGACGTGTCCGTCAACTACGACGGCACGCCGGCGCTGGAAGGCGTGAACCTCACGGTCCAGCGCAACGACTTCCTCGGCATCATCGGCCCGAACGGGGGCGGCAAGAGCACCCTGCTCAAGGCCATGCTCGGACTCGTACCCGCGACACGCGGCGCGGTGCAGCTCTGGGGCGAACCCCCGCAGCGAAGCGCCAGTCGCGTCGGCTACGTGCCACAGCACAGCTTCTTCGACCGGGAGTTCCCCATCGCCGCATGGGACGTTGTCCTCATGGGCCGCCTGTCGCGTCCCCACCTCCTGCACCGCTACACGGCGGACGACCGGCAGAGGGCGGTCCGGGCGCTCGACGCGGTGGGCATCGCACAGTTGAAGAACCGCCCCATAGGAGAGATGTCCGGAGGGCAGCAGCAGCGCGTCTTCATTGCCCGGGCGCTCGTGCGTGACCCGGAGTTGCTGCTGCTGGACGAGCCCCTGGCAAACGTGGACACCACCACGCAGGACGACATCTACCGGCTGCTCGCCGAACTGCGGACGCGCATGACCATCGTGATGGTGTCGCACAACCTCTCGGCCATCTCGACGTATGTCGACAAGGTCGCCTGCCTCAACGTCCGCCTCTACTATCACGGCTCAAGGGAAATCCCTCCCGAGGATGTCGAGGCGGCGTACGGATGCCCCATCGAGCTGCTGGCGCACGGCATGCCGCACCGTGTTCTCAGGAGGCACGACTGATGCTCACCGTGCTCGGCTACGAGTTCATGCAGCACGCGCTTGCGGCGGCGGTACTGGCCGGCATCGCCTGCGGCGCAGTCGGAACGTACGTCGTCGTCAGGCGCATGGTCTTCGTCAGCGGCGGCATCTCTCACGCCACCTTCGGGGGCGTGGGTCTCGCCCTCTGGCTCGGCTTCAATCCCATCCTTGGCGCCGTAGCCTTCGCCCTCGCCGCCGCCATGGGCATGGGCGTGGTGACGCGCAGGACCCGGCTGTCGGAGGACGCGAGCATCGGCGTTCTCTGGGTCACCGGCATGGCGCTCGGCGTCGTCTTCGCCGGCCTCGCGGCCGGCTACACCCCGGACCTGTTCAGCTACCTCTTCGGCAATATCCTGACCGTCCTCACCTCGGAACTGCAGCTGATGCTGGTGCTCGACGGCGTCATCGTCGCCACCGTCCTTGCCTTCTACAAGGAGTTCCAGGCCGTCAGCTTCGATGAGGAGTTCTCCCGCGTCGCGGGGGTGCCCGCCGGGGCGCTGCAACTGGTGCTGCTGGCGCTCATCGCCCTCACCATCGTGACCGTCATCCGCGTGGTCGGTATCGTCCTCGTCATCGCTCTCATCACCATCCCGCCGTCGATTGCGCGCCAGTACACGACGACGCTCTCCGGCATGATGCGCCTCTCGGTGGCGCTGGGCGTGGCGCTGTCCGTGTGCGGCATCGCCCTGTCGTACGTGCTCAACATACCGTCGGGCGCCACGATAGTGCTGCTCGGTGGACTGGTGCTCGCGTTCGTGCTGCTGGCGAAGAGGCTGCGGTCCACCCGCTCCGCCTGAGGCCGGAGCGCGGTCGCTCCGCGCGCTACGAGCCTGACGACAGAGACCCGAGCGCTGCCAGCAGGGCGATGGCCCCTTCCTTGCTGAGCGGCTCGTTGTTGTTGCCGCACTTGGGCGATTGGATGCAGCTCGGGCAGCCGTCGAGGCAGGGGCAGTCGCTCACGAGCTTCGCCGTCGCCTGCCACAGTCGCTCGACGTTCGCATACCCCATCTCCGCGATGCCCACGCCTCCCGGGTAGGCATCGTAGACGAATACCTGCGGCGTCCCCGTGCCCCCATCCGGCATCGACACGCCGCCGATGTCGTTCCGGTCGCACAACGCGAACAGCGGCAGCACGCCGATGCAGGCGTGCTCGCACGCATGCAGGCTCCCGCCCAGGTCGCCGCTCTCGGCAATGGCCCGGTCGACGGCTGCGTCGGGCACGTCGAACCAGAACGCGCGCGTCGAGAACGTCGTCTCCGGCAGGTCGAGCGGCGTCTCGCCGAGGTACTCCTCGGTGAACTGCCGCCGCCTCTTGAATGCGATGACGTGGTTCGTCACCTGCACGTCGCCCAGCCGCACGAGTGCGTTGCCGCACCTCTTTTCCACGTCGACCCTGGTGGCGCGGATGTCGGTCAGCTCCCGCGCCTGCGTGTAGTAGTCGACGTCGCACGCCTCCGCCCACGCCGTCCTCTTGCGTGTGTCGAGCGTCTTGACCAGGTACGTCTCGCCCTGATGCAGGTACACCGCGCCGGGGTGCAGTTGCGACATCGCCACCGCCCCATCCACCGTCTCGAGCAGCGAACCGCGCGTGAGGTCCATTATCTGGTAGGACGGGCCGATTGAGCGGATGTTCACGCGCTCGGGCGGATAGGTCACGCAGGGGTCCGGGTGCATACGCCCGCGACGCTCACGCAGCAGTCCCTTCGCGACGAGGCCGTCGATGAGCCCCGGAGCCGACTCCGCCAGCGCGGAGACTTCGACCGCCGCCAGCGGGTGCTCCCACGCGGCGCACAGCAGGTGCGGCTCAAGGATATGGGGATTGTTCGGGTTGATGAGCGCTTGTTCGAAGCGGCGCGAGAAGAAGAAGCCGGGATTGCGCATCAGGTACTGGTCCACGGGATTCCCCTGCGCCACGAGGATGCTGAGCGATGGGTTCTCGCCGCGGCCGCTGCGGCCCACCTGCTGCCAGGCGCTCGCCATGTTGCCGGGGTAGCCGGCGAGTATCGTGGCATCGAGGTCGCCGACATCCACTCCCAACTCCATTGCGCTCGTGGCCACAAGCCCGTCCAGCTCGCCTCCCGTGAAGCGGCGCTCGATGTCGCGCCGGTCGGCCGCCAGGTAACCCGCGCGGTACGGGCTGATGCGCGCAGCCTGCTCCGCCGGCAGTCGCTCCCGGGCGTAGACGTAGATGAGCTCGGCAAGTCGGCGCGTCCGGGCGAACACCAGGCTCCTCACGCCGCGCGAGACCAGCTTGCACAGGAAGTTGCTGGCCTCGCTGTTGTGGCTGCGCCGCGCGCCCGTCTTCTTGTCGACCACGGCGGGATTCCACAGGGCCACGAACCGTTCGCCGTGCGGGCCGTCTCCACCCTCGACCAGCTCGAACTCCGTGCCGCAAAGGCGGCCGGCATGCTCCTTTGCATTGGCAATGGTCGCCGAACAGCACACGAAGACAGGGTCGGCGCCGTACAGCAGGCAGAGACGCCTCAGCCTGCGAATGAGATTGGCCACATGAGAGCCGAGGACGCCGCGGTAGGCGTGTGCCTCGTCCAGCACCACGTACTTCAGCCCGTGGAGGAAGCGTGACCACAGCGCGTGGTTGGGCAACATGCCCACGTGCAGCATGTCCGGGTTCGTGAGCACAACGCGGGCTTTCCTCCGGATGCCGGCCCGCAGGTCCTGCGCCGTGTCGCCGTCGAACGTCTCGATGGCCGCCGCGGGCAGGAGCGAAGGGCTCGCCATCGCTCGCAGGCTGCGCAGTTGGTCCTGCGCCAGCGCCTTCGTGGGGAAGATGTACAGCGCCGTCGCGCCGTCGTCCCTCACCAATGTGTCGAGCGTCGCAACCTGGTAGCAGAGACTCTTGCCGCTCGCGCTCGGAGCGTTGATGACGACGTTCCTGTGCTCCAGCAGCAGGTCGATCGCCTGCGCCTGGTGCCGGTACAGGTCCGTGAGCTTGCGTTGCTTCAGGCGCTTCGCGACTGCCGGAGACAGCTCGTGGCTCAGCGTTCCGTACGTGGCTTCGGCGGGTGGGTAGTGCTCGACATGCACCAGCTCGCCCTGGTAGTCAGGCGCAGTGAGCAGTTGGTGCAGGAACGCTGCCGGGTGCATCGCTCCCGCTACAGGACCGGGAACACCTCCACGTGCGACTCCGTCACTTCGATCTCCGGATAGTGCTCCACGACGAACGTCACTGCGTTCTCAAGCGTCTCGCGGGCGTGGTCCGCGCGGTTGCTGACGCAGGAGAGCCCGATAGTCGCCACCTGCCACAACCCCTGCCCTTCCACCTCCGCCGCCGACACCTCGAAACGGTCCCGGAGCCGGGCGGTCATCGACTGGACGACCTGGCGCTTGCCCTTGAGCGTGTGGTTCTCGGGCAGCCGGATGGCTATCGTGCCGACCGCGACGTTCATGTATGTCCGGCGCCACGCCGTCGTGGCGGCGCTACTGCTCCTTGATGCCCTCGACATTGGCGCCAAACGGCCGGTTCGCCTCGACGTCGCGCTCGGCCAGGGCCAGCCGCGCGGCAACGCCGGCGGCGTCGGTGATGAGTTCACGACAGCTCAGCGCATGCTCCCGGCACAGCCACTGGCTCTGCCACTTCCGGGTCAACTCTCCGCAGACCGTTGAGCCGTATTTCGCGGCTATCTCGTTCGGGATCTGGTTGAAGATGCGATAGATGCCGGGGCGGCCGTAGAACTGCTGCTTCGACTTCTGCGCCACCTCGAGGCCTTCTCCTTCGGGAAGGTTCCGTCGACCGTGCACCGCGCCGACCGCGAGCACCGCGCCCGCTATGGCGCCACAGGTGCCTCCGTACAATCCAACCCCACCCCCGAAGCCGGTCGCCAGCCGGATTGCCTCCGGCGGCAGGTCCAGCTCAAGCTCTCCGAGGAGCGCTTCGAAGACGCACTCTGAGCAATTGTAGCCGAGCGAGAAGTTCTTCCTCGCCCTCTGCCTCACTCGTTCAATCGTCTCTTCATTGCTCAAAACGAGAACCTCCATCCGGCAGCCTTACGCACTATGAAGCGCTCTCCGTGCAAGGGCGGACCTCTGCGTCCGCCCGACGGTCCCACGTATAATAGGGCACCGCAGATGGGAGTTCAAACATGACATACTCGGTGGAGTGGCGTGGCGACCGCGTCCGGATGCTCGACCAGAGCAAGCTGCCGCAGGAAGAACGATATGACGAATTGACGGAGAGCGACGACGTCGCCGCCGCCATCCGGGACATGCGGGTGCGCGGCGCGCCCGCCATCGGCGTGGCCGCCGCGTACGGCGTGGCGCTGGCGGCCCTGCATGCCGACCGGCTCGGCCCGTCGCTGCGCGCGCCTCACATCGAAATGGCGATAGCCACCCTCGCCCAGACGCGACCCACCGCCGTCAACCTCTTCGCCGCGCTGGAACGTATGCGCGCCGTCCTCCGGCAGAGCAGCCCGGCTGACCTGTCGCGCGCGCTGACGGAAGAAGCGCTGCGCATTCACCGGGAGGAGATAGACGCCTCGGCCGCCATCAGCACATACGGCGCCTCGCTCATCCCTCCGAACGCCACCGTGCTCACCCACTGCAACGCCGGCATGATTGCCACCGCCGCGCACGGCACGGCGCTGGGCGCCATCGTCGAGGCGCACCGCCAGGGCAAGGTGACCCGCGTCATCGCGACCGAGACGCGGCCGCTGCTGCAGGGCGCGCGCCTCACCATATGGGAACTCGTGAACGCAGGAGTGCCGGCCACGCTCATCACCGACTCCATGGTCTGCCACGTGATGCAGACAATGCACGTGGACTGCGTCATCGTGGGAGCCGACCGCATCGCCGCCAACGGCGACGTCGCCAACAAGATAGGCACCTGCGGCATCGCCATGCTCGCGCGGGCGCACCACATCCCGTTCTACGTCGCGGCGCCGACGAGCACCGTGGACCTCTCGGTCCGCACCGGCGCCGGCATCACCATCGAGCAGCGGAGCCCGGACGAGGTGACCTCGTTCGCCGGCCGCAGAGTCGCCACCGCCGGCCCGGATGTCCTCAACCCTGCCTTCGACGTCACGCCACACCGCTGCGTAGCAGCCATCGTCACCGAGCGCGGTATAATAACGGCGCCCTACATACGGGGGCTGAAAGAGTGTGCCGGCCACGCCGGCGAAGGGGGGAAGTGAGTTGGCCATCTATGAGTACTACTGTTCGGCCTGCAAGCGCGTCTTCCAGCTGCAGCGCCCGATGACGGAACACGACAAGCCCGCCCGCTGTCCCGGTTGCGGCGCCGAGTCGGAGCGGCTGATGTCCGGATTCGCCTCCAAGATAGGCTACAACCTGCAGGTGCCGGGCAAGGAACCGTTCCGCAAGCTCGGCTAGCCCGCGGAAAAGGAGCACGCGATGGAGCTTTCACCACTCGCACGCGAACGACTCGCCCGCATCGGGGCGTTGACCACAGCAGAGCAGCAGACGCTACAGCAGGAGAAGGAAGTCGAGGCAGCGCTGTCCGCCTACTACCTGGGGGCCGTCGACGCCGAGGGCCTGTGGCAACAGGTCAAGGCGCTCACCGCCACGCACGGCGCCGAGGCCGTCAAGCAGGCGCAGGCGCGCATGCTGCAGACGCTCCGGCTGCAGATGGCCGATGAGGACTTCGAGAAGCGCAAGTCCGGGCTCCTCGCCCTTGAGTCGCTCAAGAAGAACGGCAAGCACTCCGCCATTGAGCTGCTGCTCGGCTCCATCGTTTCGCTCCGCCGGCGCTACAACGAAGTGAAGCAGCAGGCGTACGAACAACTGCGCGGGCAGGTCGAGGCACAGCTCAATGCCGCGGGCGAGCAGGCGCGCCGGAAGGGCGCATTCGTCGATACGGCGGGCGCCGTCGATGCGACCATCAAGGCCAGCCCCGACTGGCGGGACTTCATGACCCGCCACGACGCTGCCGGGCAGAAGACGCTCGACGACTACCTCGCGCGCATCAAGGCGTTGCTCTAGGGCGACGTGGCAGCAACACCAGGCGTCCGTGCCATCATCCTCGCAGCAGGCGTGGGTCGCCGGCTGGGAGCGCTCACCGTGAACCGCCCCAAGTGCCTCCTGCCTCTCGCCACTGAGTCCCTGCTTGAGCGACAGCTCAGGCTCCTCTCAGCCGTGGACATCAGCGACGTTGTCGTGGTCGTCGGCTTCCAGCAGGACCACATCGCCTCCCGGTTCGCCGGCCGCGTCACGCTCTGCCGAAACCCGGACTACCTCACGATGGGGTCGGTACACTCGCTCCAGGTGGCGGCGGAGTTCCTCAGCGGCAACGTCGTCATTCTGAACTCGGACCTCGTCTTCGGCAGACCCATGCTCGACGGACTGCTTGCGGCGAACGGGGCATTCACGCTGGTCCTCCACCCCGGGCAGCGCCACACCGCCGGCGTCGGAGCACGCGTCTCCGGCGACCAGGTCCTCGATGTCGGTCGGCACGTTCGCCCGTCCATCTCGGCGGGAGCATTCTCCGGGGCAGCTCCGGTGCGCTCGGACGGCATCCAGGACTTCAGGAAGGCCGTGGTGCACTCCGACCCGTACCTCAAAGCCGCGGGCTGGTCGATGGCGTTCGCCTCGCTCATCCGGGACGGCCATCGCGTGGATGCCTGCCGCTACGCGGGACCGGCGTTCGACGTCAACTCCGTGACGGCCTACAGGGCGGCAAAGGCGTGGGCCGCGTCGGAGTTCGGAGATCCGGCTGCGCACTAGAGCTGCGTGTGCAGCCCGTGCCGCACCGTTAGAGCGCAGCGCACCGCGGCTGCAGACAGCGTCCCCGTCGCGAAGAATGCCATCCACAGCAGACGCACATTCCACGGCATTCCGAACAGCGCAAACGGCCCCACAAACGCATCGAGGATGCCGGCCAACAGCGCGTGCGGCAGGAACTGCAGACCGGGAGACATCAGCAGATACTGGGATGCGGACTTGCCCAGCGCGACAAGCCTCGGCAGGTCGCTACGGCGTCGTCCGCCGGAAACGGGCTTCAGGCCCCACTCGTATGCCACCGACCGCGCCAGCGGCAGTTGCACAACCGTCAGCGTGATGCCGACGGTGGCCGCCAGGCCGATGGCCACCACGTGGAGCCCGCCGATGTCCCGGAACAGGCCGCACGCCATCCCGGAGAAGATGATCGGGCCGGCTACCTGGCAGACGAAATCGTCGAAGTAGGTGCCCTCGGGCGATGACGTGCCGCGAAGCCTGGCCAGCTCGCCGTCCACGCAGTCCAGCACGACCGTCACGTACCGGACGAGCAGGGCCGCAAGCCACCAGACCACCCCACCCATCCCAAACATCGCGGCAACGCCCACGGTCAGGATGAGACGAAGCAACGTGCACTGGTTGGCGCTCACGCCGAGTCGCAGGAAAGCCCACGTGACGTAGGGAGAGATGCGCCTCGTGACGCGTCGACCGAACCACGACGTGGGATGCAGGAACTCGTTGCGACCCTCGATGCCGCGCCGACGCTGCTCTGCGAGTGAAGGGTACATGCGCGGCACATCGTACCATGATTCCGACTCCCGCGGCGGAACGAGCCGCAACGCGGCCGGCCGCCTGACCGTTGACACGGCGACTCCGCGCGACCTACCATGCACTTCCGGACCGAACCGCGCACGTTATGACAGCTCCTATCGGCATCATCGCGAGCGACCTCACCGGAGCTATGGACACCGGCGCGGCCTTCGCTGAATCGCCTCACGACACCATCGTCCTGCTTGCCTTTGACCAGGTCCCGCCTGCGCGCAGCGTCGTGCTCGTTACCGACAGCGCAGCCGTCGCGCCCGCCGAAGCCTACGCCCGCGTCCGCCGCGCCGCGGCGCTGCTGTCCGGCAGGCTGCTCTTCAAGAAGATGGATTCGACACTGCGCGGCAACATCGGCCCCGAGCTGCGGGCCGTGCTCGACGGGGCAGGCACTGCAAAGGCCATCGTCTGTCCCGCTCTCCCCCGCCAGGGGCGCACCGTCCGCGCAGGCATCGCGCTCCTCGATGGCGTGCCGGTCCACCTCACGCCGTGCGGTTCTCACCCGGTCACGCCGTGCCGCGACGCCGATATCCGCTCCGTGCTGCAGCGGGCCGGCGTCGCATCCTGCCTCGCAGGGCTCGACGACGTCCGGCGCGGTCCCGACCACCTGCGACAGGTGCTCGCCGGCGCGAAGGCGGAGGCGGTCATCGTGGACGCGGAGACCGACGACGACCTGCTGACGCTGGCGCACGCCTTGCCTCCCGACGAACAGCACCCGGTCGTTTGCGGCTCGTCGGGGCTGGCCGCAGCCACGGCGGTCGCGCGCGGCCGCCGGCAGGACCGCCTGCACAGCAGCCTCGACGCATGCTCCCGAAAGGCGCTCGCCGTCATCGGCAGCCGAAATCCGACAACCGTGGCGCAGGTGCAGGCACTTGCCGGCGACCCCGGCTGCACGCTTCTCGACATCGACGCCGCTGCGCTCTGCGCACCCGCCCATCAGGACGCGCGGACTCGCTGGTGCGAAGTAGCTGCGGAGGCATTGACGGAAGGTCGCACCGCCGTGCTGACCACGAGCCTCTCCCCCCTCGTGGCCCGCTATCGCGCCGAGGTGGCGCGGCGGCTCGGCGACCTCGCCGGCGCCGTCGCCGACCGTGTGGATGTCGGGCTCCTCATCCTGTCGGGCGGCGCCTCCGCGTGGGCCGTCTGCCGGCGTCTCGGCATCGAGGCCCTCTCCATCCTGGGCGAACGGGAGCAGGGAGTCGTCGTCGCGGAAGCACGGGGCAACCCCCGCTCCTCGGTCGACGTCATCACGAAGGCGGGCGGCTTCGGCGATGCCGGAACGCTCGCACGAGTGCTTCGCCCACCGAGTTGATATGCCGATGCACAGCCTCTCGTCATCGACCAACCACTACGCCTACCTGGCGTCCTCTTTCCTCGGCTTCGCGACCCATCGCCGCTGCCCTCCATTCCCCTCCCGTCTCCACCTCCAGACACAGACCCGCTGCAACGCCCGTTGCGCCATGTGCCCCCACCCGAGCGTGAGCCGGACGTGGCAGCACGGCACGATGGACTGGTCGCTCTTCGACGACATCACCCGGCAGGTGGCCGCCGAGCCCGGACCGGTCACCGTCATCTTCGACCTGCAGAACGAGCCGCTCTTGAACCCGGACATCTTCGCCTGGGTGCGCCACATGAAGGTCCGGGCCCCCTCGACACGGTGTGTGCTCCTCACCAACGGTTCCCTCCTTGACCGCTTCGCGCCGGTGGACATCGATGCGTCGAGAATCGACATCCTGGCGGTGTCGCTCAACGCCCACACGCGCGAGACGTACGAGAAGCTCAACTGCGGCCTCGATTTCGATGCGGTGAAGGGGAACATCGAACGCCTGGTCGAAGCGCCCGGGCTCAAACCCCGGCTGCGCGTCGACTTCGTCGACACGCGGGTGAACCACGATGAACTTCACGAGGCACGAAAGTTCTGGAAGGAGCGGGGCATCCGGGTCTTCAGCAAACCGCTCAGCAACCGTGCCGGGGCGCTCGGCGACTTCGCGACGCTCGCGCCGGAGGAGCAAGGGCGAGGTGGCCCGGCCTCGGCCGTCCGCCGCCTCATGCGGTCCCGCTCCGGCTGTCCGCTGCCGTTCTTCCAGATGAGCGTCCTGCACAACGGCGATGCGATTCTCTGCTGCCACGACTGGAACCACGCCTGCGTGGTGGGCACGGTCGCGGGGCAATCGCTCCGCGAGATATGGGACTCCTTCACGTTGCGGGGCATCCGCCAGGCGCTGCTGTCCGGCAACGCCGCCGCGGTCACCCCCTGCAACAGCTGCTCCCTCGCCCGGAAGTGAGGTGCAGGCATCTGGTCTCCCGCGTCACGGGTCGGCTCCCACACCGACCCGGTGGGGGCGGGGTGACTGCGTGCTGCACGGCTTCAGGTCCCTATCTCCCTGTAGAGGTCGGCTCCCACGCCGACTCGGTGGGGGGCGTGGCGTGCGGGATGGTTGTAGGGGCCGTTCGTGAACGGCCCGGACACTGTCGGCAATCGAGGTCGCCGTCAATCGCTCGCGCACAAGGAACCGTTGCGCAGGCACTGACTGCGTCACCCGCCTCCACCGTGTACCTCACGCCATCACCGGGCCGTTCTCGAACGGCCCCTACGCCGGACGCTTCCGCAGGCTTCCTACGCCTACCCCGAACCATGGCGATGGCGTCCCGGTCTCCGTGTGGGGGGCGGTCCCCACTCCGGCCCGGTGCCGTGGGGTGTCCGTTCTCGCGTAGGGGCGGGCTCCCACGCCCGCCCGCCATCCCCTTGCCGGACACCCGCCACTGTCTCCAACACCCGACCGCATCGCTACTTCTCGCATCCGTGTCCGTTCGTTCCAGACTGCCCTGCACCCCCACGGACAGCCTGGTATCCATAACCCTCTTGACAATAACGGAATCTCTGACTAGTATGACCATACTGGTCGTTATGGTTATGAAGACCATGCCGTTCACTTCGCCCTTGACGGCCATGATGCCCATGGAGCGACGGAGGTAAGCCATGCTGAAGAAGATCTCGGCACAGAAAGCGCGGCAGAACTTCGGCGAGCTGATGGACGAGGTGCGTCTGAGGGGCGACAGGTACATCGTCAGCCGTGGTGACAGGCCGGTCGTGGCGGTCATTCCGGTTGAGGAGTACCTCGCCTGGGAACAGGCCCGCGAGCGACTTTACAGTCGCATCGTCCTCATGCGCGAGAAGCATCGCCGGGAGCAATCGGAGCAACTCGAGTTCGAGTTTCGTCAGGCCCTCGAGGCCGTCCGGTAGCTCGCCCTCCCCTCGTCCCCGCCCATGTTGAGAGTGGTACTCGACTACGTCGCACTGACGAGTGCGCTCCTCAATCCGCACGGCCACGCCGCGCGGGTGCTTGACTACGCCCGGGAGCAGCGACTGCGTCTCTTCGTCACGCGCGAAATGCTGCGGACCGAATCCCGCGTCCTGCGCCACCCATCGCTGGCGCACAGGCTCGACATGTCCGAATCGGACCTGGATGACTTCCTGGCCGACCTGCCGGCGTTGTTCTGCCTGGTGCCGGAGTCAGCGACGTCCGAGACAACGCGCAGCCCCGAGGCTGAGCTGCTGTGGTGCGCGAAGGAAGGTCACGCCGATGTGCTTGCCGTGTCGTCCCCGCTCCTCGCGGAAGATGACCCGCCGGAAGGAACACAGGTCATCCGGGTCGACCAGCTCATAGAGCTGGTCGACCACGGCGCCTGATGTCAGTCTGCCTAGCGGCTGATGCGACTGCCGCCGCCCTTGATGAGGGTCTCCAGTTCCTGCAGCGTGCACCAGTTGATGTCGCCGGGGATGGAGTGCTCGAGCGCTGCGTAGCCGTTGCCGTAGCGCAGGCCCTTCTCGATGTCGCCGGTCGTATAGCCGTACAGGAATCCTGATGAGAACGAGTCGCCCGCGCCAACGCGGTCGATTATCTCCACGTCGTACGTCCGGTCCTCATAGACCTTGCCGCCCGCGTAGACGATGGCGGTCCACTGGTTGTGGAGCACACTCAAGTCCGTGCGGATGGTTATGCAGACCGCCTCAAACTTGAAGCGCTCGGCGAGCTTGCGGGCGACGTCCTGGTAGTTCTCGCCCTTGATCTTCAGCACCTTGGCCGTGTCCTCTTCGGTGGAGATGAGCACGTCCACGTACTCCATGAGCGGCTCCATGCACTTGTGCGCCTCGTCCTCGGTCCAGAGTCGAGCGCGGTAGTTCAGGTCGCATGCCACCTTGCAGCCTGCGGCCTTGGCCTTCTGCAGCGCCTCGAGGGTCGCCGCGGCCGCGGACGCGCTCAGCGCCGGCGTGATGCCAGTGGTGTAGAACCATTTCACACCCTTGAGCAGCGTCGCCCAGTCCACCTCGCCCGGCTTGATGAGGCTCATGGCCGAATGCGACCGGTCGTAGATGACCCGGCTCGGCCGGGGGTTCGCGCCGAACTCGACGAAGTAGATGCCGATGCGCCCTTCCTTCGTCCACACGATGTGCGAGGTGTCGACTCCCTGCTCCCGGGCCTTGTTGCGGATGAAGTGGCCCATGGAGTTGTCGGTCATCCGTGAGACCCAGGCGGTCTTGAGCCCGAGGCGGCTCACGTTGCACGCGACGCTCATCTCGGCGCCGCCGGCATTCAGGTCGAACGAATACGCGTGCTCTATCCTCCGGTAGTCCGGCGGCGAGAGCCGCAGCATGGTTTCGCCAAACGTCACTACGTCGTACATGCGGTGCCCCTCCTCTCCTCTGGCAACCTACTTCTTCGCGCGGCCTGCCTTCACGGCCTCGATGAACTGCCGGGCCTTCTCGCTGATGACGTCGAACTTCTTCTCAGCCAGCGCCTGCTTGTCGACCAGCGCCGTCGCGACCGAGACGCACGCTGCCCCGGCGCGGATGAACTCGGCCGTGTTTTCGAGCGTCACGCCGCCGGTCGGCGTGAGCCGTATCTGCGGGAACGGGCCTTTGATGTCCTTGAGGTACTGCGGGCCGACGACGCCCGCCGGGAACACTTTCACGATGTCGGCGCCGGCATCCCAGGCGGCCAGTATCTCGGTCGGGGTGAAGCAGCCGGGAACGACGACCTTGTCGTAGCGGTGCGCCATCTTGATGACATCCAGGTTCAGGTTCGGGCTGACGATGAAGTCCGCCCCCGCCAGGATGACGGTGCGAGCCGTCTCGGGGTCGAGCACCGTGCCCGCGCCGAGCAGCAGGTCCTTCGACGCTGTCTTCTTGAACTCCTGGATGGCCTGGATGGCGCCGGGTACCGTCATGGTCACTTCGATGGCCTTGACGCCGCCGCGCGCGACCGCGCCGCACACGTCGATGGCTTCCTGGGTGGTAGCCACCCTGACGATGGCGATAATGCCTACGTCGAGTATCTTCTGCAGGTCCTCAAGTCTGCTGGCCATGTCCCTCCTCCAGTCTTATGTCACTATGCCGCCACAGCGGTCGGGCCGGGCCCGCCGCGCATGCGTCGCACCTGTCCTCTACTGCCGGGCTGCCATCGCCCTGGCGAGTTTCGCCTCGAAGTCCTTCCGCGCCGGCGAGAAGACGTCAAGCACCCTGCACGCTTCTCTTTGCGTCACCGCGCTGTGCGGGATGCCGCCCGGTATGATGGCCACGTCGCCCGCGCGCACGTGGTAGGTGGTCTCCTCGACCACGAGGTCCAGGGCGCCTTCGAGCACGACGACTGCCTGCTCCTCAGGGTGGCTGTGCAGCTTCGCGTCGAGCCCGGGGGACAGTCGCAGGAAGCTCAGCGTCAGATTTGAGCCGGGCACGATGGCGGTGTCCACTCCGGGGCGCAACTCGGCCCGGGGGACGCCGTCCACCAGCGTTACCCTCTCCCGTCGCTCCTTCACGGTTGCCCGGGCGAATCCGTCGCTCATCTCGTGCGTTCCCCTCCGCCGGCCGGTGACTCCGGTCACTTCAGGGCGGCCAGCGCCTTGGCGAGCTTCTCCTCGAAGTCCTTGCGCGCCGGTGTGAATATCTCGAGCAGGCGGGAGCCCTTCTCTCCGCCGACGCCGGTGTGCAGCAGGCCGCTCGGGATGCTCATAACCTCGCCTGTCTTGAGGCCGTAGGCCTTGCCCTCGAGGACGATGTCCACGGTGCCTTCAAGGACGACGATCATCTGCTCGTTCGGATGGCTGTGCATCGCGCCCGCGGCGTTCGGGGCGATAGTCGCGAAGCTGAGGGTGAGGTTGTTGCCGCACACGATGGCAGTGTCGATACCCGGAGCGAGGTTCACCAGCGGTACATCGCCGACCTTCACAACCCGGGCCCGACGCTCATCCCTGGTCGCACGAACGAACTCTTCAGTCATGGCTGTCTCCTCCTCCGTCGTACTTGCGTCTATTCTGTCACCGGGGAGTCGAGGCTTCAAGCGGGCTTTCGCCCGCATTCAAACGTGCGCGAATCATACCACACGACTCACAGGCCGAGTGAGGTTGCACGTCGCACTGCGGCCCCTCCGTGGTAGGGGCCGGTCTCAGACCGGCCCGCCATGCGGTGTCCCCGCATCTCGTCCGGAAACAGACAGGGGGGGCGGGTCTTCACCCGCCCCCCTGTCCGGTAGGTACGTGAAAGCGTCAGCTCCTGCGGAAGACCACGACCAGTGCACCGATGAGCGCCAGCATCATCACGATGATAGCGACAACGCCGGCGGTGCCCAGGCCGGTGTCCTGCTGCGAAGGGACGCTGCCCGCGACCGTCCTCGGCGCCAGCACCGAGAACGTGCCGGTCATGCCGTCGATAGCCACCTGGTACGTCCCCGGAACCGCGCGGGAGACCCTGAACACAACCTGCTGGCAGGAGCCGCCGGAGACGGCGACAGACTGGGACTGCTCGGCAACGCCGTTGACCATGAGGGACACGGTCTTCGTCCCGCGCTCCTCCCCCTTGTTGCAGACATTGCCGGACACGGTGACCTCCTGTCCGGGGAGGACCTGCAGCGGGTCGATGAGCAGGTAGGACACGCCCAGCTTCGCCGGCTCAAGCTCGTCGGCTTCGGAGCTCCTGATGGTGATGTAGCGTTTCTCAGTGACGGTCTTCGAGTAGCCGCAGGCATCCCGGACCGTCAGGGTCACACTGAAGACTCCGGCTTCGTCGTACGCGTGTGTCGGGTTCTTCTCGGTGCTGGAGCCACCATCTCCGAAGTCCCAGAGCCACTCTACGACCTCGCAGCCTGACTTCGAGAGGTCGGTGAAATGAACCGCCACTCCCTCCTTGCCCGCTCGAACCGAAGCTCTGAAACGCGCGTTCAGGCCGGACTCGCTGCACGTATTCTCCAGCCACGGGTCATACTCCACGTTGTTGGAGACGGCATCGCCCGCGCCGCTCTCATTCGTGTCCGGGTGGTACGGTCCGCTCACGTCGCCCCACCAGTTGTTCAACGCATCAACCGGCTCTCCGCTCTCATTGAGCAAGCCCCAGTCGGTGTTGTCCTCGATGTTGTTGTTGTGGATGCCGACCAGGTCGAACTCTTCGCCGTCGATGCGGATGCCGCCCCCGGCGTTGTTCGTCACCTTGTTGCAGTTGGAAACGTCAAGCAGCGCGTGTTCCAGATAGCCGTAGATGCCCCATCCCTCGTTCGCATCGAACGAGTTGGCGAGTACGTATGCCTCGCTGTCCTCCAGTGTGTCTTCGTCGCCGCAGAGCCAGAGGCCGGTCCCGCCGTTCTCCGTCACGATGTTGCCGTCAGTGTGGGCCACGCTTCCGGACTCGACCTTGTGCAGATGGATGCCATTCTCGACGTTGCCCGTCACCTCATTGTCGGCGATTGTCAGCGACGAGCCGTCTCGCGCGCCAAACTCGTCGCGCCCCACCGCGATGCCGTGTACTCCGTTGCCCGAGGCTATATTCGCCTCAACGATGACCGTACCAGCGCCCTGCGCGCCGATGTCCCGGATGAAGATGCCGCTCAACACGTTGCCCGTGACTTCATTGCCCTCAATCGTGAGGACGCTGCCCTCGTCCACGTCGTTGTCGACGTAGATGCCCCAGCCCCCAACCTCCAGGGTGAAATCGGCCGTCACGAAGACGCCGTCCCCGGGCGCGGTGTCGAATATGATCTCGCCGTACCCATTGAAGTCGTAGTCGCCTTCCGGCACCTCCATGCCATCGAGGTACACGGCCTCGAAGCCCGGAACAATACCACCATGCTCCAGATAGAGAGGGGCATCCGGCAGATAGAAGTAGGTCTCACCGCCACAACCGACACCAACGTAGGCGCCTTCTACCTCAGTACCGGTGTCGGCTATGGTGTTGCCTGTCATGGTCAGCACGCCGCCATAGTCCGCGCCGGAGCGCACGTAGATGCCGTATAGCACGTTGCCGACGATGGAGTTACCATCGATGAGGCAGTCGCTGCCGCTGTCGACCTCATAGAGGTAGATTCCCACGCCCTGGTTGTCCGCTATCTGGTTATTTACGATGGCAAGGTGGCCACCGTCCTCCACGTCATCGACTCGGAGGCCCTTTCCCCCGTTGCCTGTGATGGTGTTCCGCTCGATAGTGAGCCGGCTGCCGTCGCTGGGGTCATCGCTCATGTAGAAGCCGTCCCTGCCGTTTCCAATGATGGTGTTGCCCTGAATCAGCCCCGTGCATCCGTCCTCATACTCAAACAGGCGAATCCCGTAGCCGCCATTGTCGGACGCAGTGTTGTCCAGGATGTCGAGCGAACTGCCGTGTTCCACATCATCGAAGTAGAAGCCGTCGTCAGCGTTTGCCGTTATGGTGTTGCCCTGCACGAGGCCTTCGCTGCCATCGATCATGCTGAGCCAAAAGACACCATGGCCCTGGTTGCACTCGCCGTCGAATCCGTTGCCGCGAATCTCGTTGTCGACGATGGCCACTGAGCAGCCATTGTCCAGCGCTGGGACATCGGGGAGGTAGATGCCGCCGTCAGGGTTCTCTACGATGGCGTTGGCCCGCAGCACGAGTTCGCCGGCATCGACGACTTGGTCGACGCTGACGCCATGCTCATTATCAGAGATGGTGTTCCCTTCGATGCACACCTGACCAAACCGCCGGATCTCATAGATGTCGATACCGTCTCCATTGTTGCCGGCTATTTCGTTGTCGAGCACCGATAACAGACTCCACGTCGATACGCGGTAAACGTAGATGCCATCGCCATCGCAGCCGCTGATGGCGTTTCCCTCGATGGCGAGTTGACTCCATGACGAAAGGTCGACCCCGAAGCCCGGCGAGCTTCCAGTCACCGTGAAGCCGGTGTCGGCGCCGCCGAACATCACCGTGTCGGCATCCGCAAGGTCGATGTAGACAGTACCATCGACCGTGGTCGCTTCCGCACCGTCGGTGGAAAGTATGTTGAGAGTCTTCTCGATGGTGAGGTTCTCGCTGTAGGTCCCCGGGCTGACGAGGATAGTGTCGCCCGGGTCCGCGGCATCGATGGCAGCCTGGATAGTAGTGTGGTCCGCCCCTCCCGTGCCGTTGACCGTCAATGTCGATGGTGTGGGTTCGTCAGGCGCGTACTCAGCGCAGAGCGCCGGCGCGGTGGAGCGCCAGTAGGCGTAGTCGACATCGTCCGAGACCTCGTCTCCGCTGCCCGCCGGGTTGGTGGTCGGGTGGTAAGGGCCACTTGCATCGCCCCACCAGTTGTACGTCGCGTCCAGCGATTCGTCGCTCAGATTCAACAGGCCGTACTCAAGGTTACCCTCAACGGTGTTCTGGTGAACATCGACGAGGCCGATCAACTGGCCGTCAATCCGGATGCCTCCGTCGCCCGAGGCATTGCCGTTCTCACTGATATCGTTTCCCGAGATGTCCACGAGCGCCGCCTCAACGACGAGATCGATGCCCCACACATCGTTGTCGGTGATGGTGTTGCAGCGGATGACCGCGGCACCTCCATCGAGGCCGTCGCCGCCGCTGATATCCAGCCCGGCGCCGCCGTTCCCCGTGATGACGTTGTTGAGGACGTTTACCGCGCTCTGGTCAACCGTATCGCCCGCGTGAATGCCGCCCGCAGATTGGCCGGTAATCGTGTTGCCAACGATATCCAGCGCGCTGCCACGGTTTACATTTCCCACGTAGACGCCGTACGCATTCTCCGAGAGCATGTTGCTCTCGACGAGCGCCCGGCCGCCCTCCTCGATGAGCAGTACGTCGATGCCATTGTCGCCGTTGCCGGAGATGTCGTTATCCTTGATCGTCAGGGAGGACCCCTCGCTGACCCCGAAGTAGTACCATTCATCGCCCCACGAATCATAGTAGGCATTCCCGAGCGCTACGCCGTGGCTGCCATTACCGGTGATTGTGTTGCTCTCCGAGATGACAACGTCCCCACCCCGCTCGATTTCCTCGACATAGATACCCTTTCCGCCGTTATCGACAACCTGGTTGTCCCGTATCGCGAGGTCGCTGCCTTCACCCACTTCATCTCCGACGTAGATGCCCGAGCCTCCATACGTGTAGTCCACGGTGACCGGTCCGGCCGGAGAAGCATCGAATACGATTGCGCCGTTAGCGGGGAGCAACGTGTATGCCGAGGTCGGCACGCCACTTACATAGACTGTCTCCGAGCCGGGAATCACGTCGTCGTGCTCCAGCGCGTACTCACGATCCCAGCCGCCCGGTTCCTCATTCGTGACAGAGCCGGACTGCGTCCCACTTACGGTATTGCCCTCGATAGTCAGCGAGCTGCCGTAATCGAGACCTGAATAGATGTGGATGCCGAAGCCGTCGTTGCCCGTGATGGAGTTGCCATCGATAAGACCTTCGGCGCCGTAACCGATTTGGTACAGTCGGATGCCCCCGCTCTCATTGCCGACGAACTTGTTGTCGCTTATTGCCAGATAGCCACCGTCTTCCACATCATCCATGCGAAGGCCGAATCCTCCGTTCTCGGCCATCAGGTTGTCCCGGATGATGAGCCGGCTGCCGTGGCTGGGGTCGTCGCTCATGTAGAACCCATCCTCGCCGTTGCGCTCGATGGTGTTGCCTTGGATGAGCCCCTCGCAGCCGTCCTCGTACTCGTAGATGTAGATGCCATGGCCCGCGTTCTCGGACACGACATTGTCCAGGATGTCCAGCGAGCTGCCGTGCTCGACGTCGTCATGCCAGATGCCGTCGTCGCCGTTGCCGGTGATGGTGTTGCCCTGGATGAGGCCATGGCTGTTCGCCCAGGTGTCGTTCCAGTCTATGCCCTCGGCGCCGTTGTTCGCGATGACGTTGTCCAGAATCGACAGCGAACTGTGGTACCGGACGCCGGCGCCTTCCTGACTTGCGACGGTGATGCCCTCTTCGCTGTTCGACGATACCTCGTTGCCGCGGAGCTCCAGGTGACTGAAATAGCGGACATGCCGCACGTGTATACCCTCGGCGTTGCCGGCGACCGTATTGCCCTCGATGGTAAGCACGCTCCAGTAGTCCAGGACGGCATCGACGCCCCGGCCGGCTCCGGTCACGGTGAACCCTGCGTCCTCCTGGCCGAAGACGGCTGTTTCGCTGTCCAGTAGCTCGATGGTGACCTCGCCCTCAATCGTCGTGTCGGCTGCGCCGTCGAACGAGACGACGGTGAGCGACTTGTCGATAGTGAGGTCTTCGCTGTAGGCGCCCGGCCCGACAATGACCGTGTCTCCCGGCGCGGCTGCATCGATGGCGTCCTGGATGGACTCGCCGCTCGAAACCTCGACTACCGCGGCGGAGACAGGGCTGGTCGACGGCGTCAGCACGCCGAGCGACAGCATCAGCGACAGGGTAAGCAGGACTGACACAGCTCTCTGTGCCTTCACCATCTGGAGACCTCCATCTCAAGACCGCACAAGTGCGACGCGATTGTCGGCTGGTTTACGGCGGGGAAGCGGGGCACGATAGAAAGAAGCGCCGCCGGAAGGGCGGGCGCTGTATGCCGCAACAAAGCAGGGTTGGACTGCTGCATCTCTGGAGTCAGCACTCCTCGGTACGACGCAGGCCGAACCCCACCTGAACGGCCACGTACCAAAGTACAGCCGGCGGCTACCGAAGTCAATAGCCGCACGAACGGAAGCCGTGCCCGCCCCGGGGTTCGTGGCGGGGCGGAAACACGGGGACACCATCTTCCCGATCTCCTCAACCGAGAAGGCGCATGGTGTCCCCGCATCTCGTCTGGAAACAGAAAGGGGGCGGGTGTCCACCCGCCCCCCTGTGTACGTGCTGCGGAGCGTCAGCTCCTGCGGAAGACCACGACCAAGGCGCCGATGAGCGCCAGCATCACTACGATGATGGCGACAACGCCGGCGGTGCCCAGGCCGGTGTCCTGCTGCGAAGGGACGCTGCCCGTGACCGTCCTCGGCGCCAGCACCGAGAACGTGCCGGTCATGCCGTCGATAGCCACATGGTACGTCCCCGGAACCGCGCGGGAGACCCTGAACACAACCTGCTGGCAGGAGCCGCCGGAGACGGCGACAGACTG
>JALNYR010000195.1 GCA_023229725.1 Dehalococcoidia bacterium | reverse complement strand
GCACGGGGGGGGGTGTCGAGAATAGGAGGCGGACATAAAGGGTGGGTGCAGGGGGGCTGAAAACAACATGCACACGCAGATACGAAACGACATATAATGTGATGGAAATAAAACCGCTCGATTGCGACTTGGATACTATCACGGGCTGGACCAACGACGGGAATTACGAATATGAATTCCACTACATGCCCCGTCCGTTCACACTGGCCCTACAGGGTGTGCGGCTTTCGGCCACCTCCCGCATCCGGCACCGTTCCGGCAGCTGGACGTCAATCGGCACCATGAATGTACAGGCGCGGGCAGTGCTGGGTGCAGTATACTGCGAAGCGTGGCTCAATCGGTTGCGGAAGGCGTTCGGCGGTCGATTGATTGCCAGTGCCACGCTTCCCACCTCGCGCGGCACAATTCCCGTGGCCGGGGCTGGCATTTACCGTCTCGTCGAAGTCGTCGATCACGGAACCCCGGGCGTCCCGGTGGGGTGGTACCATACGCTGCGCAACAACCGGGAAGCCCTGTGGGACAGTTATCCGGTGTATGTTTTTGGCCCCGGTGGCGACTACTGGGAACCGTACCGGAGAATAGGCACATTTCCCGCGATGCCCGAGCCAGCGCGGACGATCCGTACGGGAATGCGGCCAACGTACACATCAGACCACGGGGACCCGGCACCGGTCGCTAGTCCGGATGAAAGCACCGATGCGATTTCGGAATACACTTCGAGCAGTGGCTCGGATGAAAGCACCGACGCGATTTCGGAATACACTTCGAGCAGTGGCTCGGATGATGCAATGACTGACCAAGAAGACCCAATCTCGGATCTGGATGAGCCGGATGAATGGGATCCCGATGAACTGCACTGAGTAGTGTATGGGTGAATGCTTGTGGGGGTGGGGTGCGAGGTCAGTGCATTTTGGATGCAAAATGACATGGCACATATAAGGGGAAAGAACAGAAATCGCCCGAACCGGCAAAACGGAAACACCACTACCATCCACCCTCCATTCGACTGCTACGCACACGTGTACCTGGCCCCCTCTCCTCTCCATTTTTCTGCGGCGTGCGCATCGTGAAACGACGAAAGCAATAACAACACCATATCGTTGATTAAAAAAGATGGAAGTAAAACGGTACAATGCATGGGACAGAATCGACGGCTTGAGCGCCGACAAAAAATACGAATACGAGTTCCAGTACATGCCCCATCCATTCACGTTGGCCTTGTCGGGTGCACGGCTCTCGGCCGCTTCCCGCGTCCGGCCCAGCGCGGGTGTGTGGAGGCCGATCGGGGACTGGCTGGCAATAGATCCCACAGTACTCGGGAAAGTCTATCTCGATGCGTGGCTGGCGCGTCTGCAAAAGATCTTCGGGCGCCGGCTGGTCATAAGCACGGTGGTTCCGCTCACAGGAGGGGCCACCCTGGTCGACCTGACTTCCCTGGTACGGCGCTTTCGGAATCGCGATATGCCTTACGTCGCCATCCACCGTGCAGTCGAGGTGACCGAATCCCGGGACCCGAAAGTCCCGAAAGGGTGGTACCACACGCCATCCAACGATTTCAACGACGACACTGCAATCGCGGACGACAGCTATCCGGTCTACATGTTCAAATCCGGGGGAGATTTCCCGCGCGTGTTTGTATCCGCGGGCACCATGCCGTCGCAGCGGCCCCAGCCCGAGTCGGCACTCCGTACGTACGCGCGGCCGGTCCCGGTCACCTACCGCGATGAGTGCGCATTCCACGCCGCGGGCGCGGACGACGACGCTGGTGATATCCAACATCACAAGAGGACGATCGGCATGGAGGAGCTAGAAGAAGCTATGGAGGAGGCAGAAGAAGAGGAGGCAGAGGAGGTAGAAGAGGAGGTAGAAGAGGAGGTAGAAAAGGAAGCAGAAGAAGAAGAGGAGGCGGTGGAAGAGACGATGGAAGAGGAGGAGGAGGAAGAGGAAGAAGAAGATTCCGGAAGCTCGGACTGAAAAGAAAACGCCGAGGGCGTGCTGTGTGAGCAGTCTGCACCGCCAATGGGGAGGGTGGAGGGTCCGGGCAGCACGATTCAAGGACATACGCCAACTGAAACCGGCTAGACGCGGGACAGAAAGGGGAGGGGACGAGAGTTTAAAAAACGATAGCAATGGCCGTGTCGCTAAATGTTGGAAAGTGATTTTCATTTAAAGGTGCATGGGTGGTGAAGCGGGAAAAAGGCATACACGATCAGGAACGCGAGCCCGGGTACGTTCTGAAGATGCTGCGTATGGTCTCATTGGATGCAGTAGCCGAAACGGCCCGGGCAAGGTAGTTGAGCACGCAATCCGGATCGAGGCCTGGCGGCAGCTTGAGGCCGAGTTGACGTTCACAGTCGCGAACAAGCGCGCCGAGGCCTTCGGCGAACCGTGCCTCCAGTTGGCGTATGTTTACACTTAATTCCGTTGCCCGGGCAGCTGCTGCAATGCGAATGGCGCGAATCTCCTCGAGTTCGTGGATCTGTTCTGGCAAACCGGTCAAGGACGTCATGTTGGCGGTTTTTTTCATTTCCACTTATGTTCCAATTGGGTGGCAGTAAAAAGGGGTGTAGAAACAGCTGGCCACGCACGTCATGACAACGAAACCGGCCCAGCGCGACGACGGTACCGATAGCAGTGATGGAAGCAGCGACGAGGATGAGGACAGCACCTCGAGCTCTTCCCGGGAATCGGATGACGCGGACTGCGGCCAGCCGCTACTGAACGGCCGCGGCCTACCGATCCGCGGTAGGGGGTCACGCGGTGGCCGCGGCGCGAGGCGCGGCTTCGGGCGCGGCACGTCTAGCGAACGGGGTCGCCACCGCCGACGGCCAAGCAGACCGCCGTCGCCTCGGCCGCCGCCGGTGGCGGCGATAACCACTGACCGGTGGTCGGAGTTCGCGGGACGGGAAGCGGTGTCCCTGGCGACCGCCGATCCAGCTGCCACGCACGCTTTCATCGCACTGATTGGGCGGAAGCAGAGCGACTGTGGCACGCTGCTGCGAGCAGTCGCCGCGGCAGCGTGGGCTGCAATCGCGGAGGGCGACGCACGGGCGACTTTGTGTAGCAGCGCGGCAGCTGCGCTCGGTGCGTTCGTGCCGCCTCTAAACGGACCGGCCCTGGCACGGATCATGCGGTCGGCGATCACTCGAGCCTGCCTCGGCTGCGACGACTTTACGACGGACCTCTCGGAGACGGGGCTGGCAGCGGCCACGGCTCCGGTGGACGTCACAGACGTGCTGCTCTGCCCGCTGTGTACGCACAGCCACATCCGCCCGATGGCCACAGTACCAGATCTGCTCCGGCCCTTCGTCCCATGGCTAGCGGCGGGGGCCACCGGTGTCGCGGTTCTGGCCGAGCACGCCACCGCTGCCGAACGCGCCGGCCCACCACTGGCGACCGCGCCTGCTGTGGCCCCGTCACCGCCGGCCGAGGGCGTTGTGACCACGGGCGAGCGCCTGGCGGCGTCGACATCCGTCGACCGAGCCCTCCAGGCGGCTACCGCGGGCGGGCTTGAACCGGAGGAGATACGGAGCCTCGACGATATGTGCCGGGTCCTCGGCGACGGCTACAAGATGTACGTCGAGAAACTCCTGGCCAAACACGCGGCCGCAGAGGATATCGAGACGCGCAACCTCGTCGCACCTGCCTGCAAGAAGCGTGCCGGCGTTGCACGGGGATCTACGGTGTACACCGTCGTGTCGCGCGTGAAACGGCTCTCCATGAGCTCCGCCGCGATCCGTGCCCGGCTGGCGCGTACCGCCGTGCGGTGGAACGCCGTGTGCCGGCTGATCGAAACGGGCGGCCTCACGGTCGCCGCGTTCATGGCTCTGCGGCCGTGGTTCTTCTCGACACAGATGCGTTCAAAGAAGCTCGCCACGGACATGTGGCACTGGCTGGCCGTCGAAGACGGCAGCGGGTGTCCCGGCGGACCGGACGCTGCGACGGAAGACACGCCGCCGACTGCTCTCGTCGAAGCGGTCGAACACATGCGCGTCATCGGCGGTCACATCGCACAGTTGGAAACGGCCGAC